>PFAM01000013.1:135852-171360 GCA_002778705.1 Candidatus Falkowbacteria bacterium CG10_big_fil_rev_8_21_14_0_10_37_14 | reverse complement strand
ATCGGCATAATACATTTCGAGAGCGGTCGAAATTTGTTTGAGGTCGCTCACCCGTTTGGCATCGCGAGCTCTACCTCGAGCCGAAGATACCGCCACGGTCGCTAAAGTCGCCAAGATGCCGATAATAACTATCACCACTAATAACTCTACTAAAGTAAACCCCTTGTGATAACCCATATTTTTATCTTTATTTATAACAAAAACCAATCTACCTGGATTAGGTGGATCGGTTATTTTGAAAATCAAGTGGCTAAAAACTGGACACTCGCTACGAGAGAGAGAGAGAGAGAGACAAAGCCTTCGGCCTTAAATTACTTGCTGTATTCATAATCACATTATAGCACTGTGAGAGAAATGAGACAAATTTTTCTTTTTAGGTACGGGTAGCATCAAATCTGAATTGCAAATTTTTCAGCTCTTTTTTAATCTTGATAATGTTATCAGCATAAGCATTCAAATCTTCCTTAACCATCTTTTCTAATCGACTAACTTGCGCCTCTAGATTATCTAAATCTAATCTGATACTATGTATCTCACTATGAATGTCAGCTAGCTCCTGATACATGCCATCAAATTCAGCACGAAATTCTGTACGCATATCGGATATCTCTTTTCGAATAGGTGCTAAATTTTTTTCTAATTTATCATCCATAATTTGCTCAATCCCGGGTAACAAAATCTCCTCGGTAAACCGAGCTAAATCATCGAAAGTAACCACATTACTATTTTTTTGTTCCATATTGATAAAACAGATAACTTATACACATCAGTACAAAACATTAACAAAGTAAAATCAATGACCATTTTCTTTGACAAGAACAGTTTTTTATAATATAAAAATAGTAATGAATTATATAAGCAGGTGTGGTGAAATTGGTATACACGCCAGCCTTAGGAGCTGGTGTCGCAAGACATGAGGGTTCGAGTCCCTCCACCTGCACAAAATAAAAGAATACGCACCAGCGTGTTCTTTTATTTTGAAAGGATGGAGCAGGCAAACTGCTTTGCCTGCGTAGGGACGAGAAAAGCGGAGCCCTATTCAGCCAACAGGCTGAATGGCGAGCTGGGGTCGCGGAAATTGCGAGCGGCGGCGAGCGATTATCTGTGACCGAGTCCCTCCACCTGCACAAAATAAAATAGCACACATTAGCGTGCTATTTTATTTTTTTTAAAATGAGGACATTCCACTAAACTCCTGAAATCGATACAGCCAGTATTTCCAAAAACTATTATCCTGATAACTTTTATAATCCAAACTATATTGTCCCTCTTGATTATTATACCATTTATCAAATCGACCAGTAATTACTCTCGCTATTGGCAATTTAGTTGGCATAGTAACCAGCGCGTCTGCTTCCAAATTCAAGTCATCCAAATTACGCCTAGTGTAATTAGCCGATCCTAACAGTACTGACAACATCCCACCTTTTTCCACTAACAATTGTTTAGTGTGAAACTGTTCACCTTGAGTATCATACCAGCGAACCTTAATTTTGCCACCACTTTTTTCAACCAGCTCCCCTACCACCGGTCGATTAGGAATCCCGTTTTTCTGATAGCCAAAAGCATCTTTATTAGGATCTAAGAGTAATTTAATATCCGCCCCACGCTCGGCCCCCGCTAGTAACGCCTCTACAATATCTCGATCTGATAAATAAAACATCGCCAAGCGAATACTGTCAGTAGTCCCAACCGAATTAATTAATTCCAAGGCTTTGGTTTTAATTTTTCCTTCAGTCAGCATCGTTACTTTAGCATAGCTATTCTGACCAACTTCCTTATCTTTAATTAAATTACTTGGTGCCGGTAATAGTTCTACGCCAGATAATCTAGCTACCGCCATTTCAGCTTTATAAATTTCATTACCAAAACCACCCTTAATTAACCAGGCTACATTAGAATGATTACTACTGCCACCATGCGGATTAGCCGAAGCAATCACACTCAACCATCGCCCTTGACTATCAGCTAAAAACACTTTGCGATGATTAGCTTTAAAATTTGGTATAGCCAGCCAAGCCCGCAGAGTAACCGCAGGGCCTTGCGCATCAAAAGGGTTTGGCAACCAAGTAAGACCCCGAGTTCCAAAAACATAAAATAGCAACCGCCACGGCCCGCTATACAGCGGATTAGAATCTCTTAAAGGTGACAGTTTAGTTTCAATCACCGAAATCCCAGCATCGGCCATCGTCTTAAAAATTAAGTTTGGTGCACCACCATAAACCGTGTTAATCGGATCTGTGATTACCGTAATTCGCACATCAGGATTAGCTTGTTTCTTAGCTATTAATTTTTCACTAAACTCTTTAGCTAAAGCTCTTGATACCGTTCCGTCCAATCCCACACCATCATTAAACAAAAACATATCAACCAAGATATACTGCTCAGCATTGTCTATACTTGAAAAAATTGTCTCAAAAATAGTTTGTTTATTTAAGCGTTTATTATCCAAGGTATAAGTTTCGTCAGCTAACCATGATAAATCATTAATATTTACCACTATTTCCTGGCCAGTCATGGATAAATCTATCGGTAAAGGCTTTAAGGTTTGATAAATTTCCAATAAAACAGCAGTAACAAAAATAAATATTACTAAAAAAAGCAATCTCTTCCAAAAAAAATTTTTATTACTCGGTAACTCACTTTTTAACATAATCATTACCTAAAATAATTAAAATATCAGCTGTACTACTAGATTCCATTGCTGGCATCGTAGTAGTTACCGCCCGTTGCCAATATTCATCCAGAAAACTAATATCACTTTTGTTATTTTTAATCACTAAACTATTTTGATAAGTTGTAGTCGCCGCATTATTAATACCAACTATTCTAAGACGGCTATCAGCTTGCCATAAAGTCGCCAAGTCTCCAGCTCTACCAGTTTTTTCACTACCATTACGAATCTCCACACTCACACTATTGTCTTTTGGTAAAATAGCATTATCCACATACCACGACCCTACATTAATAATTTTATGTTCACTTGGCCGATACAAGGCTACTTGGTCGCTATTAAAAATCAACCAATCTCCATTAATCGCTGCCTTAAAAAATGGCTGATGAGTTTGCAAATTATTTACAGTACTAACCTCAACTATCATTGGCTTATCCAAAGGCCAGTCTAAAATTTTTCTTGCCTCAGCCCATACAACTAACGATCTATCCATACCCATTTTTGACCCTCGTAATTCATTGACAATAGTTCGTGTTCTAAAGTATTGAACTGACACCGAAATTAATAATAGGCTCAATAAAACTGATAACAAAACCCACTTCCACGAAGCTAATTCACCTGTTATTTTTTCTGTTTTTCTTAACATAAATTGTTTTATCTTAATAATACACTGTTTTTAAAGAAAAATATAGACCCAGGCCAACATCTTGACGAGGTTTATTTTTTAGGTTATATTATGGGCGTTATCTAATATGGCCTTATCGTCTAATGGTTAGGACACCAGGTTTTCAACCTGATAATCGGAGTTCGATTCTCCGTAGGGCTACATCAAAATAACACAAAGTGGCGTATTCGCCCTACTTTATGTTATTTTTATGTGACTATCAATAGAGAATCAAACTGATTGGCAGCGAACTAATCCGAAGCAACAAATGAAAATAATAATTCTCCGTATGGCTACCAAACGCACCTCCAAAAGAGGTGTTTTTGTTTACAATTGCCAATTTTATAGTTTTACGGTTATAATACCCTTATGAAAAAAGAAATAAAAATATTAGCCATAGAATCCAGTTGCGATGAAACAGCCGCCTCTATTATAGCAGACGATGGCAATTCTTTACATATTTTATCTAACATTATTGCCTCCCAAATAGATATTCACAAACAATATGGTGGAGTTATTCCAGAAATTGCTGCCAGAGAACACTGTCGTAACATTATACCGGTTGTTAACAGTGCTCTTAAAGAAGCGGGGTTAAGCGGTTCTAATGCTACTCAAGAATTACAAGCGATTGCAGTTACCACAGGTCCTGGCTTAATAACCTCTCTCATGGTTGGCGTTGAAACAGCTCGTTCACTGTCTTATGCTTGGAAATTACCACTTATCTCAGTTAACCATATCGCCGGGCACATCTATGCTAATTGGCTTAATAATCAATCAATTCAATTTCCTTGTTTAGTAATGACGGTCTCTGGTGGTCACAATTTACTAGTCTTAATGACAGACCATTTAAAATACAAGATTGTTGGCGACACCAAAGATGACGCCGCAGGTGAAGCCTTTGACAAAGCAGCTAAAATTTTAGGTCTAGGTTATCCAGGCGGTCCAGCCATTGCTAAGGCTGCACAAATTGACGAACAATTTAAAGTAAAACTACCTCGCCCCATGCTTCATTCTGGTGATTTTAATTTTTCTTTTTCTGGACTTAAAACCGCCTTACTTTATCAAGTACAAAAAGACAAAGCTGCTAAAAATCACACCAACGCTTACGCTGAAGAATTCGAACAAGCTGTTACCGATATTATTACCACTAAAACCTTACAAGCAGCCAAAAAATATAAAACTAAAACCATCATGTTAGCCGGTGGCGTTTCCGCTAATAAACGCTTACGAGCCTTTTTAACTGCTAAAGCTTTAGGTCAAGGCTTACCAGTTATTATTGCCCCTTTACCTTACACTACCGACAATGCCGCCATGATAGCTTCCGCCGCTATTTTTCAATATCACGCTGGTCAATTTACTCCTTGGCACAAATTAAAAGCCAATCCTAATTTAAAATTAAAATAACTATACTATGAAAACTATTTTTTCTGGCATTAAGCCAACAGGAGATTTACACTTAGGTAATTATTTTGGGGCCTTAAGTCAGTGGGTAGATTTACAACACGACCATCACTCTATTTTTTGCGTTGTTGATTATCACGCCATCACCGTGCCTCAAGATAAAAAAGCTTTACATAACAATATCATCGCCATAGCCCGTAGTTATTTAGCTGCTGGCATTGACCCTAAAAAATCTATCATTTTCCGTCAATCTGATATCAAAGAACACACCGAGCTAGCCTGGATTTTAAATTGCACCAGTGCTCGCATGAGTGATTTAGAAAATATGACTCAATATAAGGACGCAGCCTCTAAACAAATCAATCCTAGTGTCGGTCTTTTTGACTACCCAATTTTAATGGCTGCTGATATTTTATTATATAACACTGACACCGTGCCCGTAGGTCACGACCAATTACAACATGTCGAACTGGCTCGTGATTTAGCTAAGCGTTTTAATCATGACTATGGTGAAACCTTTAAAATCCCTTCCGCACTAATTCGTTCTGAAGGCTCTCGCATCATGGGCTTAGACGACCCAACTAAAAAAATGAGTAAATCTATCGGTGAAAATAATTGCATTTCTTTAAATGATAGCCCAGAGGTTGCTACTAAAAAAATTATGCGTGCCGCCACTGATTCAGACACGGTGATTAAATATGACCCAGCCAACAAACCTGGCATTTCCAACCTCTTAACTATTCTCTCAATCTTAGAAAACAAAAAGATAAAAGATCTAGAAAAAGAATTTACTGATTGTGGTTATGGTCAATTCAAACAACGCATTGCCAACAGTGTTAGTAAGTTCTTGACTAATTTTCAAGAAAAAGCTAAGCACTATAGTGATGAGCAGGTTTTAACAATATTAGCTGATGGCCAAAAGCAAGTCGAACCTTTAGCTGCCACCGTCTTAGCTAAAGTCCGTACCCAGCTTGGATTATAAATTAGATTATAAATTAGTTATTTATATATTATCGTACCTTACAGGAGTTTCGTGATGATTACATTTCATACAAAATGCATTGCTGAAAAATTAGAAAGCTATGCTCGACAAAAAATAGACCTAGCCGAAACTATTTTAAATAAAAAATTGTCGACCGAAGAATGCGACGAATTATACTGTGCCGCCATTAAAGATCAATACGCTTTAATATTTTCAGCTTGCCCACACATCAGTGCGCAAGAACTTTATTTGGCTTTACAAATCGCAGAAATGTCCAGCCCGGAAAATATTTATTTTACCGGACTGCGTGTTAACCACCAACCAACCGATGAAGAAATCAAAGAACACTATATTAATTCTGGACGACCAAGTCGTTTTCGAGAAAAATTTCAAAGTATCTTTGATAACCTACAATAAAATACCGTTCTGACACAATGTCAGAACGGTCTTTTTTATCATATCGACTTTAACTATTAATTAGTTTTAAAACCTCATCTCGCTTAGCAAGCATCACTTCCTCACTAACCGCTTCCAAATTTAATCTCAACCAAGCCTCAGTATTAGAAGCCCGAACATTAAACCAAAAATCAGGGAACTCCACAGTTACGCCATCTAGCTCATTAATTTTTCCGTTTTTATACGTTTCTTTAATTTCTGATAATTTAGCTAGCACATTTTCCACCTTAGAATTAATTTCCCCGGAATTAAAATATTTTTTATAAGGCGCTAAATATTCAGCAAAACTTCTATCCGCTTTAGATAGCTCCAACATTACTTTTAAAGCCACGATCATCGGTACTTCATAGCAACCTTCTTCCATATTCAAAAAGAAATGACCACTGGATTCACCAGCGAAAAAAGCTCCCTCTTGTACCGCTTGTGCTTTAATTAAAGAATGTCCCACATGCGTCACAATTGGTGTGCCACCATGCTTAATAATTGTTTCTGGAGTAATTCGCCCCGGACGGATATCATAAGCTATTTTTGACCCTGGCCTCTCTTCCAAAAATATCTTAGCTAAAACAGCCCTCACAATCCCCGGCTCTACCGCCACGCCCAAATTATCAACAAAGAAAATACGATCACCATCACCGTCAGTTGCAATACCTAAATCCGCCCCTTCCTCTTTTACTTTTTCACACAAGGCCAACATATTTTCTGGTTGCAAAGGATCAGCTTGGTGCGCCGGAAAAGTCCCATCTAATTCCCAATTCATTTTAATCAACTCGCCTGGCAAATGAATAAACAACTCTTCAAAATACTGTGCCCCCATAGCATTTGCCGGATCAATCACAATTTTAAATGGTTTTAAATCTATCACACTAATAGAAGCTAAATCATGTGCCACTTGGTCATGTAAAACCTCCTCTTCAGTTTCCACTGTGCCTTTAATTTTTGCCACCGACAATTCGGCTGTCATCACCAATGTTTGAATTTCTTCCATACCGGTTCCAGCCCCAATCGGTAAAGCTCTCTCTCTCACTAATTTAAAGCCATTATATTCTTTAGGATTATGACTAGCCGAAATTTGAATACCTCCATCATATTCATAATTAGCCACCGCAAAATAAAAAGTTGGTGTAGAAGCTAAGCCAATATCAATTACAGTTGCCCCCGCATCAGTTATTCCTCGCACCACTTCAGCGTGTAAAGTTGGGCTAGACAAACGCATATCACGAGCCACTACCAGTTTCAAATCACCACGTCCTAATTCATCAGAACGCATTTTAACAAAGGCTAACCCTAATCGGTAAGCCAATTCTTCATCAAATTCTTCTTTGTAAACACCACGGATGTCATAAGTCTTAAAGACTTTCGGATTAGTTGTCATAGTTTATCTTTAAATTATTTATACACAGGTTAATCATTCTGCTTATCATTATAACAAGAAAAAAAAGTAAAGCAAAAAGTAGGACCAAATGGCCCTACTTTTAACTTTATAAACTTTACGAACTTTTAACTTGCACTACGCGCTACATCCCCATCATCCCTGGATTCATTCCGCCCATACCACCACCCATATCCGCTTCATTCTTTTCTTTCGGTTTATCGGCAATCACTGCTTCGGTAGTTAAGAACATCATCGCCGCTGAAGCAGCATTCTCCAAAGCAGAACGCACCACCTTAGTCGGATCAATAATCCCTGCTTCAAACATATCCACAAAAGTATCGTTAGCTGCGTTGTAGCCCACATTAGTCTTACCGTTTTTATGCTCATCCATAATACGATATAAAACTAGCGAGCCATCCTTACCAGCATTATTAGCAATCTGTTTTAATGGGGCAATTAAGGCTGCGGCAATAATGCGAGAACCAACCGATTCCGATTGATTGTTTAATTCGGCAAAGACATTACCAGCTATTGCTAGAGCTAAACCTCCGCCAGCTACTACACCTTCCTCCACAGCCGCACGAGTCGCATTTAAAGCGTCTTCAATCCGATCTTTCTTTTCTTTCATTTCAGTTTCAGTCGCTGCCCCAACTTTAATCACAGCTACACCACCAGACAACTTAGCTAATCTTTCTTGAATCTTTTCCTTGTCATAATCAGAATCAGATAATTCTCTTTCTTTCTTTAATTGTTCAATGCGAGCTTTAATAGTTTGTTCATCGCCCTTACCATCAACAATCGTAGTAGTATCTTTAGTAGCCACCACTTTACGAGCCTGACCAAGATCAGACAAATCAACACCATCTAATTTTAAGCCGATATCTTCAGAAATAACTTTCGCACCAGTTAACACCCCAATATCTTCAAGCATCGCCTTACGACGATCACCAAAGCCAGGGGCTTTAATGCCCAAGACATTGAAAGTTCCACGCATTTTATTAACCACAAAAGTCGCTAAAGCCTCACCGTCAATATCATCCGCAATAATCACTAAGTCTTTACGACCAGCCTGCACTAATTTTTCAAGCAAAGGCAAAATATCATGGACAGAGCCAATTTTTTTATCAGTAATCAAAATGTACGGATCATTCATTTCCGCTTTCATAGATTCCGGATTGCTAATCATATAAGGCGAAACATAACCCTTATCAAATTGCATTCCCTCCACCACTTCTTTTTCCACACCAAAAGATTGACCTTCCTCCACAGTAATCACGCCATCTTTACCAACCGATTCCATTGCCTCGGCAATAATTGCTCCAATTTCTGGATCGTTAGCTGAAATAGAAGCTACTTGAGCAATTTCATCTTTAGTGGAAATGATTTTAGACATGGTTTTTAAATTATTAACCACTTCCGCCACTTTTTTTTCAATACCTAATCGAATCTCAATCGGGCTTACTCCAGCTGCCACTAATTTCATACCTTCAGCAATAATTGCTTCAGCTAATACGGTCGCCGTGGTAGTACCATCACCAGCCGCATCATTAGTTTTGCTAGCCGCTTCTTTAATAATTTCCGCACCAATATTTTCAAACTTGTCTTCCAGTTCAATTTCCTTAGCTACAGTTACACCATCCTTGGTAATAATTGGCGCACCATAAGATCTTTCAATTACCACATTGCGCCCCTTCGGGCCCATGGTCACTTTCACAGCAGCTGCTAATTGATCAGCCCCTCGCTTTAAAGCTAAACGAGCTTTCTCATCAAAAATAATAATTTTAGACATATCTATAAGTTTATAAAATTTGTAAAGTCAAAAGTTTATAAAGTAAAAACGCACTACTCTATAATTAACATGATATCCGCTTCCTTAATCACCAAATATTCCTGCCCATCAACTTTAATTTCATCTGGAGAATATTTACGAAACATTACTTTATCACCAATCTTCACAATTAATGGCACAATAGTTCCACCTTCTTGCAAGCGACCGGTGCCAACAGCCACCACTTCCCCTTTCTCAGGTTTCTCTTTGCTGACAGTATCCGGGATTACAATGCCGGACTTAGTTACGGTTTCATCAGCCAACGGTTTGACGATTACATTACCGTATAATGGTTTTAGATTCATAATTTTCAGCCAAAGGCTTTTAAATAATTATTAACAGTGAAAACTTAGCAGTCTAGACTTTAGAGTGCTAAGCAAAAGTATTTTAATCCGAGTTGGACCCTGTGTCAATACCCAAAATATTTTATTTATTTAAGCTAAAAATTATTAAATTATTTTTAATCATTTATTTAGTTTTAGTTGCATTATACCAACCACTGATTTCTTGATTACTAAGAGGTCGATTGTAAATACGCACATCGGCTAGCTTACCGCCTAAGCGATAAGCAGGTCCAGTACTGCCATTATACGCTCCCAAAGAAATAGAATTTCTAACTAAAACTTCTTTATAAACACCTGGTATCTTTTTTTTCCCTTTTGCAATATTATTCACAAAAAGCTCCACAGCGTTATCATTGTTCATTCTTAAAACTAAATGTTGCCATTGGTCAGAAATAAGCACAGCACTCCAAATTAAATTAACATTAATTCCATTATTAATTTGTAATAATAATTTTTTATTAGAATAGGCTATAATCCACCAATGACCATAATTCGGTTGACTCTGTCCATTTCTAGTTAAAATAGTTTGCATCGTGCCGGTAGCACTCGATAAATTATTATAAAACCAAGCGCCCATCGTCCAAGCAGTTCCAACATCGTGAATATTAGTTGATGGTATACTTACGCCAGCATATGGCACAACCAAGTTAGCTAAAAAATCATAAGAACCGTTTATTTTATTATTCATGCCAGTAGAAGTAGCTACCCCACCAAACAAATTGCCATTTTTCCCATACCCGCTCAAATCTTTAGCTCCATATAAATCATTAAGCATCCACCAACCAACTAAACCCTCGGCCGTCCCAAAATCACGAAGCAATGAATCAGGATCACCAACAGTGATACTGGCTAACTCAGCATACATCGCCGATAAAACTACTCGCCCAGCAGAATTAATAGCCGCTTGATAACCAGTTCCCAAAGAGCTGGTAGCTAAATCATCAACTGGCAGTCTAGTTAAATATTCTTGATTATTTGTCAACTCTCCTAAATACAATTTACCATCAGCCAAACATTGACTTTGAACAACATCATTATTACAAATCTCTTGTAGTTTAGTTACTAAACCATTCGGATAAGCACCTTTATGATCAACTTGATATTGATTAATAGCTTTTTGAATAGTAGATAAACTTTTTAGTCTAGTCGAATCTCTAGCGGCGGCCAATTGATGCAGAGGATTAACAGCGATAATTATCGCTGTAGCCAACACGGCGACAACCCCTATCACTAAAAGCACCTCAACTAATGTAAAAGCTGAGTAATTAATTATAATAACTTTCTTCATTGTCTTAATTATAACATAAACCCACCAACATTAGCCAATGGATTTGTGTTCTCAAAATTAATTGTGCGCCTGGAGGACTGCAACCTAAGACCCCAGCTTTATAAGAGCTGATTTAATTGTGCGCCTGGATGGACTTGAACCATCGACCCCAGCTTTATAAGAGCTGTGCTCTAACCATCTGAGCTACAGGCGCGATTTCTCCGCTTTAGGCAGATACTACCTATACACCATAAAACAAAACGCTAAAAAAATAAAGGGCTAACCAAAACAGGCCTAAAATACTATATTTAACAAAAAACGGCTAATTTAAGCCTATTTTATCAATACCCTTGACAAGATAACCAAAGTATGCTATAATGTAGCCATAGTTAAATTATCCATAATAACTCGGAAACGAGGGAGAGGTCTAACAGAGTAATTGCCGACCGGCTACGGCTGGTCAACAACTACGGTTAGTTCTCGGGGGTGTTACCAGTTTTCCCTGCAACATCCACGAATCTTTTCCGAATTATTATGGATAATTTTTTATTTAACAATTTTTTTACATTATAAAAGATGGAGTAAATCATGATAGAGTATTTTTGCATTATGACATTAGCCCGTTTCACCGAAGAAACAAAAGTGACAACTACATTCACACATACAGGTTTTTATAAGTTCTCTTCTGACACAACGCAACAGGAAATGTTTTTATTTGTATTAGCTCACTCAGACAAATTTATGAAAAAAGTACACAATTTTAAAGATGCAGGTGCAGTAGTAATCTTTTACAGTGCGGTACCTAACATTATTTCATAAAAAAGTCACTAAAAAAACAAACAGCCAAACACAAAAGTGTGAGGCTGTTTTAATTTTGTGTGGACGACACAGGATTCGAACCTGTGACCTCTACAATGTCAATGTAGCGCTCTAACCAACTGAGCTAGCCGTCCAAAACAAGACTTTTACTTTTTAACATATTCTTTAAAATAAATCAACATTACCAAACATGCCCTAATTATGTTATACTAACAAAGATATTTAAAATTCTATGTTTCCGTTTTCTTTTTAACATTTGGATTTTATCCCTTTGATTTGACATTGGAAATTGGAAATTTGACATTTACGGACTCTTATGCCTGATCGTTATCTAACTTATCTCTCCGCCTGCCCCTATCTCGGTCCCGCCAGTCTTTCTAGATTACAAGTCTGTTTCAAAGATTGGAACAGTGCCTTTAATGCTTCTTTTTCAGAACTCAAAGACGCTAAATTACAACCAGCTACCATAACTAAATTTTTAAACTGGCGCCCAACTTTTAACGCAAAATCTTTTGAGCAATTTTTGGTAGTTGAACAAATCAAAACCATCACTATTGAAGATGATAATTACCCCCAAAGCTTTAAAAATATCTATCAACCTCCTTTTGTGTTATTTTATAAAGGCAGTCTTAAAATCTTTAACACCCCTTTATTATCAGTTGTTGGTTCCAGACGGCATAGTCCTTATGCTCGACAGGCTATTAACGCCTTAGTTAAGCCAGTTGCCGAAGCTGGTATCACTATTGTCAGCGGCCTTGCTATCGGTATTGATAGCTTAGCTCACCAAGCCGCCCTAGATGGTCATGGATTCACTATTGCTATCCCAGGCTCAGGTTTAGCCAAAAAACATCTTTACCCCCACTCCCACGAGCGCCTAGCTCAACAAATCATCGAACAAGGCGGTTTATTATTATCTGAGTTTGCCCCAAATGTTGATGGTTTACCACCTAATTTCCCCAGACGCAATCGTCTCATTGCTGGCCTCTCTCCAGTCACTTTAGTTATTGAAGCCGCTAAAAGATCGGGCTCACTAATCACTGCTCGATTGGCCATGGAACACGGTCGTGAAGTTTGGGCTGTCCCAGGTCCCATTACCAGCCCCCAATCTATTGGCACTAATAATTTAATCAGCCAAGGTGCTACGCCCATTTTAAGCGTTAATGATATTCTGGAATTTTATAATTTAGGAGTACCAAAAACCAAGAACAGTAATAATTTAGATACTCATCAATTAGCCATCATTAATGCCCTAAAACAACAACCTTTAGCCACAGACGAACTAACCAGTTTGCTAAAAATTGATATTCGTGTTATAACCCAGTCACTAACATTATTACAACTCCAAGGGCTTGTCGGCGATTACGACGGCGGACTTTGGGGCTTACTCTAATATTTTATGAAATTAGTCATCGTCGAGTCACCTACTAAAGCTCGTACTATTGCCAAGTTTTTAGGCAAAGACTATAAAATTGAATCTTCCTTCGGACATGTTCGAGATTTACCAACTTCGACCATGGGTATTGATATTGAAAACAATTTTGAACCCAAATATCTTATCCCACCAAAAGCACGCCAACATACCAGCCTTTTGAAGGCTGCCGCTAAACAAGCTGATGAGATTATTCTGGCCTCCGATGAAGACCGCGAAGGAGAAGCAATTGCTTGGCACCTAGCAATTATTTTAGGCATCAAACCCCAAAACGCCAAACGCATTGTCTTCCACGAAATTACCAAAGATGCACTCTTGCACGCCTTAGAAAACCCTCGCCATCTCGATAAACCATTATTTGATGCTCAACAAGCGCGTCGTGTTTTAGATCGGCTTGTTGGTTATGAATTATCCCCTTTTCTTTGGAAAAAAGTAGCCCGTGGTTTATCCGCTGGTCGTGTTCAATCCGTAGCTCTCCGTTTAATAGTCGAACGCGAAAAAGAAATTAAAGCTTTTGATCCAAAAGAATATTGGAAAGTTACTGCCAAGCTCAAAAAAGATAATGAATTTTTCTTAGCCGACTTAACCAGCGTAGACAGTAACAAATTAGATAAATACGCCTTACCAAATGACGCCACCGCCAATAATTTAGTCGAGCGTTTAAATAAAGCCGAATACACTATTTTAGAAGTTGATAAAAAACCAGGTGGCAAAAAAGCACCAACCCCATTCCGCACCGCCACCCTCCAACAAACAGCTAATAACCATTTAAGTTGGAGCGCCAAACAAACCATGATGGTCGCCCAGAAACTTTATGAAAAAGGTTTCATCACTTACATGCGTACCGATTCTCAAAACTTAAGCGACAAGTTTTTAACCGAAGCTAGTGGTTATTTACGCCAAACTTTAGGCGACAAATACTGTTTACCCGCCCCCAGGGTGTTCAAAGGCAAAGCCAAAGGCGCCCAAGAAGCTCACGAAGCCATTCGTCCTACTGAAGTCACCAGCACTCCAGACAGTTTAGTTAAAAAATTAGATGCCCGAGAAATCAGACTCTACGAATTAATTTGGTCCCGATCAATTGCCAGTCAGATGCCTGACGCCATAACAGAAAACACCACCGTAACTATTAACGCCGATAATTGTTTATTCACTGCCACCGGTCAAATCTTGGTCTTCGACGGTTTCTTAAAAATCTACAAAGAAAACTTAGGCGATAACGAATTGCCTAAATTATTAAAAAATGATAAATTAACTTTAGACAAGTTAAACGCCGAACAACATTTTACCAAGCCACCGGCTCGTTATTCTGATGCGACCTTAGTTAAAGAATTAGAAAAAAATGGTGTCGGTCGCCCGTCAACTTACGCGCCAACTATTGCCACCCTAGAAACTCGCAATTACATTATCCGCAACGAAGACAAACGCTTACAACCAACAGACATCGCCATAATCGTTACCGACTTATTAATCAAACACTTTCCAGAAATTGTCGACATGGAGTTTACGGCCAAAATGGAAAAAAGTTTTGATAAAATCGCCGAAGATAAACTGGAATGGCAACCAGTCATCGCCAAATTTTACAAACCGTTTCACGCCAATTTGGAAAATAAAACCAAAACATTAAATAAGCAAGATATTATGCCAGAAGAAAAAAGCAACGAAAAATGCGACAAATGCGGTTCGGCTATGCTAATCAAAATTGGTCGCTTCGGCAAATTTTTAGCCTGTTCCAATTATCCCGAATGTAAAAATACCAAACCGATGGACGGCGACAAACCAACCCCTCCTAAAACTGCCGAAATGGAAGCTCTGATTACCAAATACGCTACCGAGGTCTGCGACAAATGTGGTGCACCCATGGCTGTCAAAATCGGGCGCTTTGGCGTTTTCTTGGCTTGCTCCAGCTACCCTAAATGTAAAAACATTAAAAACATTGAAGGCGCTAGTCCGACCAACACCCCCACCGGTTTAAAATGCCCTGATTGCGGTGGTGATATCGTAGCCAAAAAAAGTCGCTTTGGCATTTTCTACGGTTGCTCCAATTACCCAACTTGTAAGAGAGCTTACTGGTCCAAACCAACCGGCGAAAAATGCCCGAAATGTGGAGCCTTTCTAGTCACTGATAAAAAAGGCGTCGTGGTTTGTAGTAATAAAACCTGTTCATAATTCATTTTTGAGATTCGAAGCTCGTGGCCTTCGCAAGACCACGTCTTTGTACCTTAAATTGTTTCAATAAAGCGAGAAGTAAAATGTCTGATAATTCCAAAGATTACCAATGGTTTGTAGAACCATTAAATCCACACACCAACCAAGTTTTAGGTCAATGGTTGGCTCCCGAACGCTTCTATCCAAACATGGAAGATGAAAATAATAAAAAACACCAATTCTGGTTAGTGGAAACTTATGACTTCATTACTTACATTTCCAAATGTGAAGATATGAAGTTTAATATCTTTAATCGTCTTGGTCGTTTTGGAAAACTGCGTAGCGTCAATTTATTACTTACTAAAAAAGCTAAGCAATATAAATCTTTTAGCGAACTAGTTCGCTTAGCCAGTCAAACTCCGCAATAAAAAATAACCTCTCTGTCTCAATCAAAAAAGCAGAGAGGTTTTTATTTTAAGCTTTTAGTCTTTCCAAACAGATTTCAAAATCAATTTTCTCTTATCACTCCTACCACAACTGTTTTTTTTATTATTTATCACCACAATTCCCAGTATTCTAAAAACTATTGCTAAAATATAAACCTTCCAACTAACATAAAAAACCCCACCATACCCCCGAAGGAGCAGATTAGATAATTTTAGCAAGCTTTAGAAGTTTCCCTTATTTTCTCCAAATTCTTCAGATAAAACCATACTGCTCCAATATTTAACACAAATCAAGACCTCTTTAAACCTTCAGATATCTCTTATAAATCACTCGCTTAGCCAGCTCCACACAACACAGATATACAAAGACAATTATTCCAATCGCACCCATCACCGGCCAGCTTGGCTTCACAAAGAAGAAATAAGCGCCTAGGGGTGTCCAAGGTAAAATAGTCGCCACTACGACCACCATCAAGACAGTTACAAGTAACCACGGGCTCGGACGGCTTTGAATAAACGGCAAACGCCTGGTACGGATAATAAAAATCACCAAAGCCTGTGTCGCTAAACTTTCAATAAACCAAGCAGTCTGAAACAACGCTGCGTTAGCTTTAAAATACTGAAGCAAAATAAAAAAAGTAGTGATATCAAACACCGAGCTAATTAAACCAAAATCAATCATAAACCGCTTAATTAGACCAAAATCCCACCGTTTCGGCTCTTTAATGTATTCTTCATCTACTTCATCAAGTGGTATGGTTACTTGCGAAAAATCATACAAAAAATTATTCAACAAAATTTGAATTGGCAACATAGGTAAAAACGGCAACACAAAAGAAGCTGCCGCTATTGAAAACATATTACCAAAATTACTAGACAACCCCATTAAAATAAATTTAATAGTATTGCCAAAAGTTTTTCTACCTTCGGTTACGCCCAGTGACAAAACTTTTAAATCTTTAGTTAGCAAAATTAAATCAGCCGCTTCTTTAGCTACATCAGCCGCATTATTAACCGAGATACCAACATCCGCAGCATGAAGCGGTAAAGCATCATTGATGCCATCGCCTAAATATCCCACCGAATGACCATTAGCTTTTATCGCTCTCACCACTCGTGCTTTTTGTTCTGGTGACACTCGAGCAAAAATAGTATTATTCTCCACTGCCAATTTTAATTCTTCATCAGTTAAATCAGCAATCTGTATGCCAGTTAGCACACCTTTAATAACGACATCCAACTGCTGACAAATTTTACGAGTCACCAAATCATTATCTCCTGTGATAATTTTCATCTCTATCCCTTGTGCTTCCAATAAATCGATAGCTCGCTTAGCGCCGATTTTGGGCGGATCTAAAAAAGCAATAAACCCCAATAATGTCATTTTTGCTTCATCATTAACAGTATATTCTTGCTTTCGTTCTACTTTTTTATAAGCCACAGCTAAAACTCGAAATCCGTCAATGCTTAATTCTTTATAAAGTTTATTAGCTTTAGTGAGCCAACTTCTGTCTAATAATCTTTTTCCATCTCTATCCTCATAATGACTACAAGCCACTAACATCTCTTCTGGAGCTCCTTTGCTAACTAAATAAAAACGATTCTCATATTCCAAGGCCACTGACAAACGACGTCTTTCAAAATCAAATGGCGTTTCATCTATTTTTATCCAATGGTTTAATTCAATTTGATTCTTTACTCGAAGCACGGCCTCATCTAAAGGGTTGGCTATACCTGATTGAAAATAACTGTTTAAGTGAGCATAATCTAAAATTTTATCAGAATCTCGTCCAGATAAATCGACATGTTTCACCATTTCAATCTTGTTTTTAGTCAAAGTTCCTGTTTTGTCTGTACATAACACATCCATTCCGCCAAAATCATGAATTGAATTAAGTCGTTTAACAATCACCCCTTGTTTAGACATTTGCTCGGAACCACGCGCTAGCGTAATCGACATAATCATCGGCAACAATTCAGGCGTTAAACCCACTGCTAAAGCTAAGCTAAACATCAAAGAATCTAACCACGGCTTACCAGAAATACCAGTATTCAAAATAAAAATCCCAATTATTAAAGCAATAATCACCTTCACGATTAAAGTTCCAAACCGGTTAACTCCTTTTTCAAATTCGGTTGGCTCTTCTGGTGTTTGTAAATCTTTGGCGATTCTGCCAAACACTGTTTGACTACCAATCGCCGTTACCACTGCGCGTCCATATCCAGAAGTTACATGCGTACCAGCAAATACCATATTTTCCTGAGCACTAATTTCCACCATGGCCTTAGCTAAAGCTACTGACGATTTCGGCACCGGAAAAGCTTCACCAGTTAAAGAAGATTCATCGATAAATAAATCATCAGTAGTAATTAATCTCATGTCAGCCGGCACCATCGATCCCACCGATAAACAAACAATATCACCAGATACTAAATTAACTGCTTTAATAAAAGTATGTTTACCATCACGAATCACTTCCACCTTAGAGATTACTTGTTCCTTAAGTTTTTCAACAATTTTGTCTGATTTATGCTCTTGAATAAAATCCGTAATAGCGCTTAAAAAAATCATAGTGTAAACAATCACCGCCGAACGCACATCACCAAAAAACAAAGAAACCGTACCAATAATAAATAAAATTACAATTAACGGACTTTGAAATCGTTTCAAAAATTTTCTAATCAAAGATAATTGTTCTTTATGAACCAATTCATTATAACCGTATTTAACTTGAGCCCGTCTAATCTCTAGTTGATTTAATCCATCTTCTCTAGAGTTAGTTAATGCTAAAACATCTTCCACCGTCACGGTTTGCAATTTACGCGAAACGTCCGACAAAGTTATTTTTTTTACTTTTAAATTTTTTGTTTTTTTTGCCATATTTTTTAATTATAGCAGTTTTTATGCTAAGACTGCAAGTAATAAAAACTTGAAAAAACTCATCGTTTCAGCTAAGATACAATAATCACCTTCAACTTTATAAACTTGATAGACTTTACAAACTTTTAACTCACTCTATGCCCAAATACATCATCCAAGGCGGTAAATCTCTAGCTGGCACCATCGCCGTCAAAGGCGCTAAAAACGCCGCTCTTAAAATCATTCCCGCCTCCCTGCTGTCTACCGAACCACTCACTATTACCAATTTACCAGCCATTGAAGATATTGATCGTTCTCTAGAATTAATCTCAGCTTTAGGTGTTAAAGTGGATCGCACTGCAGATACTTGTCATTTAGACACGGCGAATATTACCACTATCGAACTAGACCATGGTTTAGCTAATAAACTCAGAGCTTCTATTATGTTTGTAGCCCCACTCTTAGCTCGCTTTAATGAAGCTCGTTTCCCTCATCCAGGTGGTTGTGTTATCGGTGCTGGCACCAGACCAATTGATATTTTTTTAGAAGGCTTTCAAGCCCTGGGAGCTGAGTTAATTATGGAAGAACATTTTTACCACTTACGCGCTAAACACTTAATTGGCACCGAATACTTCTTCCCGATTGTTAGTGTCACCGGCACTGAAAGTTTATTAATGGCTGCCGTTTTAGCTAAAGGCAAAACTGTTTTAAAAAACGCCGCGATGGAACCAGAAATCGTAGCGCTAGCTAATCATCTTAATAATGTTGGCGCTAAAATCACTGGTGCTGGTTCACCTGTTATTGTTATTGAGGGTGTCGACAAAATTAGTGGTGGAGAAATCACAATTATGCCAGATCGTATTGAAGCCGGAACTTTTGCTATTTTAGCGGCCGCCGCCAAAACTAAAATTGTAATTACTAACTGTCGCCCTGACCACCTAGAATCACTTTTAAGCATTTTTCGACATATTGGCGTGCCCTTTGAAACCACTTCAGACACCCTGACCATCAAACCAGCCAAACAAATTTTACCTTATAACATTAAAACCCATGAGTATCCAGGCTTCCCAACAGATTTACAATCACCCTACACCGTCCTAATGACCCAAGCTAAAGGCTCATCAATTATTCACGAAACAATTTATGACAGGCGCCTACTTTTTACTGACATGTTGACTCAAATGGGGGCTAATATTATTATGTGTGATCCACACCGTGTTGTGGTTAATGGCCCCACACAACTTCGAGGACGCAAATTAACCAGTCCTGATTTACGCGCTGGTATCTCTATGATTATCGCTGGCTTAATCGCTGAAGGTATTACAGAAATAGACAACATCTATCAAATTGATCGTGGCTATGAACAAATAGCCAGTCGCCTCCGCTCTTTAGGGGCAGACATCAAGCAAACAGACTAATATGAACAAAGTATTTCGTCGCTATTTATTTTCATCTTTTGTTGGATTATTTATTATTATTTCAGCCTCAGTTTTGTTTTATGCTTTTGGCTACACTTTTAGTTCTTATGGCTGGCGAATCGAAAAAACTGGTTTTTTGCAAATCAAAACTAAACCAGAAAAAGCCAGTATCTACTTAGACGGCAAACCTCACGGCTCTTGGCTTAGCAGTTTTTCATCTAAACCGCAGATTACTCTTACCCCCGCTAAAATTTCCAATATAAAGTCCGGATTCTATGATTTAGAATTAAGATTAGATGGCTATTACACCTGGAGTAAACACATTAACATTTATTCTGGTGAAACAACTTATTTAGAAAATGTTCGTTTTTTCTCTAATAATTTACCAGAAATTTTACAAACCACTACCATAAACTCTTTAACTAAAACCTCTCCTAACCGTAGTTTTGGTGCTGTATTAAATACTGATCAATTATTTTTATTAGATCTTAAGGATTTAAAAATTATTAAAACTTACCCTGTTAAAAACTATCAAGAAAAAAAATACATCTCTTGGTCACCAAATAGTCGCTGGTTAATAGTTAACGGTCAAATTATTGATGTCAATAATTTGATGACTCCTCCTATCAACCTCAATAGCGTTGATGGTCAATTTATCATCGCTCGTTTTAACACTGAAAACTCCACTATTTATTATTTACAAGCTGGTAGACTTTTTAGCTATCGTTTAACTGACGGTCGTTTCAATAGCATTACCCCGGTCAACATTTCTAATTATTTAACTGAAGATTGGCTCATTAAAGATAACTATACCTACCTTCTAGAACAAAACTCTAGTAGTCGCGAATGGCGCATCAACATTCTAGATGGCTCAGGAAAATCTTTAAATACTCTAAATTTACAAATAATTTCAGATTTAAGCTTTGTTAATTATGATAATCGTTGGATTAACATTGCTGATACCAAAAATCATAAATTATATTTACTTCCCGCCGGACCGAAAGAATTAACCACTAAACTAAAAACCTTAGAAAATGTTGATCAAGCTAATTGGCTCAATAATCGTCAATTGTTATTAAGTGGTAATTCAGAATTACGACTTTGGGATAGCGAACAAGATAAAGAAAATCTCTTAAGCCGTGTTAGTCGACCTTTAATTAACGCTATTTGGCATACCGACGACAACTACATCATTTACGCCACCGATAAAGGTATTTACGCTTTAGAGCTAGATAATCGAGGTGGTCACCATGAAACCAGATTAGTCACAGGCAGTCTTATTAATCACTTATCTTTATCAAACAACGGGCAAAGATTATTCTTCTTTGGACAGGTTGCTGAACAAACCGGTTTCTACACATTAAAGTTATATTAAATTTTGTATTTATCTCCCGTACTCCCAGAACTCTCTCCAGGTAATAACAAACCCTCTACTTCAACTAACCTAATAAAAATTAGCAAATTAAAACTTTCTTCACTAATCCAACTACTCCGTAACCATTAGTCTTTAAAAAAAATATAAACCACAGAACAGTGCTTACTGGTCGCTGATTTCGTTCCGGCAATTACAAGAATAATCAGGTTCACGCTAACAGCAAAAAAATACAAAATTTATTGTCACAAGCACAAACATTTTTAGCAGAAAGTAACATCTAGTAACCTTACTTATACTAATGCCACCCAAAACAAGACTTACTTGTAAACAGTTATTACTTGTTACCTCAAACTATTAATTTTTTTAACAACTCTAAAACTTACGACTATCATATGCCCAATGTAACAAAGCTTGTCTTTGTTTAGCTCTACATAATTTATCACCAACTTCACAATTTTTTTTAATCTGAGCTATATGTCTGCGCATCATTCGCCATCTTTTAATTTGCCTAGCATCATCTTCACTACGTCGCCCTAAATAATAACGGCAATACCATTGAAACCAACCCCTTGGATCTTGAGGATGAATCCAGTCTTTTCGTTGCCACTCTTGCAAGGATAAAGACGCTTCTACTTTAAAATAGTTTAATTGCACATTGTGTCCAGACATCCCCAAAGGCAAAAACTTAGCTTCAAAAAACCAATTAGACGGAAATTCTTTTTGGCAATCTCTTAAATATCGCCCACCAAACACCCCTAATTTCAACATTTGCGCTGGAGTTAAATCGGGTTTAAAGTCTTCTTGAAAATTTTTACCAGTTGGTGCTGTTAGCTGGTAACTATAACCCTTTTGCATTTTATCATTAACTTTGATTAATCTTTTAATTGCCATATTTATCTTAAGCTCACTATAATCTTAGTTATTCCTAGTCTCTAGTGACCAATTGTCATGCTCGTCTGCTGCCAAAGCAAAACCCATTACCGCTAACACTGCATCTCGTACTCCAGTTGCTCCGCCCACTGAAATAGCAATACCAACCAAATGTAACCCAAGCAAAATAGCAATTGGCTTAACCCAGACTCCAATAATCAAAGCTACTGCCGACACGATTTCAAACCAACCATTAAGCTGAACCAACATTTCTCCAGGTATAGGAAAATAGCCTGTCCAAGTCGGCAAAAAAATAGTCCAAGCTGCTGGATTTAATAACTGATTAACGCCAAACCACAAAAACATCACTGCAAAAGATATACGCAATAATTTAGTTGATACATCTTTCATCATATTATTTTAGAACTCCTATTTTTAATAAACCCAAAGAAGCTTGGGCCACACTAGATCCATTATGTTGTGTGTCAAACAAACCAGAACCATCAACACCACAAATCATCATAATTTTTTTAGCACCACCCGGATGACGATCCACAAAACTAGTTAAATCATAAACACTACCATTAATAGTGGACCAACAATCGGTCCTTATGTTATGTTTAGCAATATCCGCAACTGTAAAAATATTAGCTCTGACCGAAGGACTAGTTACTACTGTTTTTGTGTCCACTGGAACCACACTCGTTTGCTCAGAAGTTGGATTCTCCACAGAAAATTCCATCAATTGCTCAGACTTTTCGCCATCGTTCAGCTCTAGTGCACTTTTCTCAACTTCATCATTTTCAGTCCGCAAAGAAGCTAAAGCATTCTGCTCATGAGATAATTTTTGAACTGGGCGACCACGATACACAATTACTATAGCCCCCACCAAAAATACTGCCACTAAAAACCAAATAATTGTATTTTTCATTTAAAACGATTATTTTATAATGTTGTATATTATATAACATTTATTTAAAATAGCAATTAAATAACAGGTCTTCCAAAAATACCTCACCCTGATCAACAAAACTTTGCTCAATGAGACCTCAATTACTACTAGTACTGGTTAATTGTTCTAAAAACCTGCAGAATGAACTTAAATTCTATTCCAAAGCTTAATTAATTTGGCAGATTATTTTCCGCGAAACACCTCATTTGGAGTCAAATAACCGTGTCGTTTTCTCGGGCGATTGTTGATGAGGCCGCAGGCCTCATCAACAGCCTCTTGAGTGATCATAGCAAAGGCGGATTTTTTTGGAAAGAATTGTCTGAGCAAGCCATTACAATTTTCATTAGTCCCGCGTTACCAGGAGTGATATGAATTAGCGAAATAAATTATTATTCCCGTTTTTTTCTCAGTCATTTCATGCTCAGCAAAGGTAACACCATTATCATAAGTCATCGTCAGTTTTTTCTTCTTAGGAATATGTTCAAATCTTTCAATTGTTTTTTGTCTCGTTAATTCCGCTGTGCCTCGTTTCAGTTTGTCTGCTAATAGTAATCCGCTTTTTCTCTCCACATGAGCTAGAATATGTTGTTTGTCAGTGCCCACTATTGCAGCTCCTTTCCAATGACCAATTTGTCCTCGCTTTTCCACTTCAACCGATCTTTCGTTAATTCGTCTCTTTTTTAGCTCTTCTCGTTGTTCTGTGGGTATTCTCGTGCCATAGCGCCTACAATATTTTCCTTTCTGACATCTAAGATACTTAACTAATTCTTTCCTCTCATCATAGATATATTTATAGATGCTATCTTTGCCAATCTGTTTCATTTTTTCATTTGGATAGAGATATCCTAATCGTCCACTAATTTGTTCCGGCGACCAGTATTTTTCAATTTTCTTTGCAATGTAATTTTTTAACCACTTGTTATTTTCAATCTTTCTAAATCTCTGGTTAGCCATAACTCTTCTTTCTTTAGTCATCTTTTTAGCTAGACCGACATCATAACCACTTTTATTATCAGTTCTATTTCTCTTTAACTCTTGGCAGACGGCTGACGCCGTCTTGCCAAGTAATTTAGCTATATCTTTTTGTTTTAACCCAGCTCGTAACACAACCACTAGCTCATTTCTTTTTTCTGGTTTAAAATAATAGTATATAAGACATCTTTTTTAGGTTTATAATTAGTCACTTAATTATTTTGCCCTAATCGAGGTGTCTTTTGTATTAAATTAAGCTTGGAACCAGAATGTAGGGAAGCTTAGTTGACAAATTTTTTTTATCGTGCTATTATATAAATAATATTACATTAAACCGTCTTATGGCGGTTTTTTATGTGCTAACTATAAAGCACACCGACTCGAACCCTTATTAGTCATAATTCAGTGACCAGTGGCTTCGTGTCACAAAAAATTATGACAAATACAAACAAGAAATCTACAGATTTCTATGGTTTGGGCATTGCGCCCAAAATGTTGGAAATTTTAAACAGCCTACATTTTACCACCCCAACCCCAATTCAATTAAAGTCCCTTCCCGTTACTATCGCTGGTAAAGATATCGTCGGTATTGCTCAAACCGGTACCGGTAAAACCTTAGCTTTTGGCATTCCTCTAATTCAAAGATTAGCCGCAGATAAAGGTCGTGGTTTGGTAATTTTACCAACTCGCGAATTAGCCTTACAAGTTGATGAAAGCTTGCGCACTATTGGTTCCAAACTTGGTTTACGCACTGCCGTTTTAATTGGCGGAGAATATATTGGTCGTCAATTAAACGCACTTAAAAGAAATCCTCACATTATCATTGCTACTCCTGGTCGCCTAAATGATCACATCAAAAGCTATAAATTAAGACTAGACGATGTTAAAATAGTTGTCTTAGATGAAGCCGACATGATGTTTAGTCTAGGTTTTGCTCCTCAAATCGAACTAATTTTAAAATCTGTACCAAAAGCTCGTCAAACCATGTTGTTTTCAGCCACTATGCCGGCAGCTATTTTAAAATTAGTTAATGCTCACATGAATTTACCTGTCAGCATTGAAGTTGCCCCAACTGGCAGCACCGCTGAAAACGTTACTCAAGAAATGGTCATCTTAAGAAATGACGATAAATACCCAGAGTTATTAAGCATCGCCAAAGAGTATGCTGGTACTATTTTAGTTTTTTTAAGAACCAAACACAATGTTAAGAAAATTTGTTTAAGATTAAATGAGGACGGCTATCGCGCTGTAGAAATTCATTCTAACCGCTCTTTATCTCAACGCAAAGAAGCCTTAGCTGGTTTTAAAAACGGTCGTTATCGGATTATGGTAGCTACTGATGTTGCCGCTCGTGGTATCGATGTTAAAGAAATCGAATTGGTTGTTAACTATGATTTACCAGAAAACTCTGAGGATTATGTCCACCGTATTGGTCGTACCGGTCGTGCCGGTAAATTTGGTAAAGCTATTTCCTTTGCCTTACCTAATCAATCTCGCGACATCCGCGATATCGAACGTTTGATTAAACAAAACATTAAAGTTACCAAACAATTGGCTAAGCCTGGCGATATTGATCAGCCCAAAGAACCTCGTCGTTCTGGCCAAATATCTCGTAGTCGCAAATCTATTGGTGGTCGTATGGTACATAGTGAACGATCCAACGAACGTTATAGCAGTCAAACTTCTAGCAATAAACACCAAAATCAAAACAAACCAACCACTGATTGGAAAAATAAAAAAACCAGCGGTAGCCCATATCCAACAAAACGCCAAGATTTTGGTGGTGTTAGTCGTTTTCGCAGTCAATCAGAAACTCCTCGATCAGGCAACAATTACACTTCTCATAGTGTTCAATCTAGCAAAGATAATCTTTTCTCAGATGGTCTAAATTACATCGAAGGCAAAAAATCTTTCGGTGCTAGAAAACCTTTCAACGCTAGAAAAAATGCCGGCGTCAAAAAACCCTTTAGTACTAAAAAATCTTTTAGCGACCACCCTACTACTAGCGATAACAAACGCGCTCCTCGTTCTGGTGGTAATAAATATAGAGGCAATAATGATCGTGATAACTCTAGCCCAATTAAATTTAGTGACGATCAACGCTACCGCATATCAACTCGTCGCTCTAAATTTTAAACCTAATAAAAAAGACCAAGCATTATAAGCCTGGTCTTTTTATAAATATTTTTAATTAAAAATTTTATAGGCTAGCCAAATACCAAAAATACCACCTACCGCTCCAGACATTACTGACCACATGGAAAACGCACTAACCCCAAATAACATTGGCAGATAACCACCAACCAAAGAGCCTATAAACATCCCTAGATAAATAACCTTTTTATCCATATTGTTATAGACTAAGTGCCGAAAATTGCTCTAAATAAATATTCATTTCCTTAAAAATTAACCACAACATTAAAGCCATAGACAATGTGGTTAATAATACAGTAATCAAACCCACTCGCTTAGCGTGTGGATTGTTTTTCAACATATATTTCACTCCAGGATAAAAACCCCAAGGTGGTAAAATTACAGCCAAAGCGTATAATCCAATTTGTTTACCCACAGAAATCGGTAGCACAGCTTCTTTTAAATTGTGCCCACAATTAGGGCAAAAAAAATACTCTTCTTTTACAGTTTGGTGGCAAACAGGACAAATCTCTAGTACATTATCCATAAATTTAAATTATTTTTTAACCACAATCATGTTTTTTTGAATACCTTTAATCGGCTCATGATAACCTGTTGGATAATCTCTAATCGCTTCAAATAATATCTCTTGCTTATAGCGATAATCTTCGCCCTGTCTAGTACCTGGATCGTTAGTTATAAACTCTTTAGCTCTATAATCATAACCGCTAATTACCAACATGTGTGTTGCTGGACCTGGCGCAGTAAAAAAAGGGTTGTGGAGTAATTTACCATTAGTAGGAACTGCTACTAAATTACCACTCTCTAATTCTTTGATAATATCACTCATTGTAACATTATCAAACACCTCGACTTTTTGATAATCAAAATATTCTTTAAAAATCCTTTTCACAGTATCAATCGTCGAAGTATCTTGATAGCTACCATAAGTTTCTTGTTCCCAATCAGAAATAGCAATAACTCGATCTTTCGCCTCTTTAAGAGTTAAGGTTTCTCCTTTAGCCCAAGCTATCGTCATCACAGCCGATATTTCTTCACAAGCATTTTGTTGTTTGGGATCAGACCACTCGCCAAAAGGCGCTTGTGCTGCAAAAGGCACAATAAATTTAATAACTGTTTTTGATATAGCTGGTGAAGTTGAAACAATTGCTTTTTTTTCTGTCAAAATCGGTTCCTGGACAACTATTGGTTCAACCCGATCAATCAATTCAATCGGTTTTTCTCCAACTGATTTAATAACCACTGGTTCGACTGACGTTAAAATTATTGGAGGATTAATAACATGCCTAGGAGCCGTAAACAAAGTACTAGATATCTTCAAAGAATCAGAATATAAAAATTTATATAAAAAATAACCGGTAACAACCAACCACACAACAACCAACAACGCCAAAATAATTATGATTATTTTTTTATTATTCATAAATAGCCGCTGCCACAGTTTTTGCTACCTTCTTATTAAACGCATCAGGCAAAATTTCTTCAGGAGTTGGATTAATCACTAAGTCAGCTAAATTTTCTGCAGCTCTAATCAACATTTCATCGGTAATTTGCTTAACTCGATTATCCAAAGCTCCACGGAAAATACCAGGAAAAGCTAAAACATTATTAATCTGATTTGGGTAATCACTTCTCCCACTAGCCACTATAAAAGCTCCTGCTTCTTTCGCTAATTCTGGCATAATTTCTGGAGTTGGATTAGCTAAAGCAAAAATAATTGGCTTCGCACTCATAGCTTTAATCATTTCACCAGTCAAAGCCCCTGGAGCACTTACCCCAATAAAAATATCAGCATTAACAATTACTTCAGCTAACCCCCCACTAATTTTATTAGGATTAGTTTGCTTAGCTAATTTTTGTTTAGACTCATTCAAATCTGGTCGCCCTTCGTAAACAGCACCAGTTCTATCACATACAATAATATTTTTAAAACCGTAAACAATCAACAAATCTGTCACCGCATTCCCAGCCGCTCCAGCTCCATTAACCACTAATTTGGCTGTGCTCTTATTTAATTCCACTAATTTCAAAGCGTTGATTAAAGCTGCTAAGACTACGGTTGCTGTGCCATGTTGATCATCGTGCATTACCGGAATATCCAGCTCAGCTTTAAGTCGAGCTTCAATTTCAAAACATCGTGGAGCAGAAATATCTTCCAGATTAATCCCACCAAAGACCGGTGCGATATTTTTTACAGTCTTGATTATTTCTTCCGTATCTTGAGTATTTAAACAAATAGGTAAAGCATCTACTCCGGCAAATTCTTTAAACAGCAAACACTTGCCTTCCATAACCGGAATTGCCGCTTCTGGACCTAAATTGCCTAAACCTAAAATAGCACTACCATCAGAAATAACTGCCACAGTATTACCTTTTAAAGTTAGGTCCAACGCTCGATTTTTATCCGCCGCAATTACACGACAAATCTCCGCCACTCCAGGAGTATAAGCTAGTGATAAATCATTTTTATCGTTAAGTCGTACTTTACTTTTTATTTCAAACTTACCTCGATTTACTTGATGTAACAACAAAGAATCCTGATACACGTCTGTCATATTTTTTTTTAAATAATAAACTATCTAAACCCTAGCATATTCCATTCCACTATTCAAGTCGGCAACAAAAATAAATCAAATGATAGTCGATCTATTTTTAACCTTTTTAAATAAAACTAAATCTTTTTATACTTCTCATTAAAATCGGCCTCGTCACCAAACTTAGCAAATTTTTTTATTACTTGATCCTCTTGAATTTTAAACCCTGGCTTATCTTCATGCATTACGCCACACCAATATTTCTCAGTTCTTCCAGCCACTTCTTTTATATAGCGAAAAACACCATTAGCATAACCGCAATACATACAACCTAATTTTTCTAAACCATATAAATAATCTAGTTTATTTCGATCCATTACTAAAATATACTCTGATCTTTTAACCCGTTCAATTTTATAGATCGGAAAACATAAAACTTGATAGAGCATAATTACTAAATCCAAAATCAAAATAAATGGTAATGGCAACCAAACAATTGGAACAGTTAACCAATGAAAAATCCTTCTCTCTGGTTCATATTTTCTGTAATCCATATATATCATTACTGATAATTATAATTCTATCGGCCAAATATAGAGGTAGTAATTAACATCTTTACTGTTATAATAAGTATAGCGCGTTTAAGTCACGAACAATAATTATATAATTTCCTAAAACTGCGGCGATGGTTATATTACAAGCCTATAAATAGTACTACCTAAATACTAGCGGATAACTCCCTATATCTTTTTTATAAAATCGCAAAGCCTCTCTAATATTTTCTATATCATCAAGTCTTTTAACATTAAGAGCTTTATTTCTTATATCTGAAATCGCGACAAAAATAACACTAGATATCATTCCAAAAATAGTCACAACTACTATAATCTCCATCATATTAAAGCCAAACCAAACAAAACATTGTTCTTTGTTTATTGATTTTTTTGCTTTTTTAAACATAAAACTAATTATTTAGCCTGATTAAAAATATTTTTATTCTTACCTTTTAATTAGTCTCATATTATTTAATATTTTGCTCTCCTAATCATTAATAGTCAATTATTTTTTTAAATAGCTATGATTAAATTTTTATTGATTTTTCTTTCCAAGGCTTAATAATTATAAACGCCACCAAAGCCATACAAGCTGTTGCCGTTGCAAAAACAAAGGCATAAACAGGATTCATGGCCCAAAGAGCTCCTGCAATCACCGAAGCCGGTAAATAAATCAAACCTGTTATAAAATTATAAAGTCCCATGGCCGTAGCTCTTCGATCTCTTTCAATATCCGCAATAAAAGCCTTACTCTGTGCTTCATCAATACTGTAAAAAATACCAAAAAGTATAAACAAGCCAACCACTTCCCATTTAGTCGTAGCAAATATAAAACCTAAGGACATTAAAATATACACCGCATAACCCAACATCACTATATATTTACGCCCAATCCAATCACCCAGTTTTCCAATTGGTACCGCAACCATCACAAAAGCCATGTTAAACAAGGCGTACAACAAAACTACATCTTTAATTGCAAAACCACTAGCATAAGCCCTCAGTAGTAAAAAACCAAAACTAAAATAAGCCAAAGAAAAAATACCAGCCGGAATCATGTAAGCCTTAAACCTCGGACTTAAAGTTTTAGCTGCCAAGAAAATATTTTCTCTTTTGTGCGACATTCCTGGTCGGTCTTTCATAATAGCCAAAATTACTACGGAGATAAAAGCCATAATAACCGCAAAAACAAAAATCAAATTAAAAGTATTAAATCCTTGACCAAATTTGTTTAATAAAAAATAAGCCAATAAAGGGCCTAAAATTGCTCCGGTTTTATCCATAGTTTTATGTAAGCCAAAAGCATATCCTCGATTACCCTCACTGGCCACATCTGCCAACCAAGCGTCTCTAGGTGCTCCTCGAAAACTTTTACCTAGGCGTTCAATAATTCTAAAGGAGGCTAAAGCTGCTACAGAACTACCAATCAATAACATTAATTTAGCTAAAGTTGAAAAACCATAACCAGCCAAAGCCAAAGGCTTTCGTTTACCAGATTTATCTGATAACCATCCAGCTAAATAATCCAGAGAAGACGCCGAAAAATCGGCTAAACCCTCAATCAAGCCTAAAAGTGCTACCGAAGCACCAACTATGACCGTAAAAAACACAGAAAACACTGAAAAAATAGCCTCAGAACTCAAATCAGTAAAAAAACTAACCAACCCCAATTTTACAACATCGGGGTGAACATTAAATAATTTATTTTTCATATATTAAACTGAACTTTAAAAACCAATCAAAAACTTACTGTTAATTTTGATTATAGACTAATTAAAGTATTAACAAAAGCCATCCCTTTCTCTATCAAGAAATCAAAAACAATAAAAATCTTTACTGCAAAAGTTTATCTAACCTCTTTTTAAATAAACTTTAACAAAACTACTTTTTAGCTCAGCCGCTTGGATCGCCAAGTCCTCAGTATTCCCAGACTTAGCTAAATTTAATAATGCCTCCAGATTATTTCTAATAGCTTTAATTTCATCATCATTAGCCACCTCCTCAACAGTTATTAATTTATTATTAGCATCAACATAAGTTTCAATAACTCCAACTGAGTTCTTTTTATCAGCCTCAGCAATCACCTTTTCCATTGAATCATGAAAATCAACCAAATAAACAGCCAACATCGAAAAACCATTACGCTTTAAAATATCTTGAAAAATAGGACGAACTTCTTCAAAGTCAAGATGAGACTCCTTCAAATCACCAGTATAAACCTTATCTTTCAAACTTGTAATAAACTCCGATACTTTAGCCAAATCTGAATTAAAATTCTTATCTTTAGCCACAACTTGAGGGTGATAATTAGAATATTTTTTAGAAAACTTAGCACATTCTAAAACCAACTTGTCATAGTTTGCAATTGACTCCTCTCGCTTGTCTTGACCGGTATTAAATAATGTTTGTTTATAATAATTATTCATCACATTAAAATCTTCTAAAAATAATTTTTTACTAAAAAAATTACTATAGTATCCACCCGCAATGGCTATAATTACAAAAACAATCACAAAACTAGCTATCGCAATTTTTGATACTTTTTTTTCACCATGCTTAGTGTTACAACTAAAAAATTTATACAAACCACAAAAACCGATTACTGCCGTCAGTAACATTACAAAACTCAATGTATATAAAATTATTTGCGTCACACCACCAAACCAAAACCAAGCTAGCATAAAAAATACTTCAGCTAAAATCACTCTAATTAAGCGATCTATTACCCCTTCATTTTTTGTAAACATAAAATTATTAATTACTTTTTACTTTTTAAATTATTTTCAATAAATTGACGAAAATCTTCTGTTTCCAGTGGCTCTCCCGCCTTGTTTTTTAAGTCATACTTATGCGCTATTTCTTTTAACATTATAACTTGATCGATATCAGCTGGCAAATTAAATTCTTTTTGAAAGGCCGTAAACGGTAAGCCCGTCTCCTTAATAATAAACTCTAAGGTATTACTACCTCTAATACTTCTAACATCAATCTGCCCTTGGGCATCCTTCATATTAGACCCTAGTTTTTGTTGCCATAAAGGTGAAAATGACGCACCTATAACAGTAGTCACAAATAGAACAACCACTATTATCGTAAACTTATTTTTAAATATCTTTTTACCAAAAATAGAAACCGTTAAACTATTTTTTGGACAATCACTCACGCAATTTAAACAACTAATACAATCAGCTGATTTAACTACATCACTATTAGCTACATCCAAACCAGCTGGACAAACATCATTACAATGATTACAAGCAATACAAGTTTTTTCATTCCTCTTTAATCTAAAAAAACTAAATTTCTTAGCCACTCCTAAAGCCGCCCCCAGAGGACAAAAATATCGACACCAAAAACTCTTAGTAAACAGAGAAGTCACTAATAAAATAATTAAAATACTATAGCCATAAACTTTTTCTTCCCATTCATTACCTAAGTGCATTAAAGCATTATAAGGATCATAATTTCTAAAAACCAAATCTCCTAATTTATAAGACAGAACTATAATCACTACCAAAATTATGTATTTTAAATAACGAGCATATTTATCAATGACCACCGGAAGCTCTACATCTTTTTTAATGCCTATTTTTCTACCAAACCATCTAATCATTTCCTGAAGTGCACCTAGCGGACAAAAATATCCACAAAAAACTCGACCAAAAAATATAGTAAATAGCAAAACTATTGCCAGTAAAGTAAAAGCACTCAGTAAAATTCTATTTAAAAACTCTCCCGTAGTTATGTAAGTTAACAAGCTTTCAAAACCACCAAAAGGACAATAAGCATCAATAGGTGCTGCCTTTTCAATTCCTAAGTTTAAATGATTAAGCGTTAAATACACAACCAAAACAATAGTCGCCAGCTGAGAAACTTGTCTTAAATAGTGCCAATTTATTTTTTTACTCATAACTTTTTAAAAATTTAGCTAATAACCGATTATATTTTTTAAACACTTTTTTATTTATTGAATAATAATGTTTTTGTTTTTCTTCTCTAAATTTAATTAATTTAGATTCTCTTAAAACCCTAAGATGGCTGGAAATCAAGTTTTGTGACAAATCTAAGTTTTCAAAGATCTCACAAACGCAACACTCCCCCGTTTTTAAAAGACAGAGAATTCTTAAACGATTCTCTTCTCCAACCACCTTAAAAAATTTAGACAAATCACCAAACTCCAAAGATACTTTTCTGTTTACACAAACTTTATTTATCATATAGTATATCAATATATATTGATATACTAACATCTTATAGTTATCTGGTCAAACCTAGTATATTATTTTAAATTAGAGCACAAAAAATTATATTAGAATAAAAAAGACGCCAGGACATCTGTTGTTGAGCACGCTTCAGATTTTGCGTGATACTTTTTTCTGCTCTTACTGAAAATAATTTTATCAAATTTAACACTAAAACAGTACTTAGTATAATTAATTTTTGTCTCACCGTCTTAATTTAAAACTGTGGTATTGGTCACTAAGTTATTTATATTTCTAGTATAAACATATTCCGAATCATAGCCAGTAAAAACACAATAGCCAGTTGGTGTTTATCCGTCTTTAAACACCATAGCAATTGGTTAATTTAAATAATGATACAATGTAGCCTTTGCTATTAAGTTTTAATCTATTACTGACAATTCTTTGCCGATTTTCACAAAAGCTCTCACCGCCAAATCCAAATCATTCTGTTGATGCGCTGCAGAAATTTGCACTCTAATGCGAGCTAAATCTTTTGGCACCACTGGATAAAAAAATCCAATAACATAAATCCCTTCGGCTAATAATTTTTCAGCAAACTCTTGAGCAATTTTAGCATCATATAACATTACTGGCACAATAGGATGAATTCCTGGTTTGATATCAAAGCCAGCTTTAGTCATCTCCTCTCTAAAGTATTTAGCATTAGCCATCAACCGATCCCTTAATTCCGTGCTGTTACTTAACAGCTCCAAAACCTTAGTAGCGGCACCCACAATTACTGGAGCCAAAGAATTAGAAAACAAATAAGGACGTGAACGCTGTCTCAGTAAATTAATTATCTCTTTACGGCCACTGGTAAAACCACCCATCGCCCCACCCAAGGCTTTACCCAAGGTTGAAGTAATAATATCCACTCGCCCCATTACCTGACAGTGTTCAGCCGTACCTCTGCCGGTTTGACCAATAAAGCCCGTTGCGTGACTATCATCTACCAAAACCAAAGCTTGATATTTTTCAGCTAAATCACAAATTTGAGCTAACTTAGCAATCGACCCGTCCATCGAAAATACTCCATCAGTAGCAATCAAACGATACCTCTTGTTTTTAGCGGCCTCTAATTGAACCTCCAAATCCGCCATGTCACCGTTTTTATAACGATAGCGTTCAGCCTTACAGAGTCGCACTCCATCAATAATCGAAGCATGATTTAATTCATCAGAAATAATCGCGTCCTCCTCATTTAGCAACGGCTCAAAAATCCCGCCATTTGCATCAAAAGCAGCGGCATATAAAATAGTATCTTCAGTACCTAAAAATTCTGAAATTTTAGCTTCCAAATTTTTATGAATATCTTGTGTGCCACAAATAAAACGCACCGAAGATAAACCATAACCGCAACTATCTAAAGATTGCTTAGCAGCCGCAATCACTTCCGAATTAGCTGATAAACCCAAATAATTATTAGCACAGAAATTAAGCACTTGTTCACCTGATTCGATAGTGATTTTAGCACCTTGCGGACTAATTAAGACCCGCTCTTTTTTAAACAAACCAGCTTCTTTAATAGTTTCTAGAGTTTGCTCCACATATTTCTTATATTGTTGATACATACCATTAAAAATTAAAAAATAAACCCATCAAACCGTTGCCATTTTGGCACACTCAAATTAATACTAAATTTATATAAAATCAATAGTGCTTAGACATTCTTACTGTTAAAAATCATCAAAGACAGAAACAAACCGGCGTGGATATTTATTTTACTTAAAACTCTTAAAATA
>PFAM01000013.1:116375-135795 GCA_002778705.1 Candidatus Falkowbacteria bacterium CG10_big_fil_rev_8_21_14_0_10_37_14 | reverse complement strand
CCCACGACCAATTGATTACACTTATCCAATAGTTTCCTAAAGGGGTGGACTATATCATCACCTCAATCTACATCGAGGTGCAAGGCGCTTCGACCCTGTAAACAGGGCCTACTCCCTTTCGGGATAGTCTCTGAACCTTCCCTAACTCTCATTAGGGCTTGGCTGCTGATTACCTTAGCTCTCGCTTTAGGCTTCCAGTCAATTCACCTTGTTTTCGACCTTGATTACTCAAGGAAGCTGCGTTGAAATTTTGCCTTTACAGGCTCGTGTTCACAGTCAACTGCGCTACCGCTGCGCTACCCGGGAATAGTCAATTATTACAACCAGAAAACTGAAAATAATAATTGAAAGTCAAAGAACAACGGCTAAATATAAGATTTATACCGCACTGACACATTATAATATTTTTTGAAAAATAGTCAAGTAGTTAAGTATCTAAGTACTTGATTTATTAATAATATTAAAAAAACCGCCCAATTTTTAATCAGGACAGCGTAAGAAAAACAACAAAGTAGAGTAATATAAACCGTACTTCAAAAAATTGACACAGTGTACCATTCAGTAATAACTCTACTTTCTACTTCATTATCAAATTATCGCCTATATCCATCTTCAGAGATCCTAGTTTTCTCAAGGATAAACCACAATTAATAATCTCTGAGTTTAATAATCCCCGGCTGTTTCTGAATCTTTTCCAGAGCCTTAGCCTCAATTTGACGAATACGTTCACGAGTAACATCAAATTCTGACCCCACCTCTTCCAAAGTGTGTGCCACTCCATCAACTAATCCAAAACGCATTTCTAAAATCTTTTGTTCACGTGGGCTAAGTTTAGTTATTACATCGTGTACATAATCTTTTAACAATTGCAGGGCGGCTTCACGGTCCGGTGTTACAGTTTTCACATCTTCGATAAAATCTTCCAAAGTAGAGTCCTCATCATCATCGCCAACACTAGTTCCCAAAGAAATAGTGTCTTGACTAATCTTCAAAACATACCGCACCTTCTCAAGTTCCTCTCCCATTTCAGCCGCAATCTCCTCTGGCAAAGGTTCACGACCCAAAATAGCTACCAAAGCTCGTTGAGCTTGTTTGCATTTATTAATCGTTTCAACCATGTGAACAGGAATACGAATTGTGCGAGATTGATCAGCTAAACTACGAGTAATCGCCTGACGAATCCACCAAGTGGCGTAAGTTGAAAATTTATAACCTTTTCTATATTCAAATTTTTCTACCGCTCGAAATAACCCAATATTACCCTCTTGAATCAAGTCTAAAAGTGACAAACCTTTAGTACCAGCAAACTTCTTAGCGATAGACACCACCAAACGTAAGTTCGCTTCAATCAATTTACGCTCGGCTCGTTTATCACCCTTTTCTTTGCGTTTAGCCAGCTCCACTTCTTCATCAGTATTTAACAGCGGCACCTTACCAATTTCTCGCAAATACATTTGAATAGAATCAGACGACAACTCAGAAATATCAAATTTTAAACGATCTTTGTCGGTTCCTAAAAGTTCATCTACCTCCGCTTTCTTCTTAGCATTAACAGTAAAATCAAGTAGTCCGGAACCATCTTCAATAATTTGAATACTATTTTTTGTTAAATCTTCCAAAAACAATTCATAATTAAAAATATACTCCTCCACTTGTGGAAAAGCAGCTAATAATTCTGTTTCGGTAATAAAACCACGCGTTCTGACTTTAGTAATTAACTTTTTCAAATCAATTTCAGTCGGTTCTACCACTGGTATTGCTGGCCGCTTAATCAAAGGTTTGCCAGCAAAAGGTTTTTTAGGCTCTGTTTTTATCTCAGTCTTATGCTTGCTTTTTTGGATAGTCTTGCCTGACTTAATAACAATTTTAGGGTTTTTTTTTACAATCGTTTTAGTGACTGATTTAGTTGCTGCTTTGGATGTCACCTTGGCAACCTCCTTATAAGTCCTACCTCCTCTTCGAGTAGAAACTACTGGCAACTTAGCTGGCACCTTACCACGCTGTTCTTTAGCTCGCACCAAAACAGACTTAACCGCTTTTTTAGGTGTAGCTTTTACAATCTTTTTGCTCACTGATTTATTTTTAACTAAATCTTTCTTATCCTTCTTAATCAGTTTAGCCGCTGAACCACTCTTGGTTATTGCTTTAATAGCCTTTTTGACAAGCTTAAAAGGCTTTACTGGTTTTTTAACCGGCTTAATATTTTTTTTCATTGACTTTTTATCCTTAGCAAGTTTCTTATTACGCAAACTTTTAATAGGCTGAACCACCTTTTTAGACACTTTCTTATTATTTTTTGTAGGGCTCATATTATAATAATCGTCTTAATTCCTCATTAAGGCCTGCCAACTCTTTATACAAACTATTTATTTTTTCTGGTTGTTTATTAGAATTAGCCTCCTCTACTGCAATTAAACGAGATAACTGCCGACGCTTAACATTCAAACTATTCTTACGCAAATCAGCTGTCATCGCTTTTAAATCAGTGTCAGCCTGTACATCCGAATAAGTAAAATAATCTCTTTCGCCTAAAATAACCAATTTATCTAAAGTTTTAGCCTCTTCAGTCAAATTACGAGCACTTAGCCACAATTTAAAATTATTGTAATCTAAAACAAAATTACGCAAAGCAACCGCCACGCGGTTCTGTTCTTCATTATAATAAACTATCAAAACTTTGTAAAGTGCTTGATATTGCCCTCCAACCAACTGATCAGGACTTACATAATCCAAAATATACTTAATATAAGCACTAAATCTAAGTAATAACGCTAAAATATTTTGTGATAATAATTCCTCACGGTTCAAAGGCTTAGCTATTTCTGTTACCGAACTTTCTGTTGGCCGTCTAGCTGGCACCCCCACCTTAGCTTTGTTTAGAGCCTCATAGAGATATTTAGAGTCGGTGTCAATCGCTCCAGCTAGTCGTCTTAACCAATAATCCTTATCTAAATCATCAAAGCGTGCCACCAAAGGTAAAAATCTCGAAGCCACTTTTTTTCTATCTTCCAATTTTGATAAATCTAAACCATTAAGTGATCTTTGAAAATAAAACTCAGCCAAGCTGGTAGCCTCCGCCAAAGCTTGCTGCCATTTTTCTACCGATTGGCGAATAGCCTCATCAGGGTCTTTCCCTCCAGGTACTAAAGCTACTTTAACATTATGTTTATATTTTTTCTGCGGATCAATAAAAGATTTTAATCGGCCAAAGCGATCTTCTCGCTCCACAAATCGTCGATCTGCCTCACCCATAATTTGCCCAGCTCGCTCGGCTGCCGCCTGCCCAGCACTATCAGCATCCAAAGCCAAAATAATCGTATCAGTAAAGCGATTTAATTGCGCTAATTGTTCTTCGGTCAAAGCCGTACCAGAGCTGGCTACGGTATTAACAAAACCAAATTGATGCGAAGTAATAGCGTCCATCTGCCCCTCCACAATAACCGCAAACCCCGCCTCACGAATCGCTTGCTTAGCTTTATCTAAAGCAAATAACACTTTACTTTTGTCATAACAAATACCAGAAGGACTATTTATATATTTACCCATTTTATCTTCATGTCCCGGTACCTGCCTGGCCGTAAAGGCCACAATTTGTCCAGCCCCATCACAAATCGGAAACATAATTCGCCCCCGAAAACGATTATAATAACGATTGCCACCCTGCCCTTTGGATACTAGCCCCGCTGTTTCTATTTCTCGCTCATTAAATCCCTGAGCTTTCAAAAAAACTAGCAAATCATCCCACGACAGAGAGCTATAACCAATTTGCCATTCTTCTATTACCGCCCTGGTTAAACCTCTTTTTTCTAAATAATTACGCGCATCTTCGGCCTCCGAACTCTCCGCTAATAATCGCTCATAAAAACGTGCCGCCGCTTCCAAAACATCCAGTGCACGTGTTTTTAAAGAATTATTTTGACCATTAAATCCAGAATTTTGTAGTACCACCCCAGCTTTTGGTGCCAAAAGCCTAAGAGCCTCTACAAAAGTCATTCCTTCTTTTTCCATAATAAAAGTAAAAATATCTCCACCTTTATTACAGCCAAAACAGTGCCAAATTTGTTTTTCAGGGCTAACCACAAAAGATGGACTTTTTTCGTTATGAAAAGGACAGACAGCCTGAAAGTTGGTGCCCGCCGGTTTAAGCTGGATATATTCACGAATCACTTCAACTATATCCAGCTTGGATTTTATTTCATCAGAAGGATTCATAAGTTATTTAAAAATTTGCCACCATTTTTTAACAATGGGTGGTGGCGTCACATAATCTTCCAAGCTACTGTGCGCAAAAGGGAAACCCTTACCGCTAAAACGAGTGCGTTCAACGGTCGGTCTATAAGCTTCTGGTAATTTTTTTACCTCCTTTGGCGTTTCAGTATTATTAAAATCGTTTACCGAAATTCCTAAAGAATTTGCTAAACGAGCAATTTCCGCTTCTACCAAATCACCAGCATATTCACCATTATGCATATGTTGTCCGCCATAGCTAGCCTCTTTTTGATCCAAGTGTAAATCTAGCCACAAATTATCACCATCTTCTTTCATATACACATGAAAACGAGGATAATTACCCCGCGCTAAAGATCTCATAAAACTAGCTTTACCAGTTCTTCTATCGTTTACAAAATGGTAGCCTTCTTGACGAAGCCATTGTGTGTAATTGGTGGATAAATTTTTCAACTCTATTTTTAGCTTCATATTAGATAAAAAATACAGAAAAATGGGGGTGTTCACTATCTTAATACACTTAAAGCTAAAGAGCAAGACACTGTCTAAAAACCCACAATAACTAAAAAATCAGCCACACTTGATCTCTCACCCGATGGCAATTCGTTGATTACCTCAGCCTGTAATTTTTTAGCTAAGACTTCTGCTGTATTATTCGCAGTTTCACCCTTCAAATTTACTATAATATTACGACCATAATCGTTTTTAACTGCTTGATTAATATCAACAATGTCATATTCAACAGATAGTTTTTTAGCCCAAGCTGCTGCTCTGCCTGGATCATTACTGCCATTACGCAACTCTAAAATAGCTAAAACTTCTCTTGAACTAGCTTGCACTGCTTCAAGAGCTATAATTGTTTGACGCCGAGCATCAAACAATACCGCCTTACCAGCTATAGGGAAAGTTATGATATAATTGCCGGTAGCTTGCTCAGTATAAGTACTAAAACGGCCCTGAAGTTTGTTAATGTCAGTAATCAACTCTATTTTAGCCGAATTATCTGGCAACACCATTACTTTTGACAATTGACTTAAGACCGTTGTTTCATTAATCGTCGCCACAGATTTTGGCCACAAATACCAAATAGACAGCGTTACAGCACAAAAAATAATTGGCCCTAAAATTATCGAGGTTAATCGCAAAAAACGGCGCCCTTTTGGATTGTGTATTAAAACCTTAAACATCTTCTTAGTGTAGCAAAAATATATCTAAAGTCCAATTATTTACAATCAGCTTAAAAAAAACGGACTGTTACAGTCCGTTAATACAATTAAACCTCTATGTCAGGAACAATACTAAAATAAATTTCAAAGTCTTCAAACTTTTTGCAAATTGTTATTCTACTAAAACAACATTCATCTTTTAATTGGCTATAATTTGCCAATTTTAATTTTATAACCCTGCTTTCTGTCCAATGCTCTTTGTCTTGAACAAAATTTGGCCATAAAATAAATCCCGAACCACTAGGTGCTAAGCTTAAAATTATTTTTTTACCAATAGGCGTTAAACCATCTACAGCATTTAAAACCCAAGCTTCTTTTGTTTCATCACGCCAATCAAATATCTCCGCTTGAGACATTACAATAGTAAACTCCTTTTTATCATTATCTAAAAAAACTCTCACAAAAACCCCTTATAAAATTAATAAAGAACTACCAATACACAATAGCATTTAAAAAAAATTAGTCAAATTTACACCTGCATTTGACAGAGTCAAAACTGCTGTTATAGTTAAATTATCGTTCCTTTTATTTTGGAGACTTTATGAGTTATTTAGAAGTGATTACTGGACCAATGTTCTCGGGGAAAAGCGAAGAGTTAATTAGAATTATCAAACGGACTCAATACGCCAAATTATCCTATTTGGTTATAAAACCCCTCAGAGACACTAGGCAAGATACCGTACGCGCTCGTTTTTTAGATCATGGCAAATCAAAAACTCTAGCTGAACATCCAGCTCACCCCGTTAATTCTAGCCAACAGTTTTTTAAATTACTTTCTGAGCATCAGCCAATTATTTTAATCATTGACGAAGCTCATTTTTTAGGAAACTGGATTATCAAAGCTGTTAATACCTTATTAAAGGAAAATGATTTGCGTATTTATGTTGCCGGTTTAGATCAAACAGCTTGGGGTGATACTTTTGGGCCAATGGGCGATTTAATGGCCATGGCTCATGTTGTTAAAAAACTTACGGCCGTATGTTTTAACTGCGGTCAAGAAGCAACTAAAACTTTTAAGCTTTTTGTCGGCGCCAGCATTGTTGATCCTGGCGATGCTGAAAAATATGAAGCTCGCTGTTTAAAATGTTGGCACCAGCCATTATAAAAACCCTTAACGGGGTTTTATTTTATATTCAAAGTATTTTATAATTTAATAACTTTAACAGCCTCTACTTCAAGTGAGCATTCTCCAAACACCGTATTAGCATAAGCACAAGTTACTCCAGCCGCCTGACCCTCCACTCTAACGGAACTATTAATTTCTACCGGATGTTGTCCGTCATCTATGATATAAAATTTATTTTTACCTTCTATGGTTTTATCACTAGTTAATCCAAAATCTAAACCGCCAACAAAATTAGCCAGTACTTTACCTTCTATTACCACATCAATAGGCTCATCAAAATTTTTCTCACAATCACAAGTCACGACAAACGGTGTTGACATTACTTCAACTGGTTTTTCCATTTGAATAATTTTTTCACCAGCCACCTCACCCGGCACAGATCTATTCAATGTTTGAAAAATAATCCGTGAACAAGTAATAACCACAGCTAAAACCACGATACCGATAATTAAAAATAATTGTTTATAATAAGTCATAAAAGTATCTTTTTATTATTTATAGCACTTTATTATTTTTTAAGCAATGACTAACTCTAGCCAAATCAAAAATAATAATGTATTCTAAATTCCTATGAATAAAAAATTTGTCATTATTGCCACAGTTTTTATCGATGTTTTAGGTATGGGTATTATCATCCCCACCTTACCCTTTTATGTTGAGTCTTTTGGTGTTTCTGCTTTTACAATCACCATGCTTTTCAGCGTCTTTGCTTTCTTTTCTTTTTTCAGCGCGCCAATTATCGGCTCTTGGTCAGATAAAATTGGTCGTCGCCCTGTTATGATTTTAAGCATTTGCAGTACCGCCTTAGGTTGGTTAGTTTTCGCTAGTGCTCACAGTATTTTATTTCTATTTATTGGTCGCATTATCGACGGCCTTGCTGCTGGTAATTTTTCAACAGCTCAAAGCTATTTAACCGATATCGCCAAAAATGAACAAGAACGCACTAAAAATCTTGGCATAATTGGCGCCGTTTTTGGTACGGCTTTTGTGTTAGGCCCAGCCATTGGTGGTCTTTTAAGTCAAGTGTCTCCCACATTCCCCTTCTGGTTTGTCGGTGCTCTAGCTACCTTAAACGCCATTAATGCTTACTTTAATTTACCAGAATCACATCTTAATAAAAATAGTGAACATAGAATTTCACTTAACCCTCTGGCTCCAATAATTAGAATCGTTAAAGAAAAAAAATTCTTAATAAGCTTCATTGTTTGGTTCTTATTTGGCTTAGCCGTGTCCATGCAACAATCTATTTTTGCTTTATATTTAGACAAGGTTTTTAATTATGGCGCTTCAGCTGCTGGTATCTTTATGACCGCTGTCGGCGTGATAATTATTTTAAACCAAGCTTGGTTATTACCAAAATTTTGGCTGAAAAAATTTAAAGAACGCGATTTAGAAATCTTTATGACCGCCGTTTTTGCTATTGGCTTTTTACTCTCTGCCAGTTCTTCATTATCAGTCTTTATTTTCGGATTACTCGGCATTACTTTTGCCCAATCAGTTTTACGTGTCGTCTTTACCTCACAAATCGCTGGACAAAGTGGTGATCGCAAAGGCGAAATCTTAGGCGCCCTAACTGGCATGATGTCGCTAGCCATGATTATTGGCCCTTTAACCGCCGGCGCTTTATTTACTACTCATCACACCTGGCCGTTTATCATCAGTGGTTTATTATCTTTGATTGCCTTCGTGATATTATATCAACAACGTCGCCAACTCACTAAATTTGATCAGACTATTCAACCTTTAAATGACCAAACCATAGTTTAATAAAAACGCTCCGATAATCGGAGCGCTATTGTTTACCAAAATGTAAATTTAGAATAAGCACTTTCTTCGTGGCGGATTTCATCAACTTTTTCTTTTCCACCTATTCCACCATAAAGTTTGTCAGGAAAATTAAGACATAAAACCGGAACTTCACTAGTCGCTACATAACCATGCACTACCCCCGGCGGAACAATAATTTTGTAAGGTCGATTTATACCTGCTGTCAGCTTAATTTTAAGTTCATAAGTCGAGCTTTTAGGACGATTATCCCACAAATAAAAATTTACAGTTCCAGGACCAAGAAAGACAAAATAATCAGTTTGCTTTTTATGCTCATGTGGACCACGCATTTTTTTAACATATGTAAAGCTTCCATAAAACATTGCCGGAACATAGCCTGGGTTAATATCAGATCGATAACCTTCAATCAGAATACCCCTATCATCTTCATGCATTAGCAATTTTTCAATCACTACACCGTTAATAATCGAACTCATAATACAGCCTCTCTAAAATTGTTACAAAGATCTGTACATACCATAACATAAAATACTAAAAATTACAAGCTCAAAAAATAATTTGCAAAAATAAAGCTAAAATAGTGAGTATAAACAACCAACCCAAAGTATAACCAAACAATTTTACGGCTTCTAATTTTTCATTTTCCAAATACATTAAAATCGCTTTACCTAAAACTAGCGAGCTGGTAATAGCAGCTGACAGCACAAACAATAAAAGAGCAAGAATAGGACTGAAAAAATTATCTTCACCAGAAAATATAGAGGCGTATTGAAAAAATGTAGCTATTAAAGTTATATAAACCCCCACCCCTAAAGCCTGCATTAACGCTAAAACTTTTAAATTTTTCATAAAATTATTCTATCTTTTTCTATTGTTACTTATTAAACAAAAAGATGCAAAGAATTTCCAATAAGCCTAAAGTGTTAACTACGAACAAGGCAATAAACCAAGCTAGTTCTTTTCAACACAGCACCTTCCACAAGGTGTAACCCTTTCACAGCAAAATCTAAATAACAGCTAATAATAAAATCCAAGTGCTATTTTCTGTTAATTGAGGCATAGATTTTTGATTAATTTATAAAATAAAAAATCACATCTTAAAAAATTCCAAAAATTTATAAACCAACATCGCCGGCCAAATAATTGCTTTTAAGACGCCCAAAAAACCCATCCAAAAAGTTTCAGCCTGTTGAATGTAATAGACTAGAGCCCCGAGAAAAGCTAGGCCATAAATTCCCCCGGAAGTGCCGCCGGCACTTATACACTTTTTTTCATTAGACATAGATTTAATTTGTACCTATACTATAACACCCTTCTAAAACAAAGCAACTCAATAATTTCAGGTTGCTTTGTGCTTCACTTATTTATAACTAAAGCTCTGTAAACAATTGATCTTTAGCAAAACGAGTTTTACGACGTGGTGTGTCATCAGTCGAACGATAACCAATCGGCAAGAATACCGTATTCTCATGATTAGTCGGCACACCTAAAATCTCCGCCACTTTTTGTCCATCAAAACCTTCCATGGGGCAACTATCAATAGCTAGTTCAGCACAAGCTGCCATAGCAAAACCCAAAGCGATATAAACCTGTTTTTTAGACCACTCCACTGTCGCTTTTAACACAAAATCAGCCACCATTTTTTCATAATCAACCATTTTAGTGCGCACTTCAACATCGCCACCTGAAGCCAATTCAAAATATTCATCTTTAACAGCCATCAAATCATTACGCCCGGCCATCACAATCAAATGCGAACAAGTATCAATTTGCGCTTGACCCCAAGATGCCGTCTTAATGGCCTGTAGTTTTTCTTGATTTTCTGGAATATTGGCAATTACATAAAAATGATAAGGTTGCAAGCCAAAAGAGCTCGGTGCTAAACGCATCGCTTCCAAAATCTTTTCCAAATTTTCTGCTGTAACTTTTTTCTCAACATCAAACTTTTTGGTGGCATAACGCCAACCTAGATTTTCTATAAATGACATAAACTTAGCTTAATTATTTAATTAATCAATGCTTTTAGTGAAGTCATCTTACTCCAAAAAACCCACTTTAGCAAGAACAGGTATTTTATAATAATTAAGCGAAAAAGATAAAGAAAATATAACAAAAAATCGCCAATTAAAAGCGATTTTTCATCAATGCGGAGGATGAGGGATTCGAACCCTCGATACCTTTCGGTAAACATGCTTTCCAAGCATGCGCCATAGGCCACTAGGCGAATCCTCCTAAATCAAATTTACTATTAAAAAACTTTATTTTAGCCATTTTTACTGGCTATTATTTCTTATTAGAGACAAAAAGATATTACTTGTTTAAGAGCATCTTGTCAACAATACTCTTTAAACCTGGTCTTTTTACTCCCAAACTATCGGTAAAGTCTTCCATCGGTAATGCCCCCGGATAATTACCATGGACAGTAAAAGTATGCGGAGTTCCGATTACCCCGGCCATTTCAGCCTCATTTTTCTGCACCGTTATACTCGCTAACGTTTCTGCCGACTCCACACACTCATCATAATTATCAAGTTTAACTCCCAATTCCAAAGCCACCTGTCGATACTTAGCCGGAGCGAATTCCCCAGTCACCTGCATAGAAAATAATTTTTCCATCATTTGATCAGTATAGCCCTGTTTGGCCACACAAATAAAAGCCGTGGCTGCTGAATTAGCATCCTGTTGCCCAGCCAACGGGAACATCCGCCAAGCAATCGCCAAATTATCTCCGTGTTCCGCGCGAGCCAACTTCAAGGTCTGAAATAATTCTGCCGAAAAAGGACAAGTAAAATCAATGTACATAATTAACCTAGCCTTAGCTGACGAATTACCGCTGATAATATCATCTTTAGAAAATCCCGGTATCGGCTTTAAAGGACTACTCGCCAACTCAGCCCCCACATTATTAGTGGCCAAAAGTTTATTCCATTTAGTTCGCTTTATCTCATTAACAATCAATATTTGATAAGCGACAATAACAACAGCGATTAAGACAATCGCCGTCAACCACCACCAACCCTTTAAAAATTCTTTAACAGACAACTGGTCTTTTTTTAATTGCCAAAGCTTCATAAAGTTTTTGTGCTACTGCCAAGAGTCGCCCCTCATTAAAATTATTTGCCATTAGTTGCAAGCTGATTGGTAAATTACCATCCCAACCGCTCGGCATCGCCACTGCCGGAATACCCGCCAAAGAAGCCGGTGTTAAAAAGACATCCTCCAAATACATTTGTAAAGGATCTTTAGATTGTTCACCTAAATTAAAAGCATTTTTAGGCGTTGTCGGCGCTAAAATAATATCCACATTAGCAAAAGCTTCGATAAAATCTTTAGCTATCAAAGTTCGCACTTTTTGCGCCTGTAAATAATAAGCATCATAATATCCCGCCGACAAAGTATAGGTCCCCAGCATAATTCGTCGTTTAGTTTCCGCACCGAATCCTTCACCACGCGCACTCACTAATCGTTCCAACCAATCACCGGTCGCTTCAGCCCGATGTCCATAACGAATACCATCAAACCGTGCTAAATTAGAACTAACCTCTGATGGCGTAATAATATAATAAACACTCACACCATAGTGCGCATGAGGCAAGCTCACTTCCAACACCGTCGCCCCCAAAGCTTCCAAAGTTTTTATAGCTTTTCGAATTCCCTCTTTAATCGGCTCAGCCACAGAATTATCCATAAACTCCGCCGGCACTCCGATTCGTAAGTTTTTAAAATCCGCCTCCGCTTCATGATATAGTTCGCTATCCAATTTAACCGAAGTGCTATCATGCACATCAAAACCGGCCAAAGTTTCTAAAACCAGGCTGGCATCATAAGGCGTTTTAGTTAAAACTCCCGGCACATCGGTTGAGCTAGTCATCGACACTAGACCAAAACGCGAACAACGACCATAGGTCGGCTTCAAACCCACCACTCCACAAAATCCCGCCGGATGACGAATGGATCCGCCCGTGTCAGTGCCCAAAGCAAACAAACACATATCGGCCGCCACCACTGCCGCACTACCCCCCGATGAACCGCCTGGAGTTTTAGATAAATCAAAAGGATTTTTAGTCGGTCCAAAATAGCTGGTCTCAGTAGAAGATCCATGTGCAAATTCGTCCAAATTAGTTTTACCAAGTAGCACCGCCCCCTCAGCCTTTAAGCGAGCAATGATTGTGGCATCATACGGTGCTTCATAATCAGCTAACATCTTTGACCCTGCTGTAGTTCGAAGATTTTTAGTTAAGATATTATCTTTGGCTAAATATGGAATACCAAGTAGTGCCCCCTTTTTCCCGTCAGCCAACCGTTTATCAGCTTCCGTGGCAGCCATTAAAGCCCCCTCTTCGTCAACCAAAAGACAAGCATGCAACACTTCATCTGAGCTGATGATTTGTTTCAAACAAGCTTTGGTTAAGTCCACCGAGCTGATTTCTCCCGCATCCAATTTCTGGCGCACCTCAGCAATGGTTAATTGGTTTAACATCATAATGCCATAATCATAAAACAATAATGATTTTCTGGCAATAACAAAAAAACTTTGTAAACAATTAAAAGTTATGATACAGATTTTTGATAACCTTTAAAATTCGTAATGATATTTTTGTATTGTTTACTCCTATATAAACTTTAACATCCAAAATAAACGCAAAGCATAAATACTCTGCGTTTATTATTTTGTTTAATTATTGATTCAACCAAGTATTATACAAAGTAGTAATCTCTGGTTGAGTCATCACTATACCACCACGGATATCAAAATAATCCATTGGCCCATTCATGTATCTAATAGTGCCGTTGGGGTCAGCTAACGTATACGTAATATTGGTTGCTGGTGACAAATAAGTAAAAGCACCCCCATAATCACAACCAAAGTCTTGCTTTTGACCATTTACATACAATTTTCCCTTGCTTGCCTTAGGTTCATTATTATCATAAACTATTGTCACAAAATACCAATTGCCAAGCACAAAAACATTAGATGAAATACAATAAAGCGTACTACCACTAATAAAATAAGCAGTTAAATTATTGCCATGAGCAAATATTTGATATTCACCACTCTTTCTAATAATAGTTTGTAAACCTTCTGAAGTAACCATTTTAAAACCAGCATTAAAAGTCGCCTTACCGCTTGAACCATAAATCCCTGGTATTACAAAATTATTTATGGTTGGTATATATAAATATTTTCCATCAGCACCAGAGGAATAAGCTGCATCGGCTCTATTATTATGATCAGCGACAAGCGCTACTTCATTAACAGTAAAATCATTTCCATTCCCACTTGAATCCCTGGCTAAAGTAGCGCTATTATACCCCGGAGTAAACCATCGGGCCACTAACCCATCATTCCTCACTACCCCATTCTTACCATAATTAATAAACCCCGCGGTCGCTCCTCCGGTATCTTTAGATACACAGCCCAAAAGCGAATAATCATCGCCGCTACCAGAATATTGATAATCCGAATTACCACAAACACCCTCCGCTCTGGGCGTTGGATTATTCGGCACCTTACTCATATAAGTCTTACCAGAAGTTAAACCCACCATTGGTTGGCCAGGAGTAACATAAGTTGGATAAGAGTTCTCATCAGCCATATACAACTCCAAAGCTGTCGAGATTTGTTTGAGGTCACTAATTCTTTTGGCATCTCTGGCTCTAGCCCGCGCTGAAGAAATAGCCACGGTCGCTAAGGTTGCCAAGACGCCAATAATGACGACAACGACTAAAAGCTCGATAAGGGTAAAGGCTTGTACTTTTTTCATATGTTATCATTTTAACATATACTCGCCCCCCCCCGCAAGACTGTCCAGATCTTTGTCAACTAATCAACTTTTGATTAAACTTAAAAAGCTACTCCCGCAACACCTGTTCCATTTCTTTATGCGATATTCCCCTAGCAGTATGCTGGAATTTCCGGCATACTAAATTTTCTTATAAATATCTAATAAAAATAGCCTACCAAAGCTATTTTCGGAATTTCCGAATTTACTTATTTTTCGACATTAAATCAATAAAAAAGGCCTCTCTGATAATTACCAGAGAGGCCTTTAAACAAGATTTTTATTTCTTCAAGCTCAAATCTTTCATTAACATCCAAGCCGCACCGATCACCCAGGCCACAGCAATTAATCCCAATACCGACCCGACAAAGGGAATAGTAAACAAGAAATAAGTTACTGCCACCCCCAAAACCATAGTAGCAATTGGATTCATCACTTCCGGTCTCGTTTTACCTTTAGCAACTTTATAACGATAACGACCTAAAATTACTATACCTACCACAATAGCCATTAACGGTTTAGCTAGCATTACACAAGCAATCCACAACAACCCAACGATCACTGACAGCGGTAAACCAACTATGGTAATAGCCGAAAACACCACCAAGAATGGCACTAAATAAATCAGGAGTAAACCCCAACCGATATTCATCATCGGTTTTTCCACCATCTTGTCCGCCAAATGTACTACCTGCTTTTTAAACAACAGCATAATCAACAAACCAATAATCAGAGCACCAAAAATACAAATAACTTTATACCACATCCAAGTGTTCATCATGGATTTCATCGGATTAAAATACATGCCATCACCCTGTTTTTTAACAATTTGTCCAGCAATATTTAAACGATCTGCCAAATCCACATCATAACGACCTTCATAAGTTATATTGCCTCCAACTTTGCCAGCCTTATCTACAAAAAATGGTGCTGTATTCCCCTTCCAATTTCCATCTTCTAAAACCAATTCTACATTCTTACCAACTTGACCAGCCAATGCCACTCTACTACTTCCACCATAAACATTTCCATCCACTGTTCCTAATAAATTAACTTCAGCAGCTAAAAACATAGCATCCATTTTTACCACAGAATTAGTCGCTAAATACAAATGCGAAGCTAACACCGTTAAGTTTCTGCCAACTCCATTCTCTATACTAACTAAATTGGCTATCCCACGCACACTACCTAAAACATTACCAGTTACTACTAGTTTTTTAGCGGCACACAATACATCGCCATCGACCTGACCACTTATAAATACTTGCTCACCGGCACACATCACATCACCAGTTACATGCCCAGCCACATTTATTACATTCCCGGCTGCATAGTAATTACCTACAATAGTTTGCTCAGCCGGTAAAATAACCTGAGTTAAATTAACATTGGTTTTGGCGTGAGTAGCTAGCGGTAAAACCACCATCATGGCTATAGCCAGCGCCAATTTTCTTACGCTTGTTTTTCTCATAATTTTATGTTTAAATATCAATAACAATCGCCTAATTTTAGGCTACTTTATATTATAGCATTTTTCATGAAACACGCCAAGTCATTGCCATACTTACATAATTTTATAGAGCCGATGCTCACCGCTGCTAGCGCGGACAAAGTCGCCTTATCTAAATTAAAAAAACAACTAGCCGGTCAGTTGCGTTGTGTTCAACCAACTAACGCCCAGCTTATCACCGCCTTAGCGTCTTTCCCGGACTCGCAGGCTAAAGCTAAATTGCGCTTACTCTTAACTAGACGCGCTGTCAGAACTATGTCCGGCATCGCTGCTGTGGCTGTTTTAACTAAACCTTATGCCTGCCCCGGTAATTGCGCTTATTGCCCTAACCAGCCCAATGTTCCACGCAGTTATTTATCCAATGAGCCGGCGGTGATGCGCGCCGCTCACTGCCATTATAAGCCAGTTGAACAAGTTCATTATCGTCTTAAGGCCCTAGAAGCTAACGGCCACTACCCCACCAAAATAGAATTAATTGTCATTGGTGGCACTTGGTCTTTTTTGCCAAAAAAATATCAGTATTGGTATATCGCCAGTTGTTTTTTTGCTGCCAACACTCATAGCCAAAACACTAAGCGCCAGCCATTGCCAGCTTCTGCTAGTTTAACCGACTTGCGCGTTTGGCTTAAAGCAGAACAACATCTTAACGAAACAGCCGTCTATCGTTTAATCGGCATCACTCTAGAAACTCGCCCTGATTACATCGACGCCAAAGAATTATTACAAATGCGTGATTTAGGTGCCACCCGCATCGAGCTGGGTGTCCAAGCTATTGATGATCAGATTTTAAAATTAAATAATCGTGGTTCTACAGTTGCCGATGTTGTTATGGCTAGCGAGCTAGCGCGTAGTTTTGGTTTCAAAATTACTTATCATTTTATGCCCGCTTTGCCCGGCTCTACTCCAGAACATGATTACGAAATGTTTGATGGTTTATTTTCTAAAGAAACCGACACTATCACCTTACAAAGACCAGCCAAAGCCGGTTTTACTAAAAAACAATTGCAAGAATTGTTAACAGGAAACTTAACGCCTAACCCCTTCAACCCAGATCAACTTAAATTTTATCCCACCGTCGTTACCAAAGGCAGCTTACTTTACGATTGGTGGAAGCAAGGCAAATATCAACCATACAGCGACGAACAATTAAGCGACCTAATCAAGCTTTGTAAAAAACGCACCCCACCAACTTGTCGGATCATCCGCTTAATTCGTGATATCCCCGGCGATTCCATTGAGGCCGGCAATCTCATTACCAACCTGCGTCAAGTCTTAAAAAATCAAGGTGTTAAATGTCGTTGTATTCGTTGCCGTGAAGCTCAAGGTAAACCAGCTCAGTTGAGTCAATTATTATTAACGGCCAGACGCTTTGATACACCAGGAGCTCGCGAATATTTTTTGTCATACGAAGATGCAGACGATGTGCTCTACGGATTTTTGCGGCTACGCTTACCTCAAACTTCTAAAACCGCCATGCTTAGAGAACTTCATATTTATGGCAATCTCGCCGCTTTAGGCAAACAAGCCAACGCTCAACATCGGGGATTAGGCACCCTCTTAATCGAACAAGCTGAAAAATTAGCACTAGCCGGTGGTTATACCAACATGTCTATCATTGCCGGTGTCGGCACTCGTCATTATTATCGTCGCTTCGGCTATCGCCTGTCTAATGAATACATGGTCAAGAAATTATGCGTGATTTAAAATCATCTTGGTCTATAATTTTAATGGTCGTTTTAAGCGTCTTATGCTTTTTAATAGCCTCCAGTGCTTTAAATCAACCTCTACTCACTTGGGACGATACCGAGCAAATCCCAGAAAATATTCAAGTTACCACTTTTACCATACAAAAAATACCGGTCATTTTTACCAGTTTTTACACAGCGATGTATCAACCCTTAGCCACCCTATCCTTTGCCTTGGAGTACAAAATATTCGGTCTGGCGCCTTGGGTCTTCCGCTTAGATAATTTATTATTACATTGTCTAAACGGCGCTTTGGTTTTTTGGCTAACCTTTTTACTTTGGCGTAAACGTTCTACAGCCCTAATAGCTGCTGCTTTTTTTATGCTCTGGCCCACTCAAGTAGAGGCCTACACCTGGATTTCGGCTCGTAGTACTTTGTTAGTAGCCACCTTTAGCCTGGCTTCGCTGGTCGCCTACTATCATTATTTAACCACTTGTTATAAACGTTATTGGCTAATAACTTTTACTTTCTTTATTTTAGCTGTTTTAACTAAAGCTTCGGCCGTCGCCCTGCCACTGTTATTTTTAATCGCTGATTATTGGTGGCAAAGACCCGACAAGAAAAAATTATTTTTAGAAAAAATCCCTTTTTTAATAATCTCTGTAGCTATTGGCTTCGTCGCTGTTTTAGCCAGACAATCTGTCGGCACCACCACTTTTAGTATTTACGCCGACTTAGAAAAACTGGGCTTAATTGCTTACGCCTATCTTTGGCAATTAAAATTATTAGTCTGGCCTTTTAATCTTAGCCCTTTTTATACTCACCCAACTTCCACTGTTTTTTTACCCTGGAACGTTTGGTTGAGTTTAATTTTATTTCCACTCTTTGGTTTATTACTGTACTTAAAAAAACAACCCTGGATCTTGTTTGTTACCGCCTGGTTTACCGCTAGTATTATTTTCAGTATTCAACTAGCTCCCTACATCACCACCCTAGGCGCCGATCGCTATAATTACTTAGCGCTCCTGGCATTTGTTTGGCCCTTGGCCTGGTGGTTATCCCAGCCCACTAAAGCGCTCAAATTTAAACTGATTTATTTTTTAATTATCGTTGTCGTTTTATTTACTGCTAGCTGGAGCTACGCCCCAACCTGGTCTTCTGAAATCAATCTCTGGCAACAAGCCTCCAAAACCAAGTTGGACGACAGCTTAATTATCGGCCGTCTAGCCGGGGCGCTTTATACCAGTAAAGATTGTCCAGATGCCTATGCTCTCGCTTTAACTTCCGTTGCCTTAGACTCTCGCTATGTTGAAAATTACAACCTCTTAGGTATTATAGAAATGCAGTGTCTTGGACATTACCAATTTGCTGCTAATAATTTTATTCAAGCCGTCAATCTAGAGCCAGAAGTTAGCCTGTATCATTATAATCTTGGTCTAGCCTACGCCTATCTAAAAAACTACTCATTAGCCGCCACCGCCTATACCAACGCTTTAGGGCTTAACAAAAAAGAAGCAAAAGATTATCAAACTATCTATTGCTGGTCTTTACAAAAAATTCCTGATTTAGACAAAAAAATATTACAGTTATGGTGTCAATAAAAAAATATTTGCCTCTTTGTTTATTGTTGATCGCCTTTGCTTTAGCCTGGCAACCAGCCTTGTTAAACGGTTTTGTTTATTGGGATGATTACTTTCAAATCACCACTAATTTTTTTGTTAAAAACTTAGCTCTCACAAATCTTTTACACCTGTTTACGCCAGTACTAAACCCCTTGGGCATGTATCAACCCCTCACCACTTTAATTTTTGGTTTAGAATACAAACTATTTGGACAAAGCGCTATCGGCTTTCATTTATTTAATTTGCTCTGGCACCTCTTTAATGTTTATTTGGTTTATCTTCTAGTTAAAAAAATATCCGGAATCAAAACGGCTTATCTCACTGCTTTTTTCTGGGCTATTTTGCCAACTAATGCCGAAGCAGTTAACTGGCTCTCAAGCTCAAGCACACTACTCTCAGCTAGTTTTGGCCTAACTGCCCTGCTTTATTATTTTAACTATTTACAAGAGTCT
>PFAM01000013.1:102855-116310 GCA_002778705.1 Candidatus Falkowbacteria bacterium CG10_big_fil_rev_8_21_14_0_10_37_14 | reverse complement strand
AGCAAGGTTTCTTTGGTTATCTTACCAATTTTAATGCTATGTTTAGACTGGCTAATCAATAAAAAAATCACCGTTCACAATTTTTATCAAAAATTATTTTTTTGGCTTTTTTCTGCCCTGCTCGGTGTTATTGCCTTAATTATTAGACAAATTTCTCATTTACCAGATGCCACTTTGCCTAATTACAACATCTTAGACAAAATAGTTTTAATTTTTTATTCTCTAGGCGCTCACTTAACTAAAGTTTTTGTACCCATCAATCTATATTATCCCTACGGCTATCCAGCCAAATTTTATAATTGGTTGTCTTGGGAAATTTATGCTTATGCTTTTTTAGGAATACTAATAATTGCTCTAATTAAAATTATTAAAAATCGTGAATATCGTTTTTGGCTTATTTGGTTTATCATTTGTTTATTACCCATGATAAAGTTTAATAATTATTCTACGCCTTTTTTAGCTGATCGCTATCTTTATCTCGCCTCCCTTGGTCCACTAGTTATCGCCTTTTCTTATCTACAAACTTTACCAAAAAAATATTATCGTTTAATAAGTTTAGGTTTAATCAATTTGGCTATAATTTTTATTTTTATTACCAGAGAACAATCCTCTGTTTGGCGTAATGATTTAACTATTTGGGAATATAGCCTAAAAAATAATCCTAAATCTTCTTTTACTTTAGGCATGCTTGGGCAAGTATATTTAAACGCTGGTCTAACCACTGAGGCTAAAAATTATTTTGCTGAAGCCGTCGCCATTAACAGTCAAGATAAAGTTTTAAATAATAATTTAGGCTTAGTTTGTCTAGAACTACAAAATCTGCCTTGCGCTCTAAAAGCTTTAACTATCGCCACCCAAGAAAATACCGACAGTGCTGACCCCTGGCGATTACTCGCTAAAACTGAATTACAAGCCAATCTTTATCAAGCTGGTTTGTCTAGCATTAACCAAACTATCATTTTGGATAGCCAAAATGGTGAAAATTACTATCTTAAGGCTTTGATAAACTTAAAATTAAACCAGCCTAAAGAGGCCTGTACTAATTTAGCCAAAGCTGTTAATTTAGGTTATACTGACACTAAAGAATTAATGCAACAAATATGTCCATCAAAACTAAAGACCCCTTAGTCGCCAAATTGTTGATAGACGAAGCCAAAAGACAAAGCTCCACTATTAATCTCATTGCCTCTGAAAACTATACACCCAAAGAAGTTTTGGAAGTTTTAGGCTCAGTCTTTACCAATAAATATGCCGAAGGTTATCCCGGTAAACGGTATTACCCCGGCAATACCATAGTTGATAAGCTGGAACAATTGGCCATTACTCGCGCCTGCAAATTATTCGGCGCCGAACACGCTAATGTCCAAGCACTCTCTGGAGGCCCGGCTAATTTAATTATTTATCAAGCGCTTTTAAAACCCGGCGATACCATAATGTCTTTAAAACTTTCTCATGGCGGTCATTTGTCACATGGTCACAATGTTAATATCTCCGGTCAATCTTATAAAATAGTTTTCTACGAGATTGATCCAGTGACTGGTCAATTAAATATGAAAAAAATCGCCAAGCTCGCCAAAGACTGTCACCCACAATTAATTATCGCTGGTTTCTCCGCTTATTCTCGAGCTATCGATTGGCCAGCCTTTGGTAAAATAGCTAAGTCAGTTAAAGCTAAGCTCCTAGCCGATATCTCTCACACTGGCGGTCTCATCGCTGGTCAGGCATTGCCCAGCCCCTTTCCTTATGCCGATGTCGTTATGACCACTACTCATAAAAGTTTACGTGGCCCCCGCGGCGCTATTATTCTTTGTAAACACGCTTTAGCTAATGCTATTGATAAAGCCACCTTTCCAGGTTTTCAAGGTGGTCCGCACATGAATAACATTGCCGGCATCGCCGTCGCCTTACAAATAGCCAGCGGTCGTAAATTTAAAACTTACGCTAAAAATTGTATTAAGAACGCCAAAGCTTTATCTGAAGGCTTACAAAAATTTAATTATAAAATAATTTCTGACGGTACCGACACCCACTTGCTCGTTATCGATTTAGCTGAAAGTGGTTGGTCAGGCAAAGAGGCTGAAGAACGCTTAGAAAAAGTTGGTATCACCGTCTCCCGCTCCACAATCCCTAATGATATGCGTAGCCCTCTAAACCCTTCTGGTATTCGCTTAGGCACCTTAGCTATGACTACCCGTGGTCTAACTCCAGCTGGAGCTAAACAAATCGCCGGCGTTATCGCCGCCACTCTCAATAAAAAATCCAATCTCACGGTTATTAAGAAACAGGTAGCCAAATTTTGTCTTAAGTATCCTATTAAATAAACCTATTTGCCGAATTACTAGTTTATGTTAGTATTGTTTTGAATTAAGTAAATATATGGAATTAATCAACGGAAAAGAATTAGCCCGGCAAATTGAAGACGGTATTGCCGGCGAAATCAATTTACATCCAGCTAGTAGGCCTAATTTGGCGATTATCCTGGTCGGCAACCGCCCTGACAGTACTCTTTATGTCCGTCTTAAAGAAAAGACAGCTAAAGAAGTCGGTATTGATACTCACATCTACCGCTTAGAAGAAGCTACTGCCACCCAAGAAGAATTGTTGGAAGTTATCAAATTTCTTAATAACGATCTAGCAATTGACGGCATTTTGTTACAATTGCCATTGCCGTATAATTTTGACACTGACACAGCGGTATCCACTATCGTCTTTGATAAAGATGTTGACGGTTTTACACCAGAGACCTTAAGTCACTTAACAGACATCTCTAATCCAGGTCGTTTATTATCTCCAGTTTTTTTGGCGGTTCTCGCCTGCCTAGAGACTGCCGATCCCGATTGGCGAACCAAATCCATTGCCATCGCCGGTAAAGACACTATTTTCTCTAACAATCTCCTTAATCTTTTACAAGCCGAAGGTGCCAAAACAGAATTATTAACACTGCCTATCGATTCTTTAAAAAGCCGTTCCGCCAATATCTTAATTACTGCCTTAGGTGTAGCCGGAATTATCACTGAAACTGAAATAGCTCCAGGAGTTATTGTAATTGACATCGGTATCAGTCAAAACGCCGAAGGCAAAACTGTCGGTGATGTCGCCCCTGGAGCAGCCGAGGCCGCTGCCTATCTCACTCCGGTGCCCGGTGGCATCGGCCCACTCACTATCGCCTTCGCTCTCAAAAATACTCTAGACGCTTATAATCGCCATCAGCATATTTAATCATGAACCAAGAAACCAAAAACAAACTCTTGTCCTTACTAAAACATTATTACGGTTTCGATCGCTTACGCCCTGGTCAAGAACAAGCTATTGATAATGTTTTGTCTGGCGTTTCTAGCCTAGTCGTTATGCCTACTGGTGGTGGCAAATCTTTATGTTATCAATTACCCGCTTTAATGCTAGATGGGCTCACTATTGTTATCTCACCTCTCATCGCTCTCATGAAAGACCAGGTCGATTCTTTAAATCGTTTAGGTGTTCCAGCCACCTTTATTAATAGTTCCATCAGTCCAGCTGAGGCCACTGCTCGTTTACGAGCTGCTCATGACGGTTTGTTTAAACTGCTTTATATTGCTCCAGAAAGGTTTTACAATCATGATTTCATAGAAGGCTTGCGTGATTTACCCGTCTCTTTATTTGCGGTTGACGAAGCTCATTGTATTAGTCAATGGGGTCATGATTTTCGTCCCAGTTACCGCCAAATGAATCGAGCTCTAAACATTGTCGGCCACCCCACTATTATCGCTTTAACCGCCACCGCCACCCCGGAAGTCCGCACTGATATCATCAAACAATTAAACCTCGATAACACTCGTCAAATCATTACCGGTTTTGCTCGACCCAATTTACAATTCGGGGCTGCTGTTATGTCTGAGGGCGCCAAAACTGAATTTATTATTAATCAGTTGCTTACTCTCCCAGAACCAACTGGTATTATTTATGCCGGCACTCGTGGCCGTACTGAAGATTTAGTTAATTACCTAGCTGAAGCTGGTATCAATGCTACCGCCTATCATGCTGGCCTAGAAGCTAGCGAACGCGAACGCATTCAAGACAATTTTATGTCTGACAAAACTCCGATTATCATAGCCACTAACGCTTTTGGTATGGGTATTGATAAGTCTAATATTCGTTTTGTTATTCATGACGGCTTACCACCGAACATTGAAAGTTATTATCAAGAAGCTGGACGCGCTGGACGAGATGGAAAAGCCAGTTTATGCTTTTTACTTATCAGCTCTCGAGATCGCTACCTCCGAGAATTTTTTATCAAAGGTGATAATCCTCCAGTTGAAACTGTTTTAGATGTTTACGATGTCTTAATTGCCGATGGCGATAATCGTCAAATGTTTACCTATGCCCAGCTTAAAGCCCAGCTAGGTGAAAGCGTTCCAGACATGGCGATTGGCACTGCTCTTAAAATTCTAGAAAGCGGCGGTTATATTTCTCGTTCCAGAGAAACACAAGGCCAAGCTTCTTTGCAATTACTGACCGATTTCAACAAAGCCGCCTCAGCTATAAGCTCCGGAGCCAAAAAACAATTAGCTCTGTTAGCAGGTTTGGAAAATAAATATTTTGATCAGTTAACCAAAGGTTGGCAAGTTAACATCGAAGAAATTGCTACTGGTCTAAATGCTAAAAAAGCCACCTTAAATACTCTTTTAAAAACCTTAAGCGAAGCCGGTCATTTAGATTACAAACCACCCTTCAAAGGTTCGGAGGTTTTAATTTTAAAACGCGTGCCTCGTGATGAAGTTGTTTTAGACCGTCAAAGTTTATCCGACAAATACACCGCCGCTTGTCAAAAATTAGATATCATGGAAAATTATGCTTATCACCAAGGTTGCCGTCAACAATATATTTTAAATTATTTTGGCGAAAACAATGCACCCCATTGCGGTAATTGTGACTGGTGCGTTCAAAAAGGCGCTAAACATTTAATTTCTAATACAACCGATTATTCCAAAGAAAAACTTAAAAAATCTAAACAAACGGCCAGTTTAACCACCAAGCTAACTCAATTAGAAACTTTTGAATTATTGCAAAAAGGCTTAACCCCCAAAGATATTGCCAAACAACGCGATATTAGCGTTAATACGGTTTACGAACACCTCGCCTATCTGGCTGGCAAAAAACTTCCTATCGGTCTAGATAAATTAATAGATAAAAAAAACCAGGAATTGATTATTAAAATGGCTAAGCAAGTCGGTTTTGAAATTTTAAAACCCTTAAAAGAATCTTTACCAGAAACTATTAGCTATAATCAAATTAAACTGGTCTTAGCTGATGCCAAAGTTAAAAAATTGCTATGAATGAACAAACTCGCAAACGTCTTTTAAAAATGGTCCATGATAATTATCAAGCCATCGCGGAAGATTTTAGCCAAAGTCGCGAACGCTCGCTCTGGCCGGAAATTATTAAACTGATCAACCAATACTTACCCCAAGAAACCGAAGCTAAACTTATGGATATCGGCTGTGGTAATGGTCGCCTTTTAGACAACTTGCCAGACAATACCAACTATCTTGGCGTTGATATTAGTGCCAACTTAATTAACATTGCCTCCAGTTACAACCGTCGTCAACAACAAGTCGCCTTTGCCACTTGTGATATTTTAGAATTAAATCAGTTGCCACAAAACAATTTTGACATCATCACCGCCATTGCCATTTTACATCACTTACCAGGTCAAACCCTTCGTCGTGACGCCCTTAAACAATTAAAAAATAAACTAAACGACCGAGGCGTGATTATTCTTAGCGTTTGGAATCTCTGGTCTAAATCTCGTTATCGCCGAACCATTTGGCGCTTTTGGTTATTAAAATTAATCAAAAAACATCACATGGATTTTGGCGATATTTTACTCAGTTGGCAAAATAAAAATACGCCCCACTATCAACGCTACTACCACGCTTTTACCAAACGCCAGTTAATAAAATTAGTTAAACTCTCTGGCCTCAAACTTGTTTCTCTTAGTAAAGATCAAAATAATTATTACCTAGTCCTCAAAAAGGCGTAGTTAAAAAATAGTTTATAGCCTAGGATACAGATTTTTGATAACCTTTAAATTCGTTTTAATTTAATAGTGAAATTAGGAGAGTATGTAACCGCATGTTTGAGTAATAAATCTATTCATATAAAAAATCAATCCAGATTTATCGCGAGTTGCGGGACAGTCGACGTATATTTTGCTATTAAATTGTCAGATTTTAAGCTGGTTTGAAAAAATCTATATCCGAAAAGAAATTCCTCTAAACAAAAAATCTCTCAATAATTAATTGAGAGATTTTTTATAACAAATGATTTTAAGCGGTAGTCTCAGTAGTTTCATCAACCTTAACCGCTTCAACACTCTCCACTGGAGTTTCCTCTATAGGAGCCTTGGCCGCTTCTTCGGCAACCACTTTGGCCTCAGTTACATCAGCACTTTCTTGCTTCTTAGCTTCTAAGGCTTGTTTCTTTTCAGCTGCTACCTTTTTGGCCATTTCTGTTCGCATTTTCTTAGATAATCTAGAAACACGAAGTTTTTCACCTTTAATAATTTCTCTGTCAACTAATAAATTGTTGACAGTCCCTGTCATTTGGGCCCCAACCTCTATCCAATGTTTAATGCGATCAGCTGATACCTCCAGCTGTTTGTTGTGTGGGTTATAAGAACCCAGGATTTCTAAAGAATTACCATAGGTATCTCGTCCTTTTTCAGACACAATTAAACGATACATTGGTAAACCTTTTTTGCCTTTACGGGCTAATTTGATAGTTAACATAATTGATCAGTCAATTTAAATCTGCTTAAATTGAGAACTTGCCTATGACGTGGCAGTGTTTATAATTCAAGGATGAGCAAATCCCTGGCCTTATTGAATAACTAGTCAATCACCTTGCTGAGCGGGTAGCGGGAATCGAACCCGCCTCTCAAGCTTGGAAGGCTAGCATAATAGCCACTATACGATACCCGCAATATGTGGGTTAAAAGATTAACAACTTATTCAATTTTTTGTACCTCTAAGAATTATCAACAGCACTCAAACAGGGCTAACATTAACATAAAACTTCTACTTTGGCAATAGAAGTTTTATCTGTCATTATTTAGCTAACATTAAATAAAAAATACAAAACACAGCCTTATTTTATACATTTCAACTTGATGAACTTTACAAACTTTATGAATTTTATAAACTTATTTATTGCACCGGTTTACGTCCCTCTACCTGCCACTGCTGTATATATTCTAAGCACAAATCCTTACTAACCTGAGCTTTACCAAAATTTTGTTCGCATTGATACCTGGCAGTTTCTAAATCATCTGACAAATTTTCCGAATAAAACTGTAACATTGTTACTCGACAACCCAAAGGTTCTGTACTGCATTTACTAATATCTAAACCTGCTTCTTTATAACGCTTTAAAGTAATTACAGTTTGCTGACATCTAACTTGCTCAGTGGAAGTTAACTGATTTTTACACCTATTAAACAACGCTGTCATTTCCAAACAAATTGATTCATCTAATTGACTAATCGCTTTTTGGATTGTTCTGTCCACTGAAGATTGCAATTTAGTTCCACAATTAACTATCTCCCCACAATCCATGTCAGCTCTAACTAATAAGAAACCAAAGGTTACACATAGTAATAAAGTTGCTATAAAAAAACTTTTTCTAGAAAACCAACCAACCGATAAAGCTAGAAGTGAAGCCACAACCAACCAAGAAATCATCGCCACCCAAGACCAGCTATTCATTGCTCCAGGCACAGGAATCACACCATAAATAAAAGTCTGGCTATTACAAACGTCAATCGTTATATTAAAATAATGAGGTGCCATTACTATCTGATAACCCATTATCCCTAAATAAGCTAGCATTGCCAACCAAGAAAATAGTTTCATTGTATTACAAATTTATAATGATATATCCAAAGCACCTGCACCTCCCTCATTTATTTTAGCTAAACGCCATCGGTAACCATGATTAGACAAATAGCCTTCTAACCACGGCTTTAGTACTGGATGACCATTGACAGAACCAATTCCTTTGCCCGTGATAATTCTAATTAACCGATAATTTTTATTTTTAGCCTCAGTTAAAAAATCAACAACCTCTTCTTGAGCTTCATCTAAAATAAAACCGTGTAAATCTAAGCTAGCTTGAGGGGTCTGAGCATATTTATTATTTTTCAGTCGAACCATATTTACATTATATCACTTTTCCAAATATTTTACCAAGCTCGTTTAATCACTCCCGCTCCTCGCAATTCTTGCACCTCATAAAACACTGCCCACTGCCCAGGAGTGATAGCTCTTTGTACTTCCATAAACTCTATTTGCCATTCACCCTCTACTAAGCGTAAAGTTCCTTTAGCTGGTTGATGTCGATAACGCACACTGATTTCTCCAGCCCAATCTGTTTTCAAAGGCTCTCTCGTCCAAGTTATCTGTTCTAAACTGGCGTGTTTAAGCCATAACGCTGGGTCATCTCCATTACGACTAACTATTAAATTATTATTTTTTAAATCTTTATTAACCACAAACCACGGACCATTACTAAGCATGGTCAGCCCCTCTCTTTGTCCAATAGTATAAAATCCCAAACCCTGATGCTGACCTAAAACTTTTCCTGAAACATCAATCACCGCTCCTGCCTGACTGGTAATTTTATCCATCAGAAACCGTCTAACATCAATCTGCCCCACAAAACACAATCCCTGACTATCCTTTTTTTCGGCCGTTACCAAATTAAGTTCCTTGGCCTTAGCTCGCACCTCCGGTTTAAGCATCGCCCCAATCGGAAATAAAACTTTACTTAATTCTTTTTGAGTCAAAGTGCACAAAAAATAACTTTGATCTTTATTGTCATCAACCCCTTTTAATAAACGATAACCTAAGATATCATGCTCTATTCTGGCATAATGCCCGGTCGCTACAAAATCTGCGCCGAGAGCCAAAGCCCGTTCTAAAAATAATTTAAACTTGATTTCACGATTACACATTACATCTGGATTAGGCGTTCGCCCAGCCTCATATTCAGCCAAAAAATAGGCCATCACCTTACTTTGATAAGCCTCTTCAAAATTCCAAATATAAAAAGGTATATTCAGACGCTCAGCCACTAATCTAGCATCCATCGCATCCTGATCAGTAGAACAACAAAAATTACCAACATCAGCTGTCCAGTTTTTCATAAAAACGCCTACCACCTGGTAGCCCTGTTCTTTTAGTATGCCCACCGTCACCGAAGAGTCAACGCCTCCTGATAGACCGACAAACACCCTTCGACCAGACTCAGTACAAGCCTTATTTTTATTAGTATTAGTCATAATGCCTTATTATTAGCCAAAATAAACATTCTGTCAAACAACTAAAGACACCTTGCCAAAACTCGCTTTCTATATTACTATATAAATCTATGAATTATATTACCAGTTCCGCTAATCCGCGAATTAAAACCCTCAGCCAATTATCTAAAACGCGTGGCAGACGACAAACTGGTCATATTTTAATTGAAGGCTCACGTGAAATAGAACTAGCCGTTCGTTACGGCTGGGAGTTGTTAGAAGTTTATTACTGCCCAGATTTATATCAAGGGCCATTACCAACCGCTCCCCAGAGTTTTAATATCAGTCGCGAAGCTTTAAACAAAATAACTTATAAAGAAAATCCTGAAGGGTTACTGGCTGTCGCCAAAAGCAAAACCATTACTTTAGCCGATTTAAAATTACCCAAAAAACCCTTGATTATTGTCTTAGAAAATGTTGAAAAGCCAGGCAACCTCGGGGCTATTTTGCGCACCGCCTACGCCGCTGAAGTTTCCGCTGTCATTATTAATGACCAACAAACAGATCTTTATAATCCCAATGTTATTCGTGCCTCCATGGGTCATATTTTTTCGGTGCCAACCGTTGTTGCTAATTTTGAAACAACCAAAGATTGGTTAAATGAAAAAAAAATTAAAATCTTAGCCACCACTATCGATGCCGCCATCCCCTACACCACCGCCGACTTAACCAAAAGCGTAGCCATTGTTTTCGGCACTGAAAATTCTGGTCTAAGTCATCGTTGGCGTGGATCTGCCAATCAAAATATTATTATCCCGATGCAAAAAGGGATTGATAGTTTAAATGTTTCTGTTTCAGCTGCTATCGTTATCTATGAAGCTCTTAGACAACGATCTTGATTATAAAAAAAGTTCACAGCGTTATAACTGTGAACTATTTTTTTATAAATAAAATCCGTCTGGTGTTGGCTCAAGCCATACCACCCAATTATCGTCAGTTTTATCTTCTTTTGGAAGACAAGAAACATTGTTCTCATTTTGAGAATTATCACTATTAGGCATAAAACCCCCTATGTAAAGAACTAAAAAAATAAGTTTGATTATTATACTAAAACAAAAAAAATAGTCAAGTTAAGTTAGCTATTTTTTTATTTTATATTATGGTCGGGGTGCGCGGAATCGAACCGCGACTATATGCTCCCAAAGCACACGTACTACCACTATACTACACCCCGCCTGTGGCTTCGCCACGAAACGGCATGCCATTAATACCACTATAATCTAGCAGACTATTATAAAAAATGCAAGTCATAAAAAACCAACATTTTATTAAAATTAGCCATTAAAATTATCAATCAAACTAGCTATAAAACCGTTAATTCTATAAAAAGTTTCTACATTATAAAACCTCAAATGAACAGTACCATAACTTATTCTATTATTTTTACCAGATTTTTTATCTTTCAAAGAATATATTTTTGCAAAAAATTCTATCGATATCATTATAATATCTGTCCAATTTTATAGCAAATAAAAAACCTATCCTAAAGATAGATTTTTTACTGGTGCCGAGGGTCAGAATCGAACTGACGACACAACGATTTTCCAACTCTGTATTCTTAAGTTTCCTTAAGTGTCGGACTATTTCATCTCCGTTCCGATACAATACCGGAGTGCGGAGTTGGGCGCTAACGCAAGATTATTGTTGGGACTCACTTGCTAGTCTCTACACCTTTCTTAGAACTAAAACCCCCTAAGACTTGGCTCGAGATTGCCTTATTCACTAAAAAGTAAACTTAGGTTTCCTCGAATTCACCCAATTTGCAATGTAACATTACTATCACATGGACCGAAAATTCAGTCGTTTGCTCTACCACTGAGCTACCCCGGCTAACATACTACGCATGAATTTACAATTAAAAATTAATAATTAAAACTCTTAATTGTAAATTTTTAATTCATTTTTGCTACCGCAAAAATGTATGTTGCGGGGATTGGATTCGAACCAATGACCTCCAGGTTATGGGCCTGGCGAGCTGCCAACTGCTCTACCCCGCTGTATCTCGTCTTAACTTTAGCAAAAATGGATGTAGTTTGCTTAATCCGCTTCACGATCAAAACGCTATTGCATTTTGCTTGTGGGCACGGGAGGATTCGAACCTCCGACCTCTACATTATCAGTGTAGCGCTCTAACCAACTGAGCTACGTGCCCATAAAATAGGCTGAATATTCTTCAGCCTGAAAAATATTAAAAATTATTAATTCCTGAGTTCACCAGCAATAAAATCTTCTGATTCATCAGCTATAAAATATTCTGGCTCATAAATATAAAATACTTTATGACTACTACACACAGGACATACATAATCTTTACGCACCGCTAAACGCTGTCTTTTATAATGTTCTTTAGCTGCTTCTATAAACTTTTTTTTGTAGTCTATGTAATCACACACACCACAACGAATTTTACCAATAACAGCAGATTCATTATAATCTTTTAATACGATTAAATCAACATTCTTGTTGTTCACTTCAAACCTCTCTATAAATTAAAAAGTACATAATTTCTACATTTTTTTATAACAAAAAAAGATCCGCTCAATGAGGAATCTCTTCTAGTATCAGCCTAAACGGGCGTGAAGATACCAAAATTAATAGCCCCATAAGCTATACTATTTACTGATAACCTGCTTGAGAACTCGCAGGCACTAACTCATATATACAAATAAGCTTTTCAAATTGAAGTTCTTATTTGCTCCGACATGTTAGCCGCCTAATTAAAGCGGCCAACGATCTCCCTAGAAAGGAGGTGATCCATCCACAGCTTCCGCTACGGATGCCTTGTTACGACTTCACCCTTATCGCTGGTTTCACCTTCTACCGACAAAGTCAGTATTCGGGCGCCCCCAACTCTCTTGGTGTGACGGGCGATTATCTTTACAAAACTGTAAATTGATGTTCCCACGTAGCATGCGGATTTCCCGCACTACGCGAGCTCTAATGCATCTTCTGCTTAAGCTTGTAGATTTTGCGTAAGCCAGACTCTTTTAAATGTTCCTTATTTAGGACCATCTTCAGAATCTTACAAAAGATTTCGAAGTCACCTTTCTTTGAACGTAACCTCAAAGAATACCTTTCGAAAAACGGAATTATGATTTGTTCCAAATCTTGCCTATTGGCTACTTCGTAACGATAACAATTTTGATGATTTACACGGTTGTCTACTTGGAAGTAAACATTTCCGCAACCAAAATATTCTTTCAACTTTATGAGAATTTCTTTATCTTTCTCAATCAGTTTTAGAAAAAATCTTGGCTCAACCTTGGTTCGTCTTTTAACCTGCTTTAATGAATCAGGATTTTTTGCATAAGCTGTAAAACTCCCTTCTCCATCAGTCAGGCCAACGATATAATTTGGATCTAATTCCATATGCACCGAGTGAACCCTTCCTCCGATAAACATCGGAGTACTATGATTCAGCTGACTTCTTACGCTGCGTAAGTTTCATTACTTGATTATAGCACAAAATAATAATCAAGACAACGTAAGATCTCCTGGGGTTATTTGTTAATCTGTTCCTTTCATTCTAACCAGCCTTGTCGCTGGCATCTTCCCTTCGCTCACCGCCATTCAAAGGTCGATGCGACTGTTTTTGTGTTAGACTGAAATTTGCGTTCGGATCCTTCACCGTCAACCTCACGGTTGACGACTATCCTTCAGCTACGCTCCAATAGACAATTGGAGGAGGAGATTTTAACTCCTTAGATTAGCAAACTGCCCAGCGCTTTTATTGTGAGTACAAGACCCGAGAACGTATTCAACGCGCCGTGGCTGATACGCGTTTACTAGCGATTCCGGCTTCATGAGGTCGAATTGCAGACCTCAATCCGAACTGGGGGAAGTTTTGAGGGATTTGCTCCGCATTACTGCTTGGCGTCCCGTTGTACTTCCCATTGTAGCACGTGTGTGGCCCAAGGTGTAAGGACCATGCTGATTTGACGTCATCCCCACCTTCCTCCTGCTTAAAGCAGGCAGTTTCCTATGACACTTGAAACATAGGATAAGGGTTGCGCTCGTTTTCCGACTTAACGGTACATCTCACGACACGAGCTGACGACAACCATGCAGCACCTGTATAGCACCCTCGAAGGCGATCCTGTTTCCAGGACTTGCAGCTATAT
>PFAM01000013.1:65076-102792 GCA_002778705.1 Candidatus Falkowbacteria bacterium CG10_big_fil_rev_8_21_14_0_10_37_14 | reverse complement strand
TGCTCAGCATCCATCGTTTACGGCGTGGACTACTGGGGTATCTAATCCCATTCGCTCCCCACGCTTTCGTGCCTTAGTGTCAGAACTGTCCTAGCAAGCTGTCTTCACATTTGGCGTTCCTACTGATATTAACGGATTTAACCCCTACACCAGTAATTCCACTTGCCTCTTCCAGTCTCTAGTCTGGCTATGTCTCCCGCACTCCCAGGGTTGAGCCCCGGACTTTAACAAAAGATACACCAAACCACCTACGCACGCTTTACACCCAATAAATCCGGATAATGCTTGGGGCCTTCGTATTACCGCTGCTGCTGGCACGAAGTTAGCAGCCCCTTATTCTCCAGGTACCGTCATAATTCTTCCCTGGTAAAAGTACTTTACACTCCGAAGAGCGTCATCATACACGCGGCGTCGCTCCTTCAGGCTTTCGCCCATTGAGGAATATTCTTGACTGCAGCCTCCCGTAGGAGTCTGGACAGTGTCTCAGTTCCAGTGAGCCGGGCCATGCTCTCACACCCGGTATCCGTCGTAGCCTTGGTGAGCTTTTACCTCACCAACAAGCTGATGGAACATAGGCTCCTCCAGAAGCGCCGGAGCTTTACTATACGAACATAATTCGCATAGACTATCAGGTATTATCCCCGCTTTCGCGAGATTATCCCCGTCTTCTGGGTAGATTACCAATGTGTTACTCTCCCGTTTGCCGTGCAACCGAATTGCACTCGACTTGCATGCCTTAAACACGCCGCCAGCATTCATCCTGAGCCAGGATCAAACTCTCGTAAATTTTTTTACTTGGTTTTAACCAAGGATTTTTTTAATTGATTCTTTTTCAATTGAAGTCTGACGCTATCACGAGGATGAGCATCAGACCCGGCTAAGGTTGTGTGCTTAGCTTTATGAGTTAGCGCCTGTCAGTTTTCAAGCGCCACTATTTTTCAAAGTTCTTTTTCCCCAAAAGTCTTTGAGAAAAATCAAAAGGTGCGATATTATCTCACCCTTAGATTTATCTCTAAGCTTTATTATTCATTTTTCAGAACAACAACTCTGCGTATAACTTAATTAGTCATAAGCAAGAGAATAATATCTTATATTTTGAAGACTGTCAAGAGTAGGCCTATTTTCCCTCTTTAGCCACTTTTATCCCCTAAAATAAGGCCTTTTTGACTTGTCGTTCCCGATAGCCCTAAAATATTCTTTCGGGGCTAATCGGGAATCGGGCCTTTTTCCACACAAAACCCACCTTTTTTTATTTTTAAATAAGTTTTAAGAGATTCTACAACTTCTCCCCACTTTTTTAACCAGCTTTAGTATCCTACTATTTTCTTTGATCAAATTCATGCTTGGCGGCAATAATAAATAACGTAAACAAAACTAACCCGGCAATTGCCATACCCGCCCAAGGCAACCACTTGTACTTTTCAGTTAAACGGCTTTCCTCACTATCACAAATATCGCCAACTCCATCCGCGTCAGTATCTATTTGATTACCATTTGGTTTATCAATACAGTTGTCTTGATAATTTGATACTCCATCCCGATCAAAATCCTCACAAGAATCGCCAATTCCATTAGCGTTAATATCAGCTTGATCTGGATTAGGCACCTCTAAACAATTATCAATCTGTTGGCCATCACGAGTAGCATCGCGCACACCGTCACCATCTTTATCAATGGTCTGATACGTTTCGTTATTCATCAGCCCACCTAAAACACCGTACGCCGCTTTACCGTCAACATTGGGATACTCACCCACTGGCACATTCAGCGACCAACCCTGATCCCAATAAAACATATACTCCACACCTGGTCTAGCCAAGAAACGCGCCGCATAATTAGTTTGTATTAATCGATCGGACAATAAAATATTTGATAAACGCCACGGTTGTCTGTAATAGACTTTAAGAGTCAAAAAATCTAATTTTGTATTAGGGAAAGTAATCGTATCGCCAGATAAATCTTCTCTGGCTACTATAATCCGCTCCACGCCTTGATAATTTCCGGACAATTCAATCTCGCGTGGCAATCTAGAATTATCAGATACCACCAGTCTGATTGATGATAATTCTGCCGGCTCCTTTGGTTTAATAGTGATGTTATCATAACCATCACCACCATCAGCTGGCAATTCAAAATTCCAAGGAATGCCTTGAGTTAAATAATCCCTCTGCACATATTCATTGATAGTTGTAGCTCGATAAACGCTCACAGCGTCAGCCACATCATAAACCATAAAAGACGCTGGCTCAAAAACATTATCAGTAATGTTATACAAACTGGGTCGCTGAGAATTAATTAATGGCACCTCCACTATTTCTGGAGTAACCAGTTCTGGCATAATTATCGCTTGTTTTTTTCTAAACGACGACTGAATATATTTAACTTCGTCAATCATCATGTCATTAGCTTGTGCTAAAGCTACATATCCATAAGCTAAAAACCAGGCTGTCGCAAAAACCAACAGATATAAAAATTTTTTAGTCATATTTATTTATTTCGCTTGAAATTTAATAAAGCAGTGCCTAAGAGCAAGAAACCCACCGAGAAGAAAGTAACAATGCGGCCAGCAATATCCATCCGCCAGACATCTACCAATAACATACGAGCGATTACCCATATCAACAAACCCAGACCGTAGGTTTTTAACACTTTACTTTCTCGACTATTGCCATAAAAATAAGTGGTAATACCAACAACCGTATAGATCAACAATGAAATCATCACACCACCAAAACCTGACCACAGACTAGTAAAGCCAAACCAAATCAACCAGTAAACATAAAGAGACGCCACAATAAAACTAGCCGAGGAAGCAGTTTTCCAACTTTCACTATCCTTGTCACTCTGTTTAAATAATTGACGGAAAAACCAGCCCATCACTAATAAACACGCTGATACTAACAGTAACACCCAAAAATCAGCACCAAGACCACCCACATCACTGTAGCCAATAAGATTTTTGACGGACAAAACCATTGGTATAATCATTAAAACCGCCACCGAGGCTGTACTGCGCAATTTTTTGAAAAAATGATTTACCAAAAAAGTCATAGCTAAAACTTCCAAGCTATACGCTAGTGGCAATACATCAGCCTTAACCTCTACCGCTGTTGCTGAACCCAAAAATACTAGTGCCGCAGCGGAATATAAATATACCGGCGCCGGTTTATTAGTTTTTCTAAAAATAATAAAGGCTGAAACCACAAAGATTAACAACCACGCTACCAAAATCAAACTCTTCCAATCTTCTGGAGCTTCATTTAAAATCCAGACCAATAAATACATCGAGTTGACTCCAGCAATTGCCATATCCATAGGCTCCATTTCTCCACCACCCTTTAAGATTGCCAGCAGACTACTGAACAAAAATAGAGCTGCGAACAAATAGACAAACAAGATCACTATGGCATTAGAATCATTAACATTACCTATGACTGACAACCCATATAAAATAGTCATAAACAACGATCCTAAAATCGCCTCACGCCAACCAGTCACCGCCGCCACCCATAAACTACCCAACACTACTACTAACAAATAAGAGTACAGCGAAAAGTAATTAACTTCCGTAGAGCCTGTTAGCATTGGTACGATGGCTGCCATAATCAAACTCATAAAACCGATCATACGATTATTATTTTGAATACCCGCCAAAGCCACAAAAGTTACACTCAATAACATTATCAACAACGCAAAGGTAGGATTAAAAAATCCGTACAACTCACGCGCTGCATAAATCGTCACTAAAATAGTTGAGGAGCCTAATATTAATAAAACCCCTCCCTGATTAACAAAACTCTTAATTCTAAACCAGCCCAGCAATAAAAATATCGTACCACACAACATACCCACCAAGATGCGACCCATCGGACCTATCCAATTATTTAAGAAAGCGTAAGTCACTAACCAACCAAAACCAATTAACAAAAATAAAGCCCCTAGTTTCATCAACCAGTCATCTTTAAACCAATTAGCAAAGCTTTCTAAGAATGAGGTATTTAAACCAGTTTCTGGTTGTCCGCCACGAATCACCGTGGCCTTACTTAATTCTTCCGCACTTAAAGCTGGTACAGTTGCAGCCTCAGCTGACATAGCCCGACTTGGCTTTTTGACAAGACCCTTATTGTTAATAAGTTGATTGAGTTGCCTTTGAATCACCGATTGCTCATAGAGCAAGTAGGCGACTATCACAAACAAAATGAAAGTGAGCATAACGCTTTGTATTAGTTTATAACAAATTAACTATATTTATTCTGTACTACTTGGTACCGCACCATACTGATTAGCCATCGGCTGACTCTTTTCAATACAAAAAACCAAGAAGATAATAAAACCTACTAATGGCACCAGGTTCACTAGCCACCACCAGCCGCTACGTCCAGTATCATGTAAACGTCTAGCTGACACTGCTAACATTGGTAGTAATGATATCAATTGAAAACCGGCAAATAAATACGAGAATAAAAGCGGTGAAACAACATCTCCCATAGTAAATGCTAAATACGCCAAAAGAAAGCCAATTACTACTTCAAACAACACAAAAATCCAAAATTCTGAACGATTAGCACGCCCCTTAAACACAGCGTACAAACGCCAACACTTTAAAAACCAGTACATAAAAGATGGTTAGTGAATTAATTATTTTAATTATAGCTCTTTTTCTCTTAATCTTCAAGCCCTCCTTAGTTAAAATAAAAACGGGCCAAAGCCCGCTCTTATTTATCATCTATTTTCTATTTTGACGTCTTCCAATTTCACCGACAACAACTTAGACACGCCATCCTCCTGCATCGTCACGCCATAGAGAATCGCCGCCTTACGCATCGGCGCTCGATTATGTGTAATCACAATAAATTGTGTCTTCTCAGACAAATCTTCCAAAATCCGCGCCAACCGTTCGCTATTGGCTTCATCCAGCGCCGCATCAACTTCATCGAGCACCACAAACGGCGAAGGATTAGCGCTGATAATTGCCGAAATCAAAGCGATAGCAGTCAAAGCCCGCTCCCCGCCCGAGAGCATCGCAATCGATTTAATCTTCTTACCTGGAGGCGTGGCCACAATTTCAATGCCAGCTAGTCCCGTGGCATTAATCCGAGATAACGCTTTTATTTTTTTAACCGTACCCGCCATCGGATTATCCGTCGTTGTGTTTTCTTCCATTACCGACGCATCTTCCTCGTCTAATTCATCCGACATCACCTTCACAATCTTGGCATTACCGCCATTAAATAATATCCTGAAGTATTCTTCAAACTTTGTAGCAATGGTTTCAAACTCTCGATCAAAACGTTCACGAATCGTACCGTCCAACTCCTTAATAACATCCTCCAAGCCTTTGGTCGTATCCACTAAATCATTAATCTGACCAGACAAAAAATCATAACGTTCCTTAGTATTCATATAGTCTTTAGATGCTTCTTCATCCACCGAACCAATCATCTCCAACTGTCGACGCAAATACTTAATCTTATTATAAGTTTCTTCCACCGCTAAACTCTCTCCTACTTGATATTTTTTTAGTCTATCTAAATGATCATAGTTTTCATGAATTTCTATTTCTAAATCTTCCAAACGAGTTTCATGACGAACTGCTTCCATTTTTTGTTCATTGATAACGGAGCCTGAGTGGCTCAATAAACTTTGGGCTTGTCCCAAAGATTGTTGGCATTCCACCAACCGTCTTCGTTTAGTTTCTTGCTCGGCATTAAAACCGTCCAACTTAGCTTTCACTTCAGCCAACTCGTTTTCCAAAATTTGCCGTCTCATTCGTACTTGCTCTATCGCCTTAGCAACTGTTTCAGTATCAAAAATCAAAACGCCGTCAGCCACAATTAATCGTTCCAATTCTTCACGCTTCGCCTCCTGTCTAGCCACTACTAAACGTTCTTCCTGTATTTTTCTGGATAATTCATTAAAGCGACGCTCTGTTTCTTCAGCTTTGCGATGAGCATTAGACCAAATCAAACGTTGCTCCTCGTCAGCCAATTTCAAAGCTGTTAATTCTTCAAACAAAGTTTTTATTTTTTCGGCTATCTCCAGTTGACGATGATTTACTTCCGCCCGCTCCTTGCGCGCTCCATCAGCATCAAACTTCTCCTCAGCCTTAATCAGTTTCTTGTCATTGTCAATTACTTCCCTGTTTAAAATTTCTAACTGATTTTTAGATAACCTAATTTTTTCTTGAACAGTGGCAATATTTAAACTAACTTCATTAATTTCATTTTGAATTTCTTCACGCTTAGCCGTCACTTTAATCAGTCTCTCGCTTAAAACAGCCAGCTTCTTTTCTACCACTTGTCCAGTTGCGTAATTAATCGCCTCGGTTAGTTCACTACGAATCTCAGCCAAAGCCAATTTTATCGCCGACCACTCGGCCGCTTGTTCCGCTTTTTCCAGTTTATTTAATAAGCGTTCCAAACGAGCATTCACTTCTTTGGCCGCCGTGCCAGTACCGGTCGCTGACAAATTTCGCCATTCTTCATTGAGACGTTTTATTTCCGTAGCTAATTCTACTTGACGTGAACGCCAAGATTCTAGCTTTAATTTATCAGTTCCGAATGTTGCTTCCCAAATGGCCAATTCTTTATTAAGCTCTGTAATCTTAAAAGCCAACTCACTACGACGATTAGTTAAAAATGACACATCATATTTACCTACCGCTTCCAATTTCATTTCCATCCAAGCATCCAGACGATTCAGTTCTTTTAAAATATCCGCCCGCTGTCTTTCCAAAACCACTAAAGAATTACCAAGCTCAGCGATGCGTGGCCGTCTATCTTGTTGATTTAAAGATAATACAGCTTGTTTCGCTTCATGCCAAGCGCTTTCTGCCTGTTCTAAATCATTACCCACCTCACTAAAATTATTAACACTTTGTGACATAACCAGCCAAGCCGACAAATTACCGCCCCGCCTTTCCAAACGAGCACCCTCGGCTCTCAGTTCTGATAATTTATTTTGCCAACTGTCAAACTCTTGACTGACTGTTTGTTCACTAGCCAGCCCGGCTAAAGTTTTTTCTAAACCTTTAATAGTCGCCTCATATTTTTGACTTTCAGCCCAAGCTACTTCTACTCCAGAACGCGCCGCTTCTAATTTCTTAGCTAGCGTTTGCCATTGATACGCATAATAGTTAAGTTGTAAATCAGCTAGCTCAGATTCCATCACACCTCGTTTTTCCAGCCGTGCTATTTGTTTAGATAATACTTTTAAACGAGGCTCAATTTCCGCTACCAACATCTGTGATTGCCCTAGATTTTCAATACTAGCCCGCAGTTTATTTAAAGCATCCTCCCGTTTAATTTGGTATTGCTTAACACCAGTCGCTTCATCAAAAAATTCTTTCCGTTCAGATAACGAAGTATTTAAAAAACCCTCCACCATTCCCTGTCCAATTACCGAATATGTTTTCTGACCAAAATTAGCTTTAGCTAGCATCATTTGTACATCTAACAGACGCACCCTGGAGCCGTTAATTAAATATTCAGAATTACCATCACGAAATAAACGACGAGTCAAAACAATTTGGCTGTAATCCAAGTCGCCTTGTTTATCTTCATTATTTAAATACAAAGACACCTCAGCCATACCCAATTGACCGCGTTTATCAGAACCAGAAAAAATTATATCTTCGCTTTTCTTACCACGCAAAGTTTTCATGGACTGTTCACCCAGTGCCCAACGGACAGCATCGGCTACATTGGATTTTCCAGAACCATTAGGGCCAACAATAGCGGTTAAACCATGTTTACCATCTTTAATCCCCCCAGGAAAAATCAACTCATTCTTACTGGCAAAAGATTTAAAACCTTGAACTACTAATTTTTCTAAATACATAAAAAATTAAACTATACCTTCAGTTTAAATGTTAAACAAACAAAAGTAAAGCCGTCTTATTATACTCCATTGAGCTTAAAAAATTATAACATAAAAAAGCCGTCTTAGATATTAAGACGGCTTCATAATACATTTTTTTAAGGAATAAAATCTTCCTCTCGACCATACCACAGAGTTCCATTACGAACACAAATGCTAATACCTTTTTCTCTTTTATAGTGTTCCAGGGCTGTTTTTTCATGCCTATGCCATAAAGCTAGCTCTTGTTCATCTAGTTTTTTGCGTCCATAAAAATGAATAATAAAACCATCTAACATGCTCTTTAAATTCTCCCAAGAATCATCACCGATTTTTATCGATGGCCTCGCTACTACATATTTACTCATTGTTATCTCCCGTCGAATAATGTTATAAAAAATTATAAAGAACTTCTACTTATTAACACTATTTTAATTATTTGTCAATACCTTAAGATACTGCTCAGCAGTTTTCCTCCAAGTTAACTGCTGAGCTATTTCTAAACCTTGCTTTATTGCTTGTTGCCGCCAAGCCTGGTTATTGATAGCAAAGTCTAAGCCCTTAGCGATAGACACCGCGTCATCAGGATTAACCAACATCGCCCCAGATTTTAAAACTTCCGGCATTGAACTTAAATAACTGGTTACCACCGGCGTCCCCGAAGCCGCCGCTTCCAAGGGCGGAAAACCAAAGCCTTCATAAAAACTAGGGAAAGCCAAAACGCTGGCCGCTGTATACAAAGCTGGCTTATCAGCTTCAGCTACATAGTTTAAAAACAAAATATCTTTAGCACAATTAGAAGCCTTAGCTTGTTTAAACAAACTTGAATATTTCCAACCCCGCCCACCGGCAATTACTAATTTTATTTCATTTGAGCTTTGATTTTTTAAAATCTCAAAAGCCTTAATCAACCCACCAATATTTTTACGTGGCTCTAAAGTACCGATAAATAAAATAAACTGCGCTGGCAAATTTAAACACTGGCGTAATTCTAAAACTTTTTCAGCCGTAGCTGTTTTATATTCTTCTCCGACTCCAGAATAAATAATTGAAATTTTTTTTTCTGGTATTTTATAACATTCTTCTAAATCACGCACTGTGGACTCAGAGATCGCTATAATTTTATCAACTTTATTTAATAATTTTTTAATTCTAAGCGCTCTGTGCCAAAAGTTTTGTCGTTGATTAAAAAATTCAGGATACCACACAAAAGATAAATCATGTACTGTCAAAACATTGTTTACATTATTATCCAAGGCTACAAAATTAAGATGAGGCATCCACCATACATCTGGCTTAAAACCAAGCAATTTGCTGACCGGTGGCCAGTTAACTGCCGTCCATAAACCATAATTTAAAAGTTTATTAGGAATAGATCTTTTAACCACATTGGCTCCAGAAAAAACTGGCAAATCACTAATTTTTAAATTAGCGGAGTTATAAAACAGCCAATATTCATTGGCTTTGTCTGTCGTTAATAGTTGTTTAGTTAGTTGATAAGCGTACTCTCCCACACCACTCCGTCGCCTATCCATTAACACTCTCGCATCTATAGCAATTTTCATAATTGCATTTATCCCCGTCTATGTATTTAACTTTATAAACTTTATAAACTTACTTCCGATGTTCCTCTACGGCCCAGGCCACATACTCTCTCACCTCTCTCTCAAATCTCTCCACACTAAAATCTTCAGCCCGCGAACGACAATCTAGAGCCTGACGTTTTTCAGAGTCTAGCCTATCTAAACTAGCATTAATCGCCTCCACTGTTTGCTCAGTAAATAAATCTCCATATTTATCATCACTAATAATTTCTCCAGCGCCACCAGAAACAAAAGCGGAAACAGGTGTCCCACTAGCCAAAGCCTCTACCATCGTAATACCAAAATCTTCTTCTTGAGGATTAACAAAAACTCTGGCCCCTGAATATAAATCAGCTTTTTCAGCATCATTAACCCTACCTAATAATTCAATGTTATAAAATCCTTTTGCTAAATCATGTAAGCGATCACGATCAGGACCATCACCAAAAATTTTTAACTTACGTCCAGATATTTTGAAAGCTTCAATCACTAAATCAAATCGTTTGTATGGCACCAGTCTCCCACCAGCTAAATAATAATCTCCTTTCTCTTCTTGCGGTTTAAAAAATAGAGTTTCTACCGGTGGATAAATTACCGTGGAATCTCTACGATAATATTTTTTAATTCTTTTAGCTATAAACTGTGAGTTAGCGATAAAAAAATCTACTCGGTCAGCGGCAAGCCTATCCCAAACACGAATGTTGTTTAATGACAAAGCAATTAATTGCTTTAAATATTTACTAAAAGGTAATTCTTCAATATAGCTATGAGTATCACTCCATAAATAACGCGTCGGAGTGTGACAATAACAAATATGTGGCGTTTTAACCGAAGTAATTACACCTTTAGCAAAAGAACTAGTGTCAGAAATTACCACATCAAAAGTCGATAAGTTAAAAAATTCTACCGCCATCGGCATAAATGGCATAAACCATTTATAATGTTTTACACCACCAGGAATTCGTTGAATAATTGAAGTTTGAATTGTACGATTTTTAAAATATTTAGCCGCATTATTCGGCTCATACAATAATGTAAAAATCGGTGCCTTTGGATACATATCCGAAAACACTTTTAAAACCTTTTCTGCCCCACCATCCTGAGCCAAGTGATCATGAATCAGAGCAATACGTGGTTCTTTTTTTTCTTCAGCCATATTATTCAACAGTTCGTGATCGAAAAACCGCTAACGGTGTTTGTAGTAGTATAACGAAGTCTTTTCCTAAAGACCAGTTTTCAATATAATACGTGTCCAATTTAACTTCATCTTCAAAAGACAAATCGCTACGACCAGAAACTTGAGCCAAACCAGTAATTCCTGGTTTAATAGTTAGAACTTTTTTATGATAGCTTTTATATTTAGCCACTTCTTCTGGCAAGTGTGGACGAGGACCCACCAAGCTCATCCGACCAATAAACACTAAAAATAATTCCGGCAATTCATCAATAGAAAAACGACGGATAAATTTACCAACCCTCGTCACTCGTGGATCGTCTTTAATTTTAACCATCGGCCCATCACTACGCATATTTTTATCAGCTAATTCGGTGTAACGCAAACTATGTTTATCGGGCACCATCGAACGAAATTTAAAATAATGAAACGGCTTACCACCTTGTCCAATCCTAGTCGCTAAAATACCGCCAGGCAATTTAGAGAAAAAAACCGTGCCCCGAGAATCAAGCTTAATAGCTATTGCTGTTACAAGCATAACTGGTGAAGTCACAGCAATTAGAAAACTTGAACCAATTATATCCATTATTCTCTTCATAACTCTACCCCAACCATCTAAAGGCGTCGCCTTTACTTCTACAATTGGAATACCAGCCAATTCAGAAACTTCCACTCGAAGCACTTTAGTATCCAAAAGGTCAGCTGCATATTTAAAGGTTAACTGATGCTCATCTGCAAAATCATAAGCTTTTAAAACTTCAGCTTTGCTTAAATTAGGATCAGCTTGAATAATTTCATCTAATTCCGCATAACTCATTATCTTTAAAAGTTCTTCAATTTCCTCAGAGCCAAAAGCATCAAAACGCTTAACCACACTATAGCCTAAATGTTTTTTACTGGAAAACTCATGAATCAAAGATTCAGCTGATTTAGAATCACCAATTACTATAATTTGTTTAACTCCAATACCACCAGAGTGCAACATATAACGAATTGTCGCTAAAATAATCCGCGCAACAAATAAATAAATGATACTGAACAACCAAGCAGCTAAAACAATAAAGCGTGAAGAAAAAATTTCGCGCACAAATAATACATACAGCATTATTAAAACAAAACCAAAAGCCGTAGCTGAAACCACTCGACGAAATTCTACCGCCAAACGCGCATCACGTTTAAAACTATACAAACCAGCTAATACACATACCAGTAACCACAAGGTCGCCGCGATAAAAACCGTTTGCATGTATATTGGATATGACAAGCGATATGTCACTGGCAGCCAATCACTCATAATTGGAGCGAAACGCATATAATACGCCGACCAACCAGCAAGAACCAACAGACAATAATCAATCGGTAATAGAATCACTGATAGTAGCAAGTCAATTTTTTTCATAAATAAAGCAACTTTTTACATCACAGATTTTTGAACAAGACTTTGAGGCCAGCTATAAGCCGGATTTTGTATCCGCCCCGCTCGGCGGGACAGACGATGACCATCTGTCTAGCCCTATAATTACTCATAGGGTCTGGCGAGCTACTTTCCTTACCCCCGAGGGAGTAGTTTGCTCTTGCTTCAGGCAGGGTTTACCACGAACACCCCGTCACCGAGGGTCGCCGACCGTAGCTATCGTTAGCTTTTTGCTAACTATAACACCAGCCAACTTTTCACCTTTCTCTGCTTTAAGCAGATAGTATTGTCTCTGTGGCACTTTCCCTAAGATCACTCTTGGTGGGCATTACCCACTGCCCTGTTTGTGAAGTCCGGACTTTCCTCTGTCAGTTGGCTTAACCTTCTGCCAGCGGCCATCCACTTGCCTCAAGGGCCTGTTCAAACCCTCTTCTTAACAGCTCCAACATAACACTAATACCCTAAAAAGTCAATTAAAATTAGCATTTTTTTATTTATTCCTCATTTTAACTAGCTCAATTAACATCGTTATATCATCATTATCAGCTAACTTATTTTCCCAAATTTCTCCGCATTTCAAACAGCGTTGTCTTACTCGCCATGTCTTACCCTTAATTTCCATCCCAATCGGCTCCATTAACCCCTTGCAAGTATTAAGCCGGTCGCCCGGATCAATATCCACGTGTTTGGAATAAAAACACTGCGGGCAATGATTAGTATAACCACTGCCCTTCACCGTTGCGCCACAATGCTCGCAAACAAAATCTTCTTTTTTAGCAATAAACGCCACCATACAATTCTAAGTTTTTAATAAACCCTCTTTCGCCAACGTTTCCCTGATGTCCACAATCATTTCATCTAAACGTTTTTCAGCCTTAACATAATATTTAGTAACCCCCAGTTTCAAATAAGCCTGAACTTTATCATCACTAGCCGTATTAGACACTACAAAAATGGGTACATGACTATATTTACTATTTTTTTCTTTACATTTACCAACAAAATCTAAACCACTAGCCTTCCCAAGCAAATAATGATCCAACCAGATAACATCCACTATTCCCGCCTCCTCTAGTCTAGCTAAGGCCTCATCCACACTACGTGCCGTAAAAACTTTAAAGTTATTACGTTCTAGCTTTTCTTTAATAGCCTCTAATAGTGGTCTCTCATCTTCTACTACTAGCACATTAATTATTTTATCCATAAAAATTAAATTAAAGATTTATCGCCCTTAACCTCTTTCATACCCTCCAAAGGCAGGGTCGCTGTAAATTTAGTACCCTCATTCTCAACTGATTGAAAAGTAATACTACCCCCAGAACCCTCTATAATCGATTTGATAATATACAGTCCTAAGCCGGTCCCTTCCGTATCAGCCTCTTTAACATTATCAGCTCTAAACATTTTAGTAAATATTCTGTTACATTGCTCCGTCGGAATACCTATACCATTATCTGCCACGGTTATAACAAAGGCTTTTTGTTTGGTTTTATATTCCACCTTCATTTCAATTCGTCCTTTAGGTGGTGTGTACTTAATGGCGTTAGACAATAAATTTTGAAACACCATTCTTAACAACTTAGGATCAGCCATTAATTTTGGAGCATCTTTAACAAAATTAGTTATTAATTTATGCTCTTTTTGCATAATTTGTGGTTGTTGTTCAGCCACTGCACTCTGAGCCAATTCTGCAATATTCAAAAACTCAGGCTTTATAGCTAATTTACCCAATTCAATACGCGACACATTTAGCAAAGAATTAACCAAGTCCACCATTCGTTGATTACCTTGATAAACCTCGGCTAAATACTTTTTCTGCTCTTCATTCAATTCTCCAGCATCTCCTGATAACAGCATTTCTACATACCAATTAACCGTCGACAGTGGCGTTCTTAATTGATGCGAAGCTAAACTAACAAACTCTGTCTTAGCCCGATCAACTTGTTTTTCTTTAGTTACATCGCGCTCAATGGCCACAAAATATACAATCTCGTTATCGCTATTCATAATAGGATAAACACTAATAGCCGCATCATATTCTTCTCCATTTTTTCGTTTATTCTGTATCACGCCTATAAACGGTTGTTTCTTATTTTTAATAGTATCCCAAAAATTTTCATAATATTGTTTAGGCATTGGTAATCTCCACAACTTCCCAGCCTTAGTGCCTAAAACTTCTTTTGTGGAATACCCTGTAATAGTCTGCATGGCTTTATTACCATACAAAACCAAACCCTCTTTATCAGTAATGACAATTTGTTCCGAAGAATTATCCACCGCCAGCCGGAACTTTTCTAAATCATCAGCTAAACTTTCTGCTTTTTTCTTTTCAACTGCCACATCTTCTAAAATATTCAAAACCGCTTCTTGTTGTTTATCTAAATTTTTATTTTTTTCATTCAAATCTTTAGTACGATCTTTAATTTTTTTATCCATTCCAGAATATAAGTCTTTCAGCTGTCCATTCATTAGATTAAAAGATTTGGCCAGATCACCAAATTCATCATCATTGACGGTTTTTATTTTATAAGAAAAATCACCCTGTCCAATTTGATTAGCCGCCTCTCTCAACAAATACAGAGGCTTTAAAAACTTAAACAATAACCAATAAACCATTATCGACATTAATAAAACCATAACCGCTATTAATCCAGTTACCATCCATAAAGTAAAACTAAACATTACTAGTAAATTTTCCAGGCCAGCCTCCACCACCAAAAATAAATCTTCTCCAGCTAGTCTATAAATAAAAAAATATTCCTGATCACTATCTTCCTGATCATAAATACTAATAATCCTATAGTCAGCATAATTGCGGACTGCTTCTTGTATTTCATTATATTGTAATGGATCTATAGCGTTATCACCAAAACGTTTACTACTTTTAATTTCCTCTTGTTCTTGTTCCGTTAAAGCTCCTAAACTTTTTAAAAATCTTCCTTGCTTATTGGTTGATAAAATTATACCATAACGATCAACCAGCATTATATCATTTTGCTTTGACAATTCACTTTCCAAAACTTGCTTAGTTAAGTCTTCACCAGTAGTTTTTATCACCATCGCACCAATAAATTTTCCCTGTTGATTATAAATCGGCTGGGAAAAATAATAACCAAACTGTTTGCTGGTCACACCCCACAAAGCCGTGGCTGTAATTTTTCCAGTTTTGGCATTTTTAAAATAATCCCTAAAACTATAATCCTTATTAACAAAACTTGAGTCGGTGGATATTAAAGCTGTTCCCTTTTCATCTAACAAATAAATAGCTAGAAAATTAGCGTCTTCTTTGTGATATTCTTTTAAAATTTCGTCTAGTTCTATGCGCCGACTTTCTGTTTGAAACTCTAGATACTCTTGTACCTTTGTGCGTGTCGCCAGCATTTTTGTAAACAATAAATTATTGGCTAACGTTTGTTCAGTTTCGTGATTTTGCTCTATCACCACCTGGCTAAGTAAATTTATTTGATTACTTATTAAAGCTTCCCGTAAATACAAAAAAACAGAAGCACTTACCACCGAGCCAATAAACAGGCCAGTAAATAAAATGCTTAAAGTTATTTTCTTTTTGACTGAAAAATTTTTCATAGCTTTACTTTCTGTTTTAACTCTACAATTTCTTGTTTAAGTTTTACCATAGCCAATTCTCTGTCTACCATCAACTGATTCATTCTTGTTAATTTTTCAGCTGTTTCTTTATTTTCTAATAACTCAACTTGAGTATTTTTTTCCTTTTTTTTACGCTCTGTAATTTCTCGCATTATACTAATAACTCGCCATCGTTCATCAACCAAAGCTTTCGACATTGACAATTCAACTATAAAAATTTCACCATTTTTACGTTTAGTGGATAATTCAATAATTTTATCTGGCATATCAATATTACTAAATTGCTTAAAATTTAGAATATTTTTTTGTTTTTCGTTTGAAGTAATTTTATAAAAATCTTGCCCAACTATTTCCTGGTTATCATAGCCGAACATCTTTACTGCACCTTGGTTCCAAAATACAATTTTATTTTTATCATCCATCACTACCACGGCATCTTTAGTCGCCTGCATAAAAGCCTTAAACATTTGTTCATTGTCTTGTTTTTTTTGTGTTTCATCTTTAAGTCGTCTAAAAATTCTATAAAAATACCAAATAAAAATTACTAAAATGCCAGCAAATAACAAGTTAGTTAAAATCAATCGTAATGCTATTATATTAGACCTGCTGTACAGATCATTATTATGAATATGATTATAAATCTTCCAAGTCACACCCCCGCTATCAGACTCCAGAGTAGCGAAAGAATAAAAACCATTTTCAAAAAACACTTGTCCTTGTTGGTTCCCCTTTAATAAATCCCAAAGTTTAGGATTTTCTTTGATTAAATTCTGTTCCTTTTTATCAGAAAACATCATCCCCCAAGATCTTGGTAAACTGGATTTTAACCAATAACCATTACTATCTAAAATCTCTACTTGATTACTAAAGCTATCTAAAACATCTTTATCATCAAGACTAGATTCATCTAAAATGTTTTTAGCTAAGTAGTTTAAAATAACCACACCAACTTTTTCTTCATTCAAAAATGCCGGCGTCCCTATTCTCAACATTGGCTTATACGGCTCTTCTATTTTATTATTTTCAATATTTAAATCTATTGGTGAAGTGTAAATACCACCTTCATTTAACACCAAGGTTTCATCAAAATAGTAACGGCCTTTTTTGTTTTGTAAATCACTTACAGGCACTACGGTTGCCTGTCCTTGGTTATAATTTATCCTAATAATTTCCTGACCATTTTTATCTAAATATCTAATTTGGTCATAAACCTTTCTCTGTAAAGCAAATTGTGTAAATAAATCTTCCACTTTTTTACGATTAAGTTCCGAAGGTTGTTTTAAATAATCTTTAAAAACCGGGGCATGAGATATAAACTTAACATCACCAGATAATACTTCTAAATGGCTATTAAACTGAGTTTGGTAAAAATTAATAACACTAGCGCTACGTACTTTGGCCATTAATTCATCACTCTTACGTTCATTTTTATATTGCCAAAAAGATAACGCCGTAAATAGCAGATATACGAAGACCGACAATAAGACACCTAAATATATTATTTTTTTATTAGCTTCAACAACCTGATTAGTTTTTATTTTTAAAATTGGTTTCATAAAATTAATTTACTTCACGCCACACACTTACTTGAATACTTGGATTAATCTGGGTAATATTGATAAATATTTTTCTAATCGCCACACTACTGGTAGCCGTCACATTAATATCCCTAATATCTCCAGAACCTAATATTACTGTGTATATACAAGTATCATTATCAATATTTAAATTACCGCTACCGTTATAGTTTTTGTCAGCACGAATTTGCCCTAAAGCTTCTTCGGCACAAGCATTAGCCAAAGCCCGAGCATTAGCAGATTGTTGCTCTAATAACCCAGACTTAGCCGAATTAATACCAGATAGTAACACCGCCATCGCCAAAGCCGTACCAAAAGCACCTACTACCAAAACACTGATCAGCACTACATAGGCTGGTCTTTTTTTATTATAGCATTTTTTAGTCACTATACAAAACATAAAATTAAGGTTGTCTTAAAGCGGCCGTGCCTTGAAAAGTTTTATCAAATTGATACTCTCTGCGTCCCGAAGCGTCATCATATCTCAAATGAAAACTAAAACTAATTAGCCCGGGAGTATTAAGCTTTGATTGATTATAAAAAATTAAACTATCAGCTAGCACTTTAGAATTAGTTAAAGCCATTGCCGCTCCGCCAGCCTCTGATAAACGTATCGTTGTACTCGAAGCGTCAAACACCAGTGGGTTAATAAACAAATCATCAGAAGTCAACGACAAAATTACACCACTAGTACCTATTGCCGGTAAATTAATATTCTGAGCTGATCTTATTTCTTGATTAATCATTCTAACCAGCGCCGTACCTTGTTCATTAACCTCAATAATTGCCTGTTGCCTGCCTCTGGCCGCCAGTAATTCTATCCACAAAAAAGATAATGCTAACAAAAGCAAGGAGGCACACGCTACATATAATAGTATTTCCACTAATGTAAACCCGTTTTTATTTTGTTTATTATCTACCTTTCGACTAATCATATTATTGAGGAGAAAATACTAATAACTCTTGAGCATTAGCCGCGCTAGCACCAAAGGCTGTATTAAAGTCCAGGCTATAAGCCACACCGGCCATCACATCACTTCCGGACACATTAACAGTGCCTATAATTGTTGGAGCACTTGGTATAGTAATATCAACAGTTCTAAACTCGGCTGCTGTATTAGACTGAGCTGTAAATACGGTGGTTCCATTATTAGCTGTCGTTAAAGCAATGTCATTAACAGTTCCTCCTAAACTAACCTGTCCTTTTAATTGCGGAGCGGTTGGTATTACCACATCAACTACATATAAATTAGAACCTGCCCCTAATAACATATTATTTCCAGACATGGTAATCGTTCTAACGTCAGTATTTCCAGAAATGTCCCTAAAACCAACAATGTTCGAAGCCCCTCCAGCAATGTTTACCACTTGTAATTCCTGATTATTATTTCCAGAAGCCACATAAGCATAATTGCCAGAAATCACCACCTCATAGCCAGTTGCCCCTAGCTCCAAAGAATTTGTCAAAGTTGGCGCGGTTGGATTACTAACATCAATTAAATAAAATTCTCTGCTACCACTACTAGCCCTCACCAAGGCCGCTCTAGTGGCATCGACATAAACCCCATAAGCATCAGCACTACCAGTAACATCATAACTCCCCACTAACACTGGCGCCACCTTATTGGTCACATCAATAATTTGTAGTTCTCGACTATTATCACTACTAGCTATATACGCGTAATTTCCTTGAATAAATAAATTAAACGGCATACCACTCAAAGTTAATGATCCAACCGCCACTGGACTAGCCGGATTACTAATATCCACCACCACAAAATTTGGCGTGCCAGCCGTAAAAATTATATAAGCATAATTACCGCTCACCTCTACTTTGGTGGCGTTATTACTACCGACATAATTCAAAAAAGCAGTTTGTGTTGGCAATGCCCAATTACCAACGCCTTTTCTTAACCAATTAGTTAGCTTGGTTGTTAAAACTACCGTGCCTGTTCTTTGCAAGTTTTGTTGCCAAGTAACTGTGGAAGTTACTAGCTTATTATTATTATCCAAACTGCCGACAGCTACCTGCCTAGTATAAATATCATTAACATCTTGAGCGCCGGAAAATATCCACTCGCCACCACTTGTCGCTAAACCATAGGTTCCGTCAATTAAACTAGCAAAACCAGTATCACGCATATTACGTGTCACCTCTAAACCTTCTTCGGCCAAAAAAATTGCCTGAGCTCTTCGCCCCGATAATACCGTGGACTCTTGGCCATACCAGTAGGAACCCAATAAAATAGCCGCCAGCACCGCAAAAACAGCGCTAGATAAAATAATTTCCACCAAAGAAAAAGCGGCCTTAGTACTCCACCGTCCCCTTAGAATTAATGACGAGAATTTTAGTTGCATTATTTACAGAGCTTACAAATAATTGTCCCGGAGTTATACAATCACCCCGAGTTTTATTAAAAACGATACTAGCCGTACTAGTCACACTAGTTCCACTAGGCATATCCCAAACTTCATCAAAATTAATATCTCTAGTGGCAAAATTAGCTCCTTTAAAAATAATCAAACTACTAGTCCCAGCATTTAAACCCCAGTTACTATCTTCCGCCACAGCCATAGATAATAATTGCGCTCGCTTAATTGCTTGGGTTGTAGTTAAAGCTGCTAAATCTAAATTATTACTAATCTGACTTAAGCGCACCACAGGAGCTGACAACCCAACTATTACACCCATAATAGCTATAATTAACAACATTTCTACTAGTGTAAAAGCTGATAATTTAACCATAATTATTGTATGGACAGACTACCAATTAAACTGTACACCGGCAAGATTACCGACAAAGCCACGGCAATTACTCCCGAAGCAACTAGTACTAGCAGTATCGGTTCTAAAATTACTGATAAATTTTTTGCGGTAATATCGCTCTTGGCTTCATAAGTTGCTCCGATAGACAATAAAGTTCCAGCTAAATTACCAGAACGCTCGCCAGTCACAATTAATTGCTGAACCGATGTCGGCACTAACCGTTTTAATTTATAATAAGATAGAAAACTATCATTAAAAGTTCGTCCATCATCAATTTCGTTTGCTAGATATTCATAAAAAATTTGATAATCTTGAAAAGTTGCAGTCTCTGATAACGATTTAATAGCCTGAATAATTGGCAAGCCAGCCTCTAATAGCAAACCTAATAAATAACCAAACCGTGCCAATTCTACATCTTGCATTAATCGACCAATACCGGGCAAAACAAACAGTAACCGTTGACCTAAAAATTTCGTCAGTGAAAAATAAAATAAAAAGAAAGCAGTTAAAAAAATTATCACCAAAGCCACTGGGATAATTATCATTCCATAAGCCTCTAAAGCATCTCCCAACCAAATTAAAACCTTAGTAATCAAAGGCAGTGTCATATTCATCTGTGTAAACACTTGAGTAATTCTCGGTAACACAAACCAAGCGATACCTAAAGCTACTATGCCCGTTAAACAAAATACAAAAATCGGATAAATCATAGCTGAACGCACTTTAGATCTTAAATCTAATTCTTTCTGTTGCTCTGTGCGCACTACTTTTAAATTATTGGCCAATCGCCCAGTTTCCTCGCCTATTTTAATTAAAGAAACCACATGACTCTTGAAAATTTTAGTTTTTTCCATAGCCTTCCACAACGGTACACCAGCTTCCACATTATCCTTAATATCTGTGACCGTCTTGGTCATGGTTTTGGTTTTTACACCGGTCATTGTAGCCTTCAAAGCATCTGGCACAGTTAAACCAGAGCCAACTAACAAGCTCAAATTATCAACCAAATATTCACGATCGTGGCCAGAAGACCAGATGTTTATATTTTGAGCAATTGATCCAAAAAAATTATTTTTCATAATTATTTCCGCTCGGCCAAAGGTACTTCAGCTACCCGCTTTAATTCATCTATCGTCGTTACACCCTGCTTTACCTTATCTATTCCATCTTCAAAAAAAGTTGCCGAACCTTGTTTACGAGCCAAACTCCAAATCTCCTGCGCTGAAGGTTCTTTTAAAATCAATTCTTTCATTTCTGAAGTCAAAGCGATTAACTCAAAAATAGCCGTTCGACCAAGATATCCTGAATTACCGCACACCGAACAACCTTTTCCTTTATAGAGCAGCATATCTGTTTTACCAAAAAACTTATTAACAGTTTTTATCGGCATTGGTATGCTGGATAACTTAGCAGTAAAGCTATAACGGCAATGATCACAAATTTTTCGCACTAAACGTTGCGCGATAATTAATTCTAAAGTAGAGGCTAATAAAAATGGTTCATTTTTCATGCTTAGCAAACGTGGAATAGTCCCGGCGGCATCATTAGCATGAAAAGCAGATAATAATAAATGGCCAGTTAAAGCAGCGTTCACCGCAATCTCAGCCGTTTCCTCATCGCGAATTTCTCCTACCAAAATAATATCCGGATCCTGACGCATAATAGATCTCAGTCCTTTAGCAAAAGTTAGCTCTGTTTGATGGTTAACCTGGATCTGATTAATGTCTTTTATTTTATATTCCACAGGGTCTTCAATGGTAGTAATATTCACCCCAGGTTGATTTAACATTCTAATTAAACTATACAAAGTAGTGGTTTTTCCAGACCCTGTCGGCCCGGTTACCAAAATCATTCCAAACGGCTTATTAGCAGCCAATTCTACCATTTCTTGATGTTTGGGCGACAAACCTAAATCAGCCAAGGCCAAGCCCTTGATATATGATGACAATAATCTTAAAACCACCTTTTCACCATTAACCATTGGAGCTACCGAAACTCTAATATCCACCGAAACTTCACCGTCACTATAATTCATGGCACCATCTTGAGTAGCAAAATGCTCATCAATTCGTAATCGGCTTTGCACTTTAATACGATTCAAGATATTTTCATAATAATTTTTAGGTACCCTACCCGCCTCCTGCAGAACACCATCTACACGAAAACGAATTACCACCTCCTCTATTTGTGGTTCAAAGTGAACATCAGAAGCTCGAAATGATAAAGCATCAGATAAAATTTGTTCTATAATTTCTGGAGCTAAACGTTTTTGTTCATCGATAATCTTAGCAAAACGAGTCTCCAAAGATTTACGATAGAACATCAAGATATTATCAATATCCTCAGGTAAAGAATATTGGATAGTAACTTTTTTACCAGCAAATAAGGCCTCCATAACTGATAACACTTCTTCGTTTTCTGGATTATCAGTAGTTACTACAACACTTTTTTTATTTTCTTTAAACAAAACAACTCTGAATTTTTTAGCTAGCTCTTCAGAAATTTTTAAAACTTGTTCTCTGTCAGGTAAATTAGAGTTTAAATCAGCATAAACTAACCCCAAAGCTTCAGCCACCGCCTGTCCACAAAGATCATTAGTAACTAACCCTTGAGACAACAAAACATCCAGCACGTCGGCTCGATGTTTTATGGCTAGTTTTTGTGCATTAACAGCATCACTTTTTGATAAGTAATTTTGCTTAATTAAAAGCTTAACCAAAGCCTCCCCGTTAAGTTTCATATTAACTCCATTAACTCAAAAACTTTTTAACGTAATTTACAATTTCAGCAATCGGCGTATTAGATTTAACAAAAAACGCTTTTGCCCCCAAATCTTTAGCTTTCTGTTCATCCTCATCTTGATTTAAATTACTCAAAACAATCACCGGCACTGCTAAATTTGCTTCATTGATCGTTTCTAAAACCTTGAAACCATCAACCTTTGGCATCATTAAATCTAACAAAACTAAAGCAAATTTTTCTGAAAGCAAAGACTCTAAAGCTAATTCGCCATTAAAAACAGCCTTAGCTTCAAATCCTTCATGATTTAGTTTCATCTCCAAGGCTCTCGCCATTGGTTTTTCATCCTCTGCAATTAAAATCTTGTATTTTTCTCCAGCCATATCATTTTATTAAAGGGTTTATATATTATAAACTAAATAGAAAAACTATGCAATAAAATAAATAATACCTTGTACTTCTAAGCTTCTGCTATCATACTTAAGGTGCGTTAATAATCTAATTTAGCTTTATAAACAATTTTGAAAACCCTAGCTCAAGACCAGGCCGAAGAAAAAAAGATTTAGGAATTAGAAAACCTTAGACTAATTGATAAAAACCTTGGTGTTAAAAATTCAGACTACACTAAAAAACAATCTAACAGCTCATAAATCTGAAACAAAATTAAAAGAAAACAAACTAAGACGCTATATTAAAATTAGCAAAGAACACTCAAGACCAATTTTTAATACAGATTTCTAACAACAAAAAAGAGTTCAATTTGTGGACATGACAGGATTCGAACCTGTGACCTCACCGATGTGAACGGTGCGCTCTAACCAACTGAGCTACATATCCGAATCAGTTTTTAAAGTTGCTAGTTTATCAAGTCCTCAAAGTTCAATAAGTAAGCACTCCGTGCTAATTTTTATTTTTCAACTTTACAAATTTGATGAACTTTACAAACTTTATGAACTTACCTCCCCTTATCCATTGCCTTATTCGCCAATATATCAGCCTCCTTATTAAACTCTCGACGAATATGAGTAAAGGTCACCTTCTTAAAATGTTGGCTTTTGTTATATACTAAAACAAATAATTTTTCAAGTTCTTTATTTTTAACCTTATATTCCCGGTTCAACTGCTTAACAGCCAACTCGCTATCCAAATAAAAATCAAGCTCCGTAGCCCCCAACTCTTTAGCCTTTTCAATAGCTAAAACTATCGCCGTATATTCCGCTTGATTATTGGTAGCTACCCCCATGTAATAGCTAATTTCTACCACTGGCTCTTTTCCACCTTCCCAAACCAGGACCGCTCCACAACCAGCTGGTCCAGGGTTCCCTCTCGCTCCGCCGTCAGTATGTATAATCAACTTTGCCATGTTTTTACGTATTTAATTGATTTATTTTAATATCAACTATCTTCAGTTGAATATTTTTATAACCGTTAAATTCGTTCCATTCAGCCGTATATACAATATCCAATTGTTGACCCAAAGTCAATTCTGGCCATCGCTTTGCCCCACTCCAGGCTACAGCCCAAAGTGATCCAAAACGCATTTTCCAATGTTGGCTTTCAGATCCTAGTGATATTAAATCTACCAAACGAACTCCACGCGACACAAATTGTGGCAATGGATTACCCTGTCCAAAAGGTGCAAACCGTTCTAAATTGTCTAAAAATTCTTTATTAATATCCACCAAATCAACCTCAGCCTCAATTTTAATTCGTGGCGTCAAATCTTTCAAATCAATTTGTTCATTAGCTAAATCTCTAGCTTTAATTACAAATTCATTCAGAGCTTTTTTATTTTTTACAGTAAACCCGCAAGCCATTTTATGTCCGCCAAAACGCACTAAATACTCTTGAAAATTTCCCAAAAAACCAACCACATTAAAACTTTCAATACTCCGCCCCGATCCTTTAATTTGCCCCTCACTTTGGCAAATCACCAAAACCGGACGAGAATACTTTTCACAAAGTCTCCCCGCCACTAAACCAATCACTCCTTCTAACCATTTATCAGTATCTGGAATAGTTGCTAAGTCAGGCGAGATTACAATTAATAATTTATCACTCATTAAATGAGTCTCTATATACTGCTCACAGTACTCTACAATACGTGCTGTTTCAGATTGCCTCTGTGAGTTTTGATTATTAACTTTTTCCGCCAAACTGTCAGCCTCTTTTTGATTATCAGTCATTAATAAAGCTAAAGCAGTATTAGCATGCTCCATTCTACCCGCAACATTTAGTCGTGGAGCTATTTGCCAACCCACATGCCATTCGCTAATCACCCCCTTAATTGGCGTTCTAGCAATCAAAGCTCTAATGCCTGGTCGTTCTAACTTGTTTAATTCTAATAATCCTCGTTTCACTAAAGATCTATTCTCACCAGTCAAAGACACACAGTCTGCCACAGTACCTAAGGCCACTAAATCTAAAACTTTTCCCAAAAGTCTTTCTTTTTGCACATCAGATAAAGTTGATTCAGCTAAAAGCCCGGCCATTAGCTTAAACGCCACGCCCACTCCAGCCAAATACTTAAACGGATAATTATCTCTTTCTAATATCGGATTAATCAATGGTGGTTCCGGTATTGCCTCACCTTCCGGGCTGGTATGATGATCAGTCACAATCACTTCCAAACCTTTTTCTCTGGCATACGCCACTTCCGTCACTGCCCGCACTCCATTATCAACCGTAATTAATAATTTAGCCCCGGCTTCTATCACTTGGTCCACAATTAATTTAGATAGCCCATAGCCCTCACCTAAACGACTAGGAATCCAGACCTCCACCTTACCCTTTATAGCTTTAATGGTTTCTGCCACGACCGCCGAAGCCGTTACGCCATCTGCATCATAATCCCCAGCCACCGCAATTAAATCACCGTTTTTAATATGTCTAACAAGCATTTCTACTGCTGATTGCATATCTTTAAAACTAAAAGGGTTATGTGCATCCAACTGCCAATCAGCACTAAAAAAACGACGCGCTAAAGACTCGTTTTCTATGCCACGATTAAACAACAACTGGGCCACCAGTGGAGAATAAGAATTTAAATTTTTTTGAACTTCCGGAGTAATCAAACTCGCGACCTGCCATTGTTTAGTAATTTCCATAATTACTGCATCCAAGCGGACGGAGTTAAAGAAATTACCATGGAAACTATCACGCCTATAGCAATAATTGACCAAATCAGCTTCACTAATTTTTTACGAGTTTTAGCACGCATCATAATTATTTTTTTAAAAGTTTAACAAAAGTATCTGAAGGAATTTCCACGCTACCTTTACCAGCCAACATCATTTTCTTTTTACCCTTCTTCTGCTTCTCTAATAATTTTCGTTTACGACTAACATCACCGCCATACAGTTTAGCTGTTACATCTTTGCGCATAGCCGAAATTCTTTCACTAGCCACAATTGATCCACCAATTACTGCCTGTAATTTTATCACAAACATTTGCCTCGGCAAACTATCTTTTAAAGTCTCCACGATTTCTTTACCACGACGATGCGCTTCATCACGATATACGAACATCGATAAAGCTTCTACCATCTCTTCAGCCACTAAAATATCCATCTTCGCTACATCAGCCGTGGCATAATGTGAAAATTCATAATTAATAGAAGCATAACCCGAAGTCACTGATTTTATTTTATCATAAAAATCGGTTAAGACGCTATACATCGGAATATCATAATGTAAAATAACTCGAGCAATATCAATATATTCAGTATTTTTATATAAACCTCGCTTCTCTTGAATTAAACTCATTACTCCACCAATATATTCCTTAGGTGTAATTACATCCATCTTTACCCAAGGTTCTTCAATCCTGTCTATCATTGAAGGATCTGGTAGTTTTTGTGGACCTCTGATAATTTGAACCCCTTGAATATTTTTAGTGTAAACTTGATAAGCTACACTTGGGATTGTCACGATTAAATCTAAATTATATTCACGTCTTAATCGTTCTTGAAAAATTTCTAAATGCAAAAGCCCTAAAAATCCACAACGAAAACCAAAGCCTAAAGCATAAGATTGTTCTGGCTCATATATTAAAGCGGCATCATTTAATTTTAGTCTAGCGATAGCTTCTCTAAGCTCCGCGAAATCATCGCCCTCTTTAGGGAAGATGCCAGCAAACACCATTGGTCGCACGTCAGCATAACCATGCAATGGTTGCAAGTCTATATTTTCTTTATTGTTTTGTAACGCTATAGTGTCACCAACCCTAGACTCACTAACATCTTTAAAACCTGTAACAATATACCCAATTTGTCCACAAGCCAAAGACCCAGTTGATTGATAGTCAGGATTAAAAATACCAATATCTAAACACTCGCTCTTAGTCCCGTTAGTCAACAATCTTATTTTATCACCTTTTTTTAATTGTCCATCTACTATTCTAATATAAGCTACCACTCCACGATATTCATCATAATTAGAATCAAAAATTAAAGCACGCGTTGGTGCTTCTACTTGTCCTTTTGGCTCTGGCACATTAGCAATCACTGAAGCCAAAATCTCTTCCACTCCCGCTCCAGTTTTACCAGATGCTAAAATAATCTCTGATTCAGCACAACCCAATAATTTTAAAATTTCTTGTTTAACTTTTTCTGTATCAGCTGCCGGTAAATCAATTTTATTAATCACTGGAATAATAGTTAAATCTTGCTCAATAGCTAGATACAAATTAGCTAAAGTTTGTGCTTGAATACCCTGCGTAGCATCAACTAAAAGCACCGCCCCCTCTACAGCCGCTAGACTGCGTGATACTTCATAAGAAAAATCTACATGCCCAGGGGTATCAATCAAATTCAAAGTATAGCCCTGATAGCGCATAGTCACCGGTGTCAATTTAATAGTGATACCCCGCTCTCGTTCTAGATCCATTCTATCTAAAATCTGATTTTTCATTTTACGCGGATCAATAGTATCAGTAAACTCTAAAAGTCGGTCAGCCAAAGTAGATTTACCGTGATCAACATGAGCAATAATGCAAAAATTGCGTATTTTATCCATATTATTGAAAGCAAAAGCGAGAATATGATCCCGCTTTAATCTTTGAACACTATAACAAATTACTTAGTTTTAGTCAATTATAGACTCCCTTTAAGTCTTTTGAAACCATCCGCATTTCCGTTGACCTAATATTAATTTTTAAATTTTCATCTTCCACTTTAGCACCCAAAGACTTAATGAAGAAATTGACAATTAAAACACTTGCCACCACCACAAAACCTCCAATGACAGCGGCTATAATCATTTTTTTACCAGCCTCAATCCGTGTTTTATTACCAACCGCTAAAATCATAATAGCGCCCCCAAGTACTATCATTAACAACATTAAAGACCCGATAATACATAAAATACACTTATAAACATTGATAGCCACTTGCACTAGATGATTAACACCATAATCATAAACTGCTAAATCCAGTGGTGGCACAATTTGCTGACAACAACCAGTCAAAGAAAAGTTTGGTACTAAAGTTGGATTAGTATCTGGTAAGGCTGGCTCGTCAGGTATTGTAGGCAAATCTGATACGTCTGGCTCGTCAAGTATTGCAGGCAAAGACGGAGCTTCATTTAATGCTTTTAACCTACAACAAACAATATTATTCTTGCCGTGGCAATGATAAGGTTTACAATCATAATCAGCCCTTCTCAATTCACCCCTATTAAAATCCACGCACCTATAATTCTGACTTCCATACAATGTTGTACAATCATCTATGCGTACACAATTACAAAATCGACCCTTAGTGCAGTTCTGATCACCCGCACAAGTAAATTTGCCTGGAATAATAAAAGTAAATATTAATAAATCTTCACGATCATCAGAAGAAACATCATTACGACATCGAAAGGCATTGGGCATAATTCCTTCGGCAATGTTCCAAGGTGCCTCAGGATCTGAACATCTTCTCGGAGTCAGTGCTTGAGCCTCAGGCGATAAACAAAAAAATAAGCTAACGGTTAAACCGATTATCAGACTTAATAATATTTTATTACCAATATTTTGTTTCATATCTCTAATATATCACCAAATGACTCACTCGTAAAGTTTACCAAACATAACAAGAAAAATCTCAAAATAAAATCAAATTATTTTAAATAATTGTCGAGCATTAGCCGTAGTAACCTCAGCAATTCTGTCAACAGGCACTCCTTTAATTAAAGCTATTCTTTCAGCTACCTGTTTTACTAAAATCGGTTCATTGCGTTTACCACGATACGGCTCTGGAGTTAAAAACGGTGAATCTGTTTCCAATAACAATTTCTCTAAAGGCATCTTTCGAATTAATATATCCCACTGCTGGCTAAAAGTAATAAGCCCCGTAAACGAAATAACCAAACCTAGATTAAAATATTGCCAAGCTAAGGTTTCATCACCAGAAAAACAATGCACCACTCCCCAAGGTCGATCTTCAGGTAAAGCATCTCTAAATTTTTTCTTAAAACTAGCCAGCATTTTAAGTAAATCCTCATGAGCTTGGCGACAATGCAAAATTATCGGTAAATCAGCCACTACGGCTAATTCTAATTGAGCTTCTAGTACTTTTCTTTGTCTTTGCTTAACCTCTTCTCGTAATTCATAGTCTAGTGAACGCTGAAAATAATCCAGTCCAATTTCTCCAATCGCTACCACTTTTGGGAACTTAGCTAATAATTGATAACTCTCTGAATTATATTTTTCACCAGATATCATGATTTTTTGACCACCATATTCTTCTTCATGATCTTCTAGTTCTCCTGGGTGCAAACCAATAGCTGCGTACACTCCATTTTCAAAACGATTCACCAAATCTAAAGCTCGTCTAGAACTTTTATAGTCCGTACCCACCACAATCATTCCTATTTGATTATCTTGAGCTCGACGAATTACCGTATCCGCATCTAACTGGTAATTAGGCAAATTAAGATGACAATGTGTATCAATTAAATACATAATCATTTTTACTTCCGTGAACATGGAAGTCTCTCCAAGTAGTAGCAATACATCTACTACAATTAATGTAATTAAAATTAGTAATTCTTAAACACTCGCATATTTCACTCTATAAACTTACAATTATTTTTTTATTGTTTTAATTTACAAACTTTAATAAACTACTTACCGTCCAACCAGCTTTACAAACTTATATAATCGACTTAAGTTGTCTTAAAATTTCCGGTAATAACGGCACTAACCAATTGGCAAAATCTAAAAAAAATGGGGCCAAACCAGAGTCTTGTATTTGTGTCGCCGCCCAAATACCAGCTGGTACATAACGCGCCGAAACATACAACAACAATCCTAAAACTAAACCACCTTCTAAAAATCCTAAGACCACACCGCCTAAACGATTAATAGTTTTAAGAAATGGCACAAAAGTTAACAAATGATAAGTTCTATCTATCATAGCAAATAATAAACCAATTATTCGATTTATAACAGTAAAACAAACTATAAAAACAATCACTTTACCAGTATTTTCATGACCGAAAGCTAGTGACCCCACCAAAGAAAACACCCACAAATAAACTCGACTGGCCACCCAAGTCCCAACCACTACACCGAGTATGGAACCCACCGTTCTAATTAAACCAAAAAATAAACCATAAAAAACAAAACCTGCTAAAAACAATAGCAAAATTATATCAACCAGTGGCAATGTGGTGGGCAATGTCATAACTTAAAAATTTTTTTAAACACAGCTTCAAAATCATCACGATACTCTAGCCACCCTGGAGCTCGACAATAATTTTCAAAAACACAAGTATCAAGAGAGGTATCTGAATTACAGCTTTTATTTTTATTTCGACAAAAACCAGGGCAATCTCCTGTTGCCGCTAGACATCGTATGTTATTACCAAACAAAGCAAACACGCTCAGTACTAACAAACCAAAAATAATCATGATCATTAATTTCATGGCTCTATATTAATCTTGGGAATAAGGATTCAGACTTTTCTATTTTTCCAGTTTCCCATAAAGCTAAAAGTTTCGCTGAAGTATCTGGCAAGATTGGTTGCAATAAATAAGCCACCGACCATAAATTTTCTGCCAACGGCCTTAAGCATTGGTCAGCTTCACCAGGTTCCATTTTCCATGGTCGTTCGTTAGACAAAATTTCATCAGCCGTTTTTAACCAATTCCATAATACAGCTGTTGCTTTTGGCCAATCAGCTTTACCCATAGCCACTTCAAAATCTTTAGCTAAAGTTTCTGTGGGTTTTTCAGGTTTTACAAAATCTAAATCAAACTTATTAAACAAAGTTGAAATTCTAGAGTTAAGATTACCAAGACCGTTACACAAATCAGCATTATAAACCGCTTCAAATTTTTCTTTGGTAAAATCACTGTCCTCATGAGCATTTACTCCAGCTAATAAGAAATAACGCACCGCATCCGTTCCATAATTATTAACCAACTCTATCGGACTTACCACATTCCCCAAACTCTTACTCATTTTTTGGCCGTCTGAAGTAATAAAACCATTCACTAAAATTTGCTGACTAGTTGGCAATCCGGCTGACAACAACATTGCCTGCCACATCGCTGATTGCTGGCGTAAGTTATCTTTACCACAAATCTGTATTCCTGGCCAAAAGCGAGCAAAATCATAACTTTTATCATCCTGGACCAAGTCGAGAGATTTTTTGTAATCATTAGGCCAGCCTAAACACGAAATATAATTTACCAAAGCGTCAAACCAAACATACATCACTTGGTCTTCATCTCCAGGTACCGCCACACCCCAAGGCATTTTAGTAGCAAGCCGAGAAACGCTAAAATCATCTAAACCCCGCTCTACAAATTTTCTAATTTCATTCAATTTAGCTGCTGGCACTACAAACTCCGCTTGGTTTTCATAGAGTTTTAATAAAGCACTGGCATATCGAGAAAACTTAAAAAAATAGTTTTCTTCGTCAATAGTTTCCAATTCTTGATTTGGATGATCTGGACATTTTCCTTCAACTAATTCGGATTCTGTTTTGGTTAGTTCACAGCCCACACAATATTTCACTAAATAATTTTTTTTATAAATATCACCCCTAGCCTCACACAGTTTCCAAAACTCTTGCGCCGCTATAATATGCTCTGGATCAGTCGTGCGAATAAAACTATCATAAGATAAATCTAAAAGATTTTTCAATTCCAAAAATTTAGCTGCCATTTGATCACAATAAATTTGTGGTTCTATCCCTAATTCTTGGGCTTTACGGTATATTTTTAAGCCATGTTCATCTACACCAGTATTAAAAAAAACTTTATCACCAATACTACGATGCCAGCGTGCTAAAGCATCTGCCCGCACAATTTCTAAAGCAAAACCGATATGCGGCTCAGCATTAACATACGGCAAAGTTGTAGTGATATAATAATTATTCTGTTCTTTCATAAAATTGATAACGATCTTTCTGATTTATTTTGATATTGGAAATTTGACATTTAGCTTATACTATCTTTTCTTTCTTTCAGATATTTAGTCCACTCTTCCGCTACTGTAACTAGCACCTTAAACGGCGCTTCCACAATAAAGTCCAAAATAAAGGCCAAGAAGTTAAGTTTAGAAAATTTACCGGACAACCATTTACCTGTCGCTGTCACCGGCACCGACACAAAGCTCCATAAAAAAGTAAAAAAGTTTTCTGGTGGTTCCACCACCACCCAATACAACGGATTGCGACGAATGCGAATTACAAAAAAACTAGCAAAGGATAAAAAGAATACAAAGATTACCATACTCACCCAAGAGAAATGTAGTTGGTCTAAGCCCCAAATTACAAATCCAAAAGTCAACAAAAAGGTGGCCGCATAAATAATATTAAAAATAAAACTAATCGCCCGTCCAGCCACTCGTCTTGGTGCTCTTAATACAATTGGTTGTTTACGACTTTTTTCAACATACAAAACCTCTTCAATACCGGAAGCAATTTTGGCTGTGTTATTATCACCAGGCAATCTAAGTAACACTACTGAGATAAACAACAGTAAGGCTGGCAAAGTAATATTAATTAACAATGGTATCATTTTTACCTCTTCACCAAAAAACTTAATCGCCGGGACTTCTAACACTACTACCAAAACAGACTTAGTTAAAAAAATAAAAATTATACTCCTAATAGCGCTTTTCCACAATTTAGATTTAGCCTCTTGATAACGTTTACTAGCGGCCTCTTTAATTTGACGCATAAACCCAGCCGGATCTCTCTCTAAGGTATTATAAGCCTTCTTCGGGTCTTTATTAATCACATCTCTCAAGATAGTAAAATATACCGTATACTGATGCACCACTTTATTTAGATGGGTGGTTAAAGGATGCTCTACTTGACTATCAATGGCCGCCTTTAATTCATCTAAGCGATCGGCGACTCGTTCTACCGTTTCTGTAGTTGGTTGTTGCCAATCTTCATTAAAATACTTAAACAACACAAACGACAAAATATAATAATCGTTTAGTTTTAAATAATTACGACAAATCCCCAAATAAATTTGGATTGGCAAATCACGATCATAAGGCAATTCCGGTGGTAATTTTACAGCTTTAGATAAAACCTCATACATTACCGCTACAATTGCATCGGTCGCCTCGTTTTCATTAAGGTTTTCTTCAATCTCTGAAGCCATTAACCCAATTAGCCAAGTGTTTAAATCACTTTTATCATCTAAACCTTTTTTCTTTTTTTTGGCTGTTATTTTTTCATCACCCACAAAAAACCTACCAGATCCGGCTACTCGATCTTGTGCTAAATCACGAAGTACTAAAAATTTATGAATAATTACCGCCACTTCATTAATTTTTGTTTCTGGCAATTTATTGTTTTGTAAATAACCAGCCCGAATTAATTCTTCTAAAAGACTCTGAGCCAACTTTTCAGGCTCCGCTTCTTTTTTAAAAGAAAACACTCCTTCAATTAACAATAACCTTTTTAAAATACGACTAATCGCCTCTTTGCTTAAAAGCGCTTCCTCTCGATAATCCACGCTATTACGAATCTTTTCATAAAAAAATGCCATCTTAGATACCATATCACTAACCCGTAGTCGTGGAGTATCTTCATCTAATCCACCTTTACGAGATTGCCAAAACAAAGCCTGAAATACCCGTTTAGCACCAGCCGTCACCGTCAGTGTTTCTGTTGATTTATTAGAATTAACCAATGATAAAATAGGCATATAATTTTGCTCTTATTATACTAATTGCCGACAAAAAAAGCAAACTCACCCACACCACTCCCACCCTCGATCACGGTTTGGGACATGGATTTTTGATAACCTTTAAAATCGTTTCAATTTAATAGTGAAATTACTAGAGTATGTAACCGCATGTTTGAGTAATAAATCCATTCCTTTAAAAAATTAATCCAGATTTATCGCGAGTTGCGGGACAGTCGACGTATATTTTGCTATTAAATTGCCAGATTTTAAGCTGGTTTGAAAAAATCTATATCCAAAAAAATTCAGTCCTTCGCATCAATCATAAACATCTCCGTCGCCATTCGTATACCACTCTCTGTCATCACTTTTAAGTCTTCCTTGTCGCCAAGCAATTTTCCATTACAAGCAAAACCAGCTGCTTTAACATGTCCACCACCACCAAAAACACGGGCCAAAGCTAAGACGGAAAAATCAGGCGCCACCGATCGCCAACTTCCTTTAATTTCTCCCAAACCTTCATCTTTCAAAAGTAAAATTGCTTTCACGCCGGCCAGCCCTGATAAAAAACCAGCTAAATCTTCCAAGGGGTCCACTTCAGATGCTAAAATTAAATCTTCTGGCAATAAATAAGTCATCGCTAAATCATCAAACACTGTTAAACGTGACAAAGCTAAACCCCACAGCCTGAGAGCCGCTGGCCGTTTGGTACGCCAACTCGCTTCATAAATTAAATCTAATCTAGCCCCTAATTTTAATAATTCTGAAGCCATTTGAAAAGTATGAGCATTAGTTGCTGAATACAAAAAATTACCAGTATCAGTTACGATTCCGGTTAATAAACAAGTCGCCAAAGTGCTGTTGATTGCTATTTTATTAGCCTTGCAATAATCATAAAGCACTTCACAGGTCGCCACTGCAGAAATATCTCGCAAAGATAAATCCGCATAACTTTCCAAAGTTGGATGATGGTCAATGTCCACAAAAACATCACCTCTTCTTCGTTCTAAAATTCGCTCCGCAAGCTCACTTCTTCGCACACTAGCACAATCTAAAGTTAACCACGCTACATCAAAATCAAAAACCTGCTTCAAACAATCAGTTTCTAAATTATGCAAAGGTAAAAAATCAAAACGACCGACATCTGCAGGCCGACCAAATAATTTTAGCGACCAGCCAGCCATCAAACCAATTAATGAAAACGCCGCCAAAGATCCTAAGGCGTCGCCGTCTGGTCGTCTGTGCGTAGCCACCACAATAACCTTAGCTACCCCCAAACACCGATGAATTTCTTGATAATTATTTTTTGTTAACACAAAATTAAAGACCGCAGTTAACGGCCTTTATTTATTTTCTTCTTCAATTTGTCTAAATAATGGCTCCAATTCTGCCGCCCGTTTCTCTCTAGGGTCAATTTGCCAATAAATTTTCGGCGTTTCACGCAATTTAGCCCGACGAGCCACTTCACCCTTCACAAAACCCGACAATTTACGCACCGCCTTCAAAGCGGTTCCATAATATTTATCAGGTAATACGGAAATGTCAGCACTAAGACGCTTTTGATCTGGCGATAATTCTACACCAGTTACAGTCACCATATAACCCTCTATCGGCAATTTTTTGTTTACAGCTTCTGCCAAAATCTGTTGCACTAAATCTTGAATTCGTGTCTGTCTTTCCATAATCAGCTTACTTTATCTTTTTATAAATCTTATCTTCACGATAAATATTCAACAAATCTCCGACCACCACCGGTGTTCTAGTTTCATAACCAAAACCACATTCATTACCAGCTTCTACCATATCCACGTCTTCTTTACCGGTTTTTAGAGTAACAATTTTACCATTATCAATAATTTCATTATCACGCTCTAGTTCAGTTAAATAACCCGGTTTTACCTCTCCAGACAAAACTTTACCACCTAAGATTTGTGATTTTTTATCAGTTCTAAAAATTGCTAAAACCTTAATACGACCCGTATCAACACGCACAATTTCTGGTTTAACTAATTCTTGAATTTCAGCTTTAATGTCATTAATTAATTCGTAAATAATTTTATAAGTTTTCACTACTACCTCTCCGTTACGAGCACTCTCAGCTGCTTGAGGACTGATTTTAACATTAAAACCTAAAAGCTTAGCACTCCCAGCCTGTGCTCGGCTAATATCACCTTCAGAAATATTGCCCAAACTCTTGGCAATAATTTTTACCTTCACTCCTTGAGTATCAATTTTATTTAAACTGTTTTCAATAGCTTCCACCGAACCTAAAGTATCACCCTTGAGCATCAAAACAATCTTCTCTTCCACCACATCATCTCCGTCTTCATTTTTTTCAACCGGGATAGCGGCTGTTGGTGTTTCCATACCAACCTTCGAAGCTTTGGTCATCTTTACTTTAATACCATGACCCACTTCAATAATATCACCAACCACCGGCTGATGTTTAAAGCCAATAATCTTAACAGGAGTCGAAGGCCCAGCCTTCAATACAGCCTTACCTAAATAATTTTTAAGATTACGTGCCTTACCATAATCCACACCATTACACATTAATTCATCACCAATACCTAAAGTGCCATTTTGAACAAGTAAAGTAGCTACCGCTCCCTCTGATTTGTCCATATTAGATTCGATAATAGTGCCTAAAGTTTTACCTTCAGCGTTAGCTTGCAAATTATCAACTTCCATATCCGCTACTAAAATCAAAGTGTCTAATAATTCATCAATATTTTTATTATCTCGAGCTGAGACTGGCACACAAATCGCTTGACCACCCCAATCTTCTGATAAAATATTTAATTTATTAGCAAGTTCCTGTTTAACTTTTTGTATATCAGCATCTTCTTTGTCAATTTTATTAATTGCCACTACAAACGGAATACCGGCCGCTTGAATAATACGATAAGCCTCCACGGTTTGTGGCATCACACCATCATCAGCCGCCACTACCAAAACCGCAATATCAGCCACCTTAGCACCACGATTTCTCATAGCAGTAAAAGCTTCATGCCCAGGAGTATCAATAAAGGTTAATTTCCGATCTCTTCTTTCCACTTGATAAGCACCAATATGTTGAGTAATGCCACCAGCTTCACCGCCCATGATATTAGTATGGCGAATGGCGTCTAATAATTTAGTTTTGCCATGATCTACATGCCCCATAACCACAATTACTGGTGGACGCAAAGAACATATAGCTTCCGCGGCTAAAACATCTTTCACCCGAGAAGAATTATCAAACACTGCTTCAACTTCTGCCGCTGCCGGACGAATTTCTATACCTAAATCCACACCGATAATAGAAGCGGTATCAAAATCGATTTTTTCATTCATGGAAGAAAAAATGCTATTTTTGATGAGCTCTGCTAAAATCCGATTAACTGGTAATCCAGCTGCTGCCGCTAAATCGCGCACCGAAATAAAAGCACCTACCTCCACAATCGGACGATCTTTACCAGCCTCACCTTTCTTGCGTTGAACTTCAGCCCGTCTTTCTCGTTCTTCACGCTCTTTACGACGCACAAAAGCCGGCCAAACAGCAATAATCTTTTTAGCGACAGTGTTATCAACCTTAATAGCTTTATAACCAATATTAAATCCAAGTTCCGGCAAGCGGTCCCGTAAGTCATTAGGGTTAACTTTGAGCATGCGAGCTAATTCAGTGATGTTCATGAGAGTATAAAAAATGCTTAACTGTTGCCAGTTGCTTATTAATTGTTATTAGTTGTTAACAGCGTAACTAAAATTGGCTAATTTGTCAAATAAAATAGGCAAATAGCCTAACTACTCGCACCCGCTCACAATCGTAGTCTAGGATATAGATTTTCGATAACCTTTAAAATCGTTTCAATTTAAT
>PFAM01000013.1:0-65063 GCA_002778705.1 Candidatus Falkowbacteria bacterium CG10_big_fil_rev_8_21_14_0_10_37_14 | reverse complement strand
ATTAATCCAGATTTATCACGAGTTGCGGAACAGTCGAACCATATTTTGCTATTAAATTGCCAGATTTTAAGCTGGTTTGAAAAAATCTATATCCAGAAGAAAATTTCCAGATTTTAAACTCATCACCGTACTTTATTTCACAAACTTACTTTATCAACATTGCATCGCCATAACTATAAAAACGATAGTTCTGACTAATTGCCTGCTTGTAAGCCTCGTCAATCTTATTTTTACCGGCCAGTGCCGACACCAACATTAATAAAGTTGATTTTGGTAGATGAAAGTTAGTAATCACACTGTCAACAATCTTAAACTGATATGGCGGATAAATAAAAATATCCACCCAATCAGCCAAGCCAGCAACATCCCTTAAAATTTTATTAGCAAAATATTCTAATGTCCTAGTTGTAGTCGTCCCGACGGCGATTATTTTTTTACCACTCTGCTTAGCTTGCACTATTTTTTCTACAGTTTCTTGAGATACCTCAGCCCACTCACTGTGAATTTGATGTTCTTCAATATTATCTACTTTAACAGGTAAAAAAGTTCCCAAACCTACATGCAAAGTTATAAACACTATCTCAACGCCTTTGCATTTAATCATCTCTAAAAGTTCTGGCGTAAAATGCAATCCAGCCGTCGGCGCCGCCACACTACCTTGCTTTTCCGCATCCGCGTACACCGTTTGATAGTCGGTTTTATCACTCGCTGATAATTTATCGTCGCCGCGTTGTTTAATAATATACGGTGGCAATGGCACTTGCCCAATCATTTCCACTGCTTTAAAAAATTCACTACCAATTAAATTAAATCTAACTAACCAAGTTCCATCATCTTTAGCTGTTTCTAAAGTAGCTGTTAATTTTTCCGATAATTTTAAAACTAGGCCAACTTTCACGCGTCCTTTTAACAAACACTCCCACACCTCCCCTAAACGCTTGCTTAAAAAAACTTCCACCACTCCACCACTCTCTTTAATACCACTTAACCTAGCTGGTAATACTTTAGAGTTGTTCAAGACTAAACAGTCTCCCGGGCTTAAATAATCCAAAATGTTGTTAAAATGTCGATGGACGATATTTCCATCAGCTTTGTCCAAAATTAATAAACGAGCCCTATCTCGTGGCTCTACTGGGGCCGTGGCGATAAGATTGTCCGACAAATTATAATCAAAATCTGTTAATTTCCACATACCTATATTTATCGACCAGCTTGGCTTTTTCCTAAGTGTTCATAAGCTCTAACTGTAGCCACTCGGCCTCTCGGACTACGATCCAAAAATCCTAAACGCATCAAATACGGTTCGTACACATCTTCGATTGTTTCACTATCCTCGCCAGTTGCCGCCGCTAAAGTATTAAGACCAACAGGTCCACCTCCAAATTTATCAATAATTGTTTCCAAAATAGCTAAATCAATTTTATCTAAACCAAGTTCATCAACACCCAACATATTCAAAGCTTCACTAGCAATAGTCACATCTACCTTGCCAGCATGTTTTACTTGTGCATAATCTCTGACTCGTCTAAGCAATCGATTAGCCACACGCGGTGTCCGTCTAGACCGATTAGCCACCTCAGCCATCGAGGCCTCATCTAAATCTACGCCTAAAATCCCTGATGATCGCTTCACAATCTGTCCCAATTCTTCTGGTGTATAATAATCCAAATGATGCACTGCACCAAAGCGATCTCTTAAAGGTGCTGACAACAAACTAATTTTAGTTGTGGCTCCAATAATCGTAAACTTAGCTAAATCAATTCTGAGCGTCCTGGCCGACGGCCCTTTGCCAATGACCAAATCCAAAACATAATCCTCCATCGCTGGATATAAAATCTCTTCCACTGTTCGACTCAAACGATGGATTTCATCAATAAATAAAATATCACCTTCTTGTAAGTTGGTTAAAATAGCTGCCAAATCTCCAGCCTTTTCAATCACTGGTCCGGCTGTTAAACGCAGATTAACCCCCAGTTCATTAGCAATAATATGTGCCAAAGTGGTTTTACCAAGCCCTGGCGGACCATAAAACAATAGATGCTCAACGGTTTCTTGACGTTGCTTGGCAGCTGTTAACATAATTTCCAAATTCTGTCTTAAAGCCTCCTGCCCAATATATTCAGTCAGTTTTTTAGGTCTTAAAGACTTCTCCCAATTTTCTTCACCGTCCTTCGCCTTCGTATTAATGACCCGTTCTTCATCCATATATTTCGCATTTATCCGCGCGAATGCGTGGATCTATCCAAGTAGCAATAACATTTCTGCTACACCCAATATAATCAAAATTAATAATCTTAATTTCTCGTCCCTGTGTCATGCTGTTATTTAAAAATAAAACAATGCATATAATATCGCAAAAACAGAATAATTCAAAATCAAAAAATTTCTTTGCGACCAAGCAAAACCAGGAAAATACCAGTCAGACAATGGCCAAAAAATCTTAGTCGGAAAAGAATTAGCACCATGAGTAAAAATATCCACCACTATATGTATTGCCCAACCACACCACAGAAGTGCCCACCATTGTTGCCCTAATAAATACAACAAACCGAAAACAATCAACCACAATACCAAGCTATGAGCAGCGTTATAGATTACAAATACCGCTCTAGGAATTAGATTATGTGGCATTTTGTTATAAAACAAAGCTTTTTTGAGATATTCCACTTTAAACATTATACCAAACCCGACCATATCTGGAGCAATCCCAAATAAAATCGCCCAAAATCGATAAGACGGTACCACATCTTTGTAGACCAAATTGTTTAATAAAATATGAGATAACATGTCCATAAATAATATTCTAAGATCCTTGATTTTATTATGCCATAAAGCTTAGCTAAAAAACAGTCCAAGCGTCAACCTTGACAAATTGGCTCTCTTTGCTAAGATATTGGGGCTGTCCTCTAAAAACTTGGTGCTCGTCTTACTGCTTGTTTGTTGTCAGGTTTAGTTTAGGTGCCCCCCCTCCTTGGTCATCTGAACTTTTCTCTCGTCAACTTGCAGGCGGTAAAATGCGCATCAACTATCTACTTCGAACAAAAAGAACCCGTAATCTTGTTCGGATGTTTGGAAAATTTCCCTCCTAATTTTTCAACCTTCGACCAAGATTATGGGTTTTTTAATTCCTAGCCAACTTCACAAATTGTTCCCCCCGATCTTTATAATTTTTAAACATTCCAAAAGACGCACAAGCAGTTGACATTAAAATCACATCACCTCTTTCCGATTGATCTCGTGCTGTCATCACTGCCTCATCCATCGATTTCACCAATTTAATTTTCTTAGCCGAAAATCCATTAGCTATTATTTCTTTTCTAAGCCGAGCCGTCGCCGTACCATTTAAAAGTACCACGAATTTTGCTCGCTTGTTTATTTCTTTAGCCAAATTTTTAAAATCTGCTTGTTTGTCAGCTCCACCGGCTAATAAAACTATCGGATCTTCAAAAGATTTTAACGCGATAATTGTAGACTCAGGCGTTGTCGCAAAGCTATCGTCATAATATTTTATATTATTTTTTTCCGCCACTAATTCCAAACGATGCGGCAAGCCTTTAAATTTCTTAACAGCTATAGCAATTGTTTTTGGCTCTATTTTAAGCAGTTTGGCTACCACTTCAGCCGCATCAACATTTTCTCGATTATGTTGTCCCGGCAAACCACTGGTTAAATCAGAAACACCAAAATAACTAACTCGTTGTTTTAATTTACCAAACTTCATTTCCCACTTTAATAATTTTAATTTTAATTTTTCATTCACCACAAAATAATCACGCGCGCTTTGCCACTTAGCAATATTAAATTTACTAATCCAGTAATGCGCTAAGGAAGGATGAAAATTTGGATTATTAGGATCAGCCGGCGCTAAATGTTCTGGAGTAAAATTAGTTAAAACAGCTACTTTAGGACTACGATGTAAATCTTCTAACTGAAAACTAGATAATTCTAAAATCACAAAATCCTCTGCCTTAATTTTATCTATAAAAGAAAAAGGTGCCACACCAATATTACCGCCCAACCACACCCTCTTTTTAGCGGTTTTTAAAATATCAAAAATCAAAGAGCTAGTTGTCCCCTTACCTTTACTACCAGTCACTCCGATAATGTTTTTGGTCGGACACACATCAAAAAATAATTTCATCGGGCTCGTTACCACTATTTTTTTATTTTTCTTGAGACCCTGAGCAATTCCCGGGCAAGACAAAGGCCAGCCCGGCGCACGAAATAGAATATCATAACGATCCAAGTTTTGATTAAACTCTTTGCCTAGTTGCCAAGTAATGTGTTCATATTTATTAAGTTCAACAAACTTTTCTCCTAAGGTAGTAATATCTCGCAAATCACAAATAATAATACGGCCATGTATCTTATGGGCTATCAACCATTTTATCAGCCAATAATTTTCCAAACCTAACCCCAAAATACCCAAGCGTCTGCCATGCAAATCTTTAATAGTCATATAATTACTTATTAACCAATTATTACTTTAATTGTATACCACTTTGCTAAAAAACCAAAATTATTAATAAAATGACCAAACTTAGGATAAAACAAAACAAGTCTATGGTACACTTTATCTAACTATTGACATTTTAACTAAATAATGCTATAAATAAAAAACTTATTTTAAAAATTAAATTATGGAGAGTCACTTGAGAAGCTCATCAAAAAAAATATCCACCATGGAGGAACTGTCGCTCGCCCAAAAAACAACCAGATTGCTGGCTTTTCTTCAAGGAAGCTTACAAAATCTGGTCAGCGAAAACTATTTTGAACAAGTAACTTATGCTTTAAGATTCAGTGAAATGTCCAGAGGCATATTAGAAGAAAGATTGGCAGAATATAATCTTTGCCTAAATATGACTCCAAAGCAAATAAACGATTATTTCTCAAGCTAATACAAAAGGGATCCACTGGATCCCTTTATTTTTTTAAATACTTTGGTTTACGCTAGCCTGAAGTTGATCATACGGCCGACGAATATCCAAGGTCGGATCTAAACCGCTCAATTCATTTATCAATTGAGCGAATGATTTATCACGAACACCCTGATCCACTAGTTTGTAGCTAGATACTTCCTTGACCACCGGCTTACCGGTCGAAGTCTTTTCTAATGTGCCATCTGGATTTTTAACCATTTTGCGAGTTTTATAAATAATCGGCTCACCATCAGCATCCACCTCACGGCTAGATTTCTCATACACCGTCAATAAATCCTTATATAGATGTTGATATTTTTCACTAGCCTCAATCGACCAAACAACATCTTGCTTAGCAGCATAACGACCAAAATAATCCAGCTGAATTAAAGCTTCTTCTAAAATTTGGAATTTAATTTGCTCATCTTTCAAATCTTTTTTGTCTTTAACCTCACCAACGCACTTATCCTTACGACCCCAATATTTTTCACCAATATTTTCAGCCGTATCAATATCACAACAAGCCACTACCTTAGGCACGCTCTTGATATTTTTAACATTACCTTTAATATCGATATAATATTTAACACTAGCCAAAGGGCTCCTCGATGCCTTATCGTTTTTGTGTTTATAGACACCTCGGATTTCCTGACCAATGCGAATAATTTTTTTATTCAAATCATTAGCATAAGTAGCATCAACAGCTAAAGCAATGAACTTTGATTCTTTAGCCCCCTTTGGGTCGAAAACTTCGGCTACGATATCTACACCCTCAACGTTATCATCAAACTCAGTCGTTTTAGTAGCGCGAATATTTTCACCAAACCATTCTGATTCAGCTAGACCATGCAGAATAGTCGCCTCCACTAAGTCTGCAATAGCCTTACCCTCCTCTTCCACTAGCCCCTCACCTCTTTCTGCTTTTATACTTTTAAGTTTTTCTCTGTCGCTAATAATTGACTCTTGCCCGTAAAAATCGACAAATTTTTTATCATTAATCGCTACCGAGTTTTTATTCAAAAATCTTTCAGCGTCTTTATAAGCATCCATATAAGCAGGCACTTTCTCAAACTCAATCTTCTTTTTTATATCTTCGTCTTTCATGGCAGGCACCTTGTCAGCACTACCACTGTTTAATCTTTCAAAATTCATAAAGTTATAAAGTTATAGTATCACTTCTTAATCTTAACAAGGATTGTAAAATAATAAAAGCCTCCTAACAATCAGTGATAGGAAGCTTCAAAAACCATAAACGAAAGAGCGGGCAAGTTATATTAATAACCTACCCACTTTATACAATTTTTGTGCTGTTATTTTTTTTCAATAACAGCGCGACGATATAAATCAGTAAACTCTATTACTGCAATGTTAACAATATTAAACCTTTATTGGGCTAATATTAAATAAAAATATAAAAAACCCAGAAAACCAGGCTCTTTTTACTATAACCTTATCAAAGCTCTCTAAAATTTATTCAACAGCCAAAACATCAATAAGGCTGACGCGGCAATTAAAATACCTAAAGCTCCCCATCTTCTTAAAAAGTTTTGCCAATCCATTTCTTTATCGTCTTTAGTCTTCGACAATTCTCCTTCCGCTAGTTGTGGTGCGAATCCGATTGGCCACCACCAAAAAATAATTAAAGCAAGTAACGGAAAAAAGCCTAGCATGGCCAATAATCGTCGTAAAACTTCATTACCCCACATCAGTTCCGTTATAATAATCACTACAGCATCAACTAACAACACAATCGCTGCCGCCAAATTAAGTTTGTTGTTTTTCATAAATTTACGCTTTTTTCATCTCTTCCCAATTAGTGCCAATTTTTGCTTCTACTAAAATTGGTACCTTTAATTTTAAAACATTTTCCATCAGTGGTTTAACTAAGTTCATGACTTCCACTACTAACTTCTGATCAACTTCAAATACTAATTCATCATGGATCTGCAAAATCATCTTAACCTTATCACCATATTGCTCATTAATCATCTTATCAACCTTTAGCATGGCTAGTTTTATCATATCCGCGGCTGTACCTTGCAGTGGTGCATTAATTGCCGCTCGTTCAGCCGCCTTAGCTAACATCACTATAGTAGAATTAATTTCCGGTACATACCGACGTCGCCCCAGCAAAGTTTCTACATAACCCTTAGCTCGCGCTTCCAAAATTATCTTATCCATCAGACCTTTAACCTTAGCAAAGTTAATAAAGTACTGATCAATAAAATGCTTAGCTTCATTATAACTGATTCCCACCCCTTGAGCCAGACCCCTTGGTCCTTGACCATACAACAAACCAAAATTAATAGCTTTAGCGGCTCGACGCATTTCATTTGTTACATCTTCCAGGGCCACATTATTAATTTTAGCCGCTGTCGTGCGATGAATATCGCCCCCTGCTTTAAAAGTTTTAATCATCGTCGGATCGTTAGACATGTGTGCCGCAAGCCTTAATTCAATCTGTGAATAATCCAAACTTAATAAAGTCTTACCTTTAGGCACAATAAAGGCTTGACGCACCTTTCTCCCTAGATCAGTCTTCATTGGAATGTTTTGCAAGTTAGGATTAGTGCTAGACAATCGCCCAGTAGCAGCCACCGCTTGATTAAAAGTAGTATGTAAACGACCATCTTTTTGATTCACTAATTTTGGTAAAGCTTTAATATATGTTGAAGAAAGTTTTGATAATTCCCGATATTCAGTAATTAACGGCACAATCGGGTGAGCTTCTTTTAATTTTTCTAATTCATCGGCGCCGGTAGAGTGACCTGTTTTTGTTTTACCAACTCCTACTGTGGAAATTTTTAATTTTTCAAACAGAATAGTCCGTAGCTGTTGAACACTATTAATATTGAATTCTTCACCAGCCTCTTTATAAATTTTATCCGTTAAAATGGCTAAAGCTTTATCCGCCTCTTCATCTAATTTTTTCAAATATTCAATATCTAAAAGCAACCCCCGTTCTTCCATTTTAGCCAACACTCTAATCAACGGCAATTCCATTTCCTCATATAACTTTAATTGATTAAACTCTTTTAAGTGTTGGTGTAATTTTGCATTCAGACAACCAATCATATCCGCCTCTTCATTGGCAATTTTAGCTACACTATCTATCGTACTGACTTCAAAATCAAGTTTGGCCTGACCGATTTGTTTAGCTGAAGCTATCATTTCTTTTTGTAATTCTCGCAACACAACAACTGCTAAATCATGCTGACGATTATCAGGATTTAGTAAATAATCAGCCAGTCTAGTATCACCAATTATTCCATTTAATTCTAAGCCGCTAGCACGCCAAGCCTTAAAATCTTGTTTAATATCATGACCAATTTTTTTCAAATTCTCATCGGCCAATATTGGTTTTAAAGTCGCTAACCAGCCATCACCAAATAATCCTCCGCCATTACCTGCTAAGTTTATATAACTGCTTTGACCAGCCTTCCAAGATAAGGCTACGCCACTGATAGTTAAATCTTCAGCACTGATTGTCTTGGTGCTAATCGCCACTAATTTCTGTTTCTTTAATTCTTTAATTATTTTTTTAAAATCATCTTCCGTATCGACTACTTTATATTCAATCTCCACCTTCACCAGATCTTCAACCACCTCGGTCGTAACCGTTTCACCAAAAATTTCTCTCAAGCGTGGCAATAAGCTCTTAAATTCTAAAGAAATAAACAACTCTGAAGTTGCCGCCACATCCACGCCTCCCAATTTGCAAACTTCCAAATCAAAATCTAGTGGCACATCTCTACGAATCGTCGCCAATCTTTTACTAAGTATGGCAATATCTTTATGCTCTTTTAATAACTCTAAAATTCGTGGCTTAATAGTCGCTAACTTTTCAGAGTCTTCATCAATAGCCTCATACAAAGCCTCCAGACTACCAAATTTGATAATCAATTCCGTAGCCGTTTTTTCACCTACACCCTTAACCCCTGGAATATTATCCGAAGGGTCACCTCTAAGAGCCTTGTAATCAATCATCTGTAACGGCTCAAAGGAGTATTTATTTTTAACAGCTGTCGTATCATATAAGACACTTTCAGAAATACCTCGACTCATAGCATACACAAAAGTAGACTCACCAACTAATTGAATAGCGTCCATATCACCAGTTACAATTATCGTGTCAATCTTATCATGGACTAAAGTTATTACCGTACCAATCACATCATCGGCTTCAAAGCCCTGTTCTTCATAAATTGGAATATTCAAAGCCCGCACCACTTCTTTAACACGATCCATTTGATCGTATAATTCTTGAGGAGCTTTAACTCGAGTTGCTTTATATTCAGCATATTCTTTATGACGAAAAGTAGGCCCTTTTAAATCAAAAGACACCGCTGCATATGTCGGTTTAAATTCTTTCAAAGCACGGAACAAAAAAGCCGTAAAACCATAAACCGCATTAATTGGCTCACCGGTTTTAGTGGTCATAGTTAAAGGCAATGCATGAAAACTGCGATGAACAATAGCATTGCCATCAAAGATCAGAAATTTTGGTTTGTTTTTCATGGTTATATCATAGCTAATTACTATTAAAATTACAACTTACTTTTAATTTTTTAAAACTAAGATTAGTCGCCTTGGTATAGCTTTGTGTGGTAAGGATATTAGCACACCTAAGCAGTTCTTGTGCATAAAGCACATCAACCACCCTTTGTTTTTTGCCCTTTGTTTAAAAAAATAAAAACTTATTTTACAAATTGAAAAGTTAAAAGAATTTTATTGCCAAGTTCATTTAAATCAAGAGTTGATTCATTGTTAACTGGATGTTCTACAATCTCCAACCAAGAAGCATTAAAAAAAACCACCGTCACTCTGCCCACGCCTGCCCCCTTAAAATTCCCCAAATCATCTCCGTTTAAAACCACAAAAGACAAACCATCTATCTCTACAACAGACTCCTCTATATTTTGTAAACGCTGTTTGTACATTTTTAATTGACTCTCTTGATTTTTATTATTGCTATATTTAGTCAGTCTAAAAAAAGCATTATCATCACCACTTTCTCTCATAGTATACGGGGCCATAGCAATTGATAACTGTTTTGCATCTTCTTTAATCTCTAAACCAGTCGGCAATCTAAAAGATAGTGTAAAAAACGATGAAGAAAAAGGTATCCAGTTAACAGCCTTATAGCTTGATGACACAGTAGTTTGAATAGCTGGCCCTGGTGCCTCTACAGTATTTATCAACTCAGGTTTTTTAATCTTAGTCGGCTGTATTAAAACTGTTGTTAATATATTTCTTTCTTCTTGTACCACCTTATTAGTCAACCATAAATATACAAATAGCCCTATAAATAAACTGGCTAAAAAAATTAACAATTCAATAATAGTAAAACCAAGTCTTCTCATATTTTTAATTATTATAAATTAAAAGTAATTATCTTCATAATACCACCTCAGTTATTACTTTAACTAATGATTGACATCTGGTCAACAAAAAAAGACAAAACTGTTACAAGCTTGTCTTTTGTTGGTGGACCCAGTCGGACTCGAACCGACCACCTCCTGCTTGCAAAGCAGGCATTCTACCAGATGAACTATGGGCCCAAGAATAAATTACTAATTTTTAATTTTAAATTTTTAAACAAATTTCAAAACATTAAATTACACTAACTTCCAGTGAAAACTTTTACACACCTTAGTTATATAAAGACCTCGCCAATAAGCGAGGACAAGCTCATCTTAATGCAACTCTAAAAATTGTCAAGTGGATAACTTATGTCAATTTATATTTAGTCAAAGGAGAAATAATCCATTCAATAAAACCGCTAATCATCCCAAAGGCAATTAACACTCCAACGAAAATAAATATCATGCCTAAAAACTTATAACCAGAACGTGACCCACCTTCTATATTAGCGAAACGTTCAAACCATTCCATTCGTCCAAAAAAACTTAAAAAGGCTTCGGTCTTAATAATCATCCCTAAGCCAGTCCCAGAAACTATTAGGCCAAAAATTAAATTACTAATAATTTTTATCATAACATTTTATATTATAACTAGATCAACAATTTAAATCAATGTTTTAATAAGACACATAATTTAAGGGGTTATAACGAGCACCATTAATCATCACCTCAAAGTGCACGTGTGGCCCAGTCGAACGTCCAGTTGATCCCATCGCGCCAATATTTTGTCCTTTACCAACTTCTTGCCCAACCTTAACAGCAAAAGCTGATAAATGGGCGTATCTGGTTTTTTTACCACCACCATGATTAATCACAATTTGATTACCATAACCACCAGCGTTATATCCAACTACCTCCACTACACCGGCGTCAGCCGCATAAATTGGCGTTCCAGTTTTATTAGCAATATCCAAACCATTGTGACGCCAAGAATAATACTGAGTAATTCTAAAACCAACAGTTGGCCAATTCATCTTATTACCATAAACTGGACTAGCTGAAGCTTTAGCTTCTTGAATTTCTGCGCGTTCACTAGCGGCTGTGGTCGCTGATTTTTTAACAACAGCCACGACCGAAGACAATGGACGACCACCAGGAATTAAAATTTGTTGACCGATTTTAATTTGATTAGCATTAGCCAAACGATTAATTTCTAAAATAACCGTCTCACCCACGCCATACTTACTAGCAATAGATTTTATACTTTCACCACGGGTCACCTTATGTAACACACCTGTGACTGGTAAAATACTTAATTTATCACCAGGACGAATATAACTCCTAGCTGTTAAATTATTCGCCCACAACACAGTATTAACTGAAATGCCAAAACTTTGAGCAATAGTGCTTAGGGTATCACCTTGTTTCACTACATAAGAAACCGGTTCTGATCTATCTGGAATACTACGCACCGTAACCGTGCCACTATCCACCGTTTCATCATTGCTTTCATCAAACACTTCTTCATAAGTTGTCAGTTGTGTTTGTGGACTTAAAGCCAGTAAATTATAATCCTCTCCGTATCGATTAGGGCCACGCCCTTCTTCTATTAAGGTATCTGAAGAAGCTAGCTCGTCAGATACTAAGCGCGCTAAAATAGTGTTGCCAACCGCTTCTTCGGCAGTAATATCTTGATTTGCCGCTGTTAAATTACCATAAACCAAACAACCAGTAAAAATTATAATCAAAAAATGAATTAATCTCTTATCAGCTAAAACCCAATTAAAAAATTTCTGACGACCAGCTCGATTAAAACCAGCTCGCTTCGCTAAAAGCAAATAAAATCTATAAACTGGAAAAATTAGAATGTAATAAAACAATTTCAAAAAAACGCTTAAAGGCTTAGCCAACAAACGCCCAAATAACACCAAACCTCCCCCCATCAACTTAATTAAGTTGATTAAGAACAGCGTTATTTTAATTAACGATTTGATTAAATATTTCATCAATAAGCAACATTAAACCTGATATTGTTTGCAGTGCTCAAAAAAAGCGTAAAACTATTTTTCTTTTCTCGCTATCCTCAGCAATAAAACAACAAGCCGCTCATTATCATAGCACCATGAGCAGATCTTAGTCAAAAAGGTTTAAGTGTTTTTACCTAATATTAGACAAATCTTTATAATTCAGCCTGCATAAAATCTTTAGATTCTGAATCTTCAGCTATTTTAGTATCTTTTTTTGAAGCTCGGGCTGGAGACTGTTTATTTTTTTTTATTTTAAAAGTTTCGCTTTCAGTAATTTCTGAACGAAAAAAATCTACCACTTTACTAGCTACTTGCCCAGCCAATACCGTATAAGTGCTAACAGCTGTCACTTTTTGCTTAAAACTAGTAATCATTTTTTCCATTTCATCTACCTGCTCTTTAACTGATCTGGCCGCCCTATAAATTTCCTTAGCAGACATAATTAAATAATACATCAACCAAGTGATAAACACTGTTAACCACAATACCGCAAAAGCCAAAACTACAAATAGAATGTCTTGGCTGTAATTTATTAAAAACATAAAACCTCCTTATTTAATTATTATTTTGGTAAATACTCATCAATCTCCTCACCAATCACAGCTTGCGAGTCTAAAAGCACAATACCACTATGATCTTCTCCAAGTCCTAATTCATCAGCCGCACACAACATCCCGGCCGATTTCTCACCACGAATTACCGAAGTCTTAATTTCCATCCCATTAGTCAATCGACATCCAACCAGTGCTAAAGGAACTTTTTGCCCCACTGCAATATTATTAGCCCCACAAACAATATCCAATTGACCATATTTCCCAGCATCAACCTTAACTAATTGTAAACGATCAGCATTCGGATGTTTAGCTAATTCTAAAATCTTAGCCACTGTAACATTACTATAACGACTAACTAATCGCGATACTAAGATTTCATCTTCTTTTTTCTCCAGTAATTTTTTAATCCACTTCCACATATTAGTCTTGGTTATTATCAGAACGCAAACTTATTAATAAAAATTCTAAAGCCCCTAGTGCCAGAGCTAAAGCGGTTAAGTTAATCCAACTAAACCAATCTCTAGCTAAGAGCCAAAAAGTCGCCCACACAAACAACGCTAATAAAAAAGCTTGACGGAAAGAAATGATTACAGCTGTTACCGCTAAATGTTGGCGTAGTATTACAAAGCGAAACACAAAGCCCAAAATAGACCCAATCCCCATTACGGTAATAAACAATGTTAGATAGAACAACAAAAAACCAACATTATTAGTGGTCGTGGGGTCCACCATACCAGCCACCGTCAGCCAAGACGCCGCAGCCAAAAGTGTGGTGACAAACATCATCATTAAATAGCTACGCAAGGTCATAGAAGCATTATAACACAATGTCTTAATTCTGTGCAAACTCACAAGCATTACGAAAATCGCAATACCGACACAAAAATCCAGGCTTATGAGCAAAATTACCTTTTTGAATCTCTTTAATAGTAGCGAGCATCTCTTCTTCCAACTTAATCACTTCTTTAGGATTTGGTGCAAATTCCAGCCACTCATCTTCCGCTTTAAATTGATAGTACACCAAAGATGACACCGGTCGGCCATATTTTTTCTCTACACCAATTTTATATAGCAGTAACTGTTTAATTTTATCATAAATCGGCTTCTCCATCGGTTCTCCAGTTTTATAATCAATTAAGCGCAAAGTTCCATCAGGCAGTTCATCCACCCGATCCACTTTACTATAAATAGTCCATTCACCCAAAGCAAATTCAAACCCGACTTCTAACCCCAATAATTTTGGCCGACCCTTAGCTTTCATTACTTCTAAAAATCGTCGGCCATACTTTTTACCTAATTGATAATGCTCTTGGGCTTCTTGTTTAGTTTCATAACCGGCCGATGTCCAGTATTTTTCATAAACGCGCAAAAATCTTTCTTCACTTAAAGCTTCCTCAGATAATTCTTCACCACTAGGCAAAAGTGGGGTCAAAAATTCTTCCAAAATTTTATGCATCATATCACCAAAACCAGTCAAACCTTTTTTCTCAATCGGTAGTTTTAAAAGATGTCTAAACTTAAATTGTAATGGACAATGATTATAAGTTTCTAAAGCCGAATAACTAAACTTAGTCGGCAAAGGGATTGGCGGAGTTATCAAAGCTGGTTCATCTAATCTTTCAATCGCTCTATCTAATGGCGTACCGGTTGTATCAAAATCAAAACTAGTTGTAACAATCCCGCCAATCTCTGGAATAAATTTTGAAGGTTTTTTAGCTAATTTACCACCACTATCACGATAACTAGTTAAGTATAAACCCTTAGCAGCTCTAGTCATCCCTACATAAAACAATCGCCGCTCTTCTTGTAAATGATGCTCGGAGTTCCCCACACTTTCTGTCCCAAGACCTTCAGGTAACGGTATCTTATCGCCACGATCATTAGAAGGGAAACGTCTATCCACTAAATCGGCCATAAAAACATATTTATATTCAAGTCCTTTAGCCGAATGCACCGTCACTAATTTTACAGTATCAGCATCATCGATAATCACTGGCATTCGCCCACTATCCCCCGCTTCCAATTCTGAATCAATTAATTCTACAAAATCTTTCAAACGCGCGTCTGCAATCGACTCTTCCAAAGTAACCGCCTTGGCATAAATCTGCCCCAGCAATCTAAACTGTGGCCAATCACGATCCCTATCTAAATGCGGATAAAAAATATCATTAACGATATTCGCAATCAAAACCGAAATTGCTTTTTCTTTAGCAATTACTGTATGCTTTTCTATCATCGCTAATAAATTACCGGCCGATACTAAACCTCCAGCACTAATCTTACTCGTCGGTTCATGAACAACATGCTTCAAAGCTTCAAATAATGACCACTGATGTTCTCTAGCCACTCGTGATAATTCTAAAACATCTAGGTGCTCCATTATAAAACTAGGGCTAGATAAAGATTTATACAAAGCCATCGATTCATGATAATTATCAAGTAATCTCAAATAATTTATTAATTGCAAAACGATTGGTCGATAATATAAACCACCATGTGCTAAATATTGATAAGGGATATTAAGCCGAGAAAACTCTTTTACAAAACGATCCGCCGCCGCATGTGATCGAAACAACACCGCCATATCTTTCCAATCCATTTCCCCGCTTTTGTGCAAAGCAACAATTTCCGTGGCTACAGCCGAAGCTTCTGCTAAAGAATCTGGGAAGTCCCAGGCAGTAATAGTGCCCGCTTCCGGTAAATGAGCTACTAAACGCTTATCAATATTTTCTTTTATTTCTAAACGATCCGGATTATTATGGCTAATAAAACGATAAGCGGCGTCCAAAATATTTTGTCCACTGCGATAATTATCAATCATCACTACCGTCTTAGCTTGTGGATAGTCAGCTTTAAATTGCATGATGTTAGACAACGACGCCCCGCGAAATTTGTAAATCGCCTGATCATCATCACCCACCACCGCCAAATTAGCTTCCTCTCCCGCTAATAATTTAACCAACTCATATTGTGCCCGATTAGTATCTTGGAACTCATCCACCATGATGTATTTAAATTGTTTTCGCCAAGCCGCTAAGATATTCGGCCGTTCTTTCAAAAGTTTAATGGAATAGCACAACAAATCGCCATAATCCAAGCAGCTGTTATCTAATAAAATTTTGTTATAAACTTGATAAGCTTCGGCCAGTTCGACAACTCTCTCTACTTCAATTTCTTCATCCAAACCTTTAGCCGATTCAACTTGAGCAGACGCAAACTTTTTATAATCCTCTGCCGAAATATTTTCATCTTTCAATCTAGAAAAATGCTTTTGTAAATCAGCTAAATGTTTATGGCTCTGCCCTAATTGTTTGTAATATTTAAAATTAAATAATTCTATATTGCGTTTCAGTAAAATCCAGATCGCCGTATCTTCCACTTGTTTAGCATGCGGTGACAAACCAATATCCGCCCCATGGCGGTTTAAAAGCGCTCGCCCCAGACCATGAAAAGTTCTAATCCAATCTGAAGATTGACCGAGAGGCAAAGCTTGATCCGCCCGTTCAGAAAGTTCATTAGCCGCTTTTTCGCCAAAAGTTAAAATTAAAACTTGATTAGGATCCACCTGTCTTTCTTTAACTAAATATAATAATCGATTAACTAGTACTCGTGTCTTACCGGTACCGGCACCAGCCACGATTAACAACGGTCCAGTGTTATGCTCCACTGCTTCTCGTTGGCTGTCATTTAGCCTAGCCATTTCCTCAGCAAAATTATCCATAGTTTTTTATTTATTAACCAAGATATACCATTTTAATACAAAAAAAGCAACCGACCAAGTCGCCTGCTAATTATTTGAACCACTCTTAAAACTTATATCTATGGCCTTGTAGCATTATATCATTTTTTTACCTCCTTCCGCAACTTTTCTTTATGAACACAGATCTCAGTTGGAGTCTACCCGCCTGCTGGCGGGCTGAGACAAGCTTTCTGAACTTATTTTTTTATGCTATAATATTTTAATGACAAAAAAATTAGCTCACATCATCGCCGTCGACATGGGTTACGGCCACCAACGCGCCGCCTATCCTTTACAGGATTTAGGTGGTGGTGAGATTATTAACGCCAATAATTATCCAGGCATAACCAAAAAAGAAAAAAATAGCTGGAATACTCAAACCGGCCTCTACGAAACCATTTCTGTCTTCAAAAAAATACCAATCTTCGGCCCAGTAGTCTTTGGCGCTATGGATCGCTTCCAAGATATTCCCTCGCTCTATCCCCATCGCGATCTCCGCCGTCACACTTCTCAACAATTATTTTTCTATAACAAAGTTCGGCAAGGCCTAGGCCAAAATCTCATCAAAAAATTAAACCGTGATAAGTTGCCCATGATTACCACCTTTCCTGTGCCGATTTACTTCGCCGAAAACTTTAATTTTAAACAACAAATTTATTGCGTCGTTTGCGATGCTGACATTTCCCGTTTTTGGGCACCTCTTCACCCAGAAAAATCCAAGACTATTTATTTGGTCCCCACCACCACGGCCGCTAGTCGCCTCACCATGTATGGCGTTAACCCTAAACAAATCATTTTAACTGGCTTTCCTTTACCAAAAGAAAACATTGGTGGCGAGACTAAGCCAATTTTAAAGCAAGATTTAGCAAATCGCCTAAGTCGTTTAGATCCGCATAAAACCTTTCGTGCTGTCTGGCCAGAGCATTATTATCCCGAAGTATCAATCCCAAGCAAAGGCAAAAAACAACCAATTACCTTAATGTTAGCTATTGGTGGTGCTGGTGCTCAAGCTGATTTAGCTGAAAAACTTATTCACAGCTTATACACAGAACTGCATAACAAACGTTATAAGCTAATCTTAGTAGCTGGCGTTCGTAAAGAAGTTAAAACCTACTTCGAAAAAATCTTAACCAAACAAAGATTACCTAAAAATGCCATCAGTATTTTATTCGCCGAAAATAAATCAGACTATTTCGCTAAATTCAATAAAGTTTTACATGATACCGATATTTTAATCACTAAGCCCTCCGAATTATCCTTTTATGCTGGCCTAGGCTTACCGATTATTATGACCGAACCGGTTGGTGCACAAGAAATTGCCAATCGCAAGTGGTTGTTATCAGTCGGAGCTGGTATCGATGCTTTAGATTGGTCTGCTTTTGATGAATGGTTAAACGATTGGATTATAACAGGTCGTCTAGCTGGAGCCGCTTTCCTCGGTTATCGCCAAGCCCCCAATATGGGAACTTATAATATAGAACGGCTTATACAACATTAAAAAAATAAACAAAAAAACAGCTACCACGGTAGCTGTTTTGCCATATCCCAATAACTCGCGTCCCCTTGTTCTTTTTGCATATACCACCACTCCACTCCCCATAAATAAATCCGATTAAACTCCGTGGCTTCAGCATATAAAATATTACTTTTAAAATTATCTAGATTAAAAGATTTAGTCGCTTCACTCTTTGGTAATTTATTTAAAGAAGAATTAGGCGCCCAAGGCTCAGCTTGCAACTCTGCTAAAATTCTTTGTTCTGGTTTCAAACGCACACTTGCCGCTTTAGCAATATATAATTGTGACGGCCAAGGATAACGAATATAGCCCAGTGTCGGACTCCAAACAGTGCGATAAACCGTTGTTCCAAACCAATCTCCAAGAGTTGTTTCTCTACGCCAATCTGACAGCTCTCCAGAGGCTGTTAACATAATTGGTCGAGTATCTAAACTCTTTACCAACTCTACTTCTTGTCTTAAAAAAGCATAATCCGATTGAGGACAAACACCAAAAGAATCTAAGAGTGGTTCGTTTTCTACTTGCCAAGCAATAATATTAGAATTATTCTGATAACGCTCTACTGTAGTTTTTAAATATTTTAATAAAGCTCGTCTCGTTTCTAAATCATCTCGTGCACCAACCCAATTTGGCGTATGACATTCTGGCCAACGTGGTACACGCCTACCTATCACTATTATAAATTCTACTTTCTTTTTATTTCCCTCGTTAATCATCCAATCATAATCACTAAAATTATAAACAGCTTGTTGTGCTTCAATGTCATCCCAATATAAAGGTAGCCGAATCTTTTTTGTTCCTAAATCATCTAAAATTGCCGTATAAGTTTGTTGCCAATCTAAATTTAAAGAAGTCGCAAATTTTTTAGAATAAGTTATGCCCCAAGCACCTTTATTTTTTGGTATGCTATAATTAGTCACCACTCCAAACGGTAATTTAAACAATAACAAAGCAATTATAACCACAACTATTACCGTTCCGGTAATAAACCAATATTTTTTCATAATTAACCAATCAACAAAAACAAAGACAAGCCTATTAAACAAATAGCTACTAATTTTTGAAGTATTATTTCAAAACTAATGTTTTCACCTAATTTATTTTTAGGTAACCAAATGCTTAAAATCGCCCCAAAAACTAACAAAAAAGCATACTGAACGCTTTGTAAAGCGTTCACAATAGCTACCGAACCCAAAGACAAAGCATAGTTTTGTAAAGTAAATCCGGTCGCCGCTAAAAGTTGATTGCCACCAAATAAACTAGCATTAACTCCACGCAATTTTTTGATATTTTTAAAAACCGCCTGTCGAAAAGTTTTGGATAACAACAATAATAACACGGCCACAGCACTGCCTAAGCGCAACCAAATAAAAGTACTGGCAAAATTTTGTACAGTATATAAAGATTTACTAGCTGTCATCACCACAGCAAATAACAAAGCTGAACCAACAGCCTCTATAATACCAAATGTTTGATCGCCCCGATTAAATCCTAAAAAATCATGAAGTCTGGTTAGCCATGTAACCTTTGGTGGCAACCAAGCAATTAAAATTGCTCCCAAAATTAAACCAATTAAAGCTAACCACTGGACAAAAGTAAACACTTCTTTTAAAAAAACCATCGATAGCAACAAAGTAAAGACTGGCACACAAGCACCAATTAAAACCAAAACCTTAGACGGTTCGCCTACTTTTAAGGCTTTATATAGTAGTAATAAAGCAAAAGGGAAAATTGCTCCAACCAACAAATTTAAAAAAGCTAATTCCCAGCCTGGCCAATACATTAACCATGGCGCGGCTAAAATAACCGCCCCACCCATAATGTTAACTAAAAAAGTATAAGCCCGTGCATCAGGCAACGCCTTGTCCAATAAAAACTTATCCAACAAATTAGTCAGCGACAAAATAAAATAAGCGCCAACCGCTATTAAAATCCATGACATATCTATAAGTTAAAAGTTCGTAAAGTTCATAAAGTTAATATTGAAAATTTATAATCAATTAAAATTCGCGCAGTGACACATGCCAAACTTTAAGAACTTTATAAACTTACTATGTATTATTCTCCAGCCCCTTACTACCCTCTTTCTTAGCTACCCCAGCTAAAGGCAGCGTTATAAAAAAGCTAGTACCTTTATTTTCTGTTGATTCAAACCAAATTTTTCCTCCAAAAGCTTCTACCACCGCCTTAGCCACATACAAACCTAAACCAGTGCCTTCCACTTTTTTAGATTTCACATTATCGGCACGAAACAATTTTCCAAAAATTTGTGGTTGTTCTTTTTTAGGAATACCATAGCCATTATCTTTCACTTCAATCATCATATTAACACCTTGTGTTTTCATGGTTATTTCAATCTGCCCCTGCTCTCTAGTATATTTAATGGCATTAGAAATCACATTTTGTAAAACAATACGAATTAAACTTAAATCCAAATTAATTTTAGGTAAGCCTTGGCTATAATTTTTAATAATTTTTTGTTCCTTAGCCTCAATAGCAAATTTTTGCTCACCAATAACCGAATCCGTCACCTCGCACAAATCAACTAATTCTGGAATAATCGACAAAGCTCCCATATCAATCCGACTAACATTTAATAAAGAATTAACCAGTTTCACCATCCGCTGATTACCTTTAGCGATTTCGTTTAAAAATTCTTTTTGTCTTTCGTTAATCGGGCCAGCATCACCGTCTAACAACATTTCTGCATACCAGTTAACAGCTGAAAGCGGAGTTTTTAATTGGTGTGAAGCTAAAGACACAAACTCAGTTTTAGATCTATCAATTTCTCTTTCTTGAGTGATGTCCCTAAATACCACGATACAGCCAATTACTTGACTGTCACCCAATCTCATTGGTGCCGCACTAACTGATAACGGAACACGGTTCCCATCCTTCTGCAAAATATAAATATCCTTACTATTACGCACCGTAATATTGCGTTTCAAAACCGCATCAATAAAACCATCGTTATTCTGATCACCTTCTTCAAAAACAAAACGCAAAGTTTTATCATAATTTTTACCCAGCACTTCGCCGACTCGATAACCACTAATAAACTCTGCCGCTGGATTAAAAAACACTACCTGTTTATTATAATTAACTAAAAGTAAACCTTCGCCCATAGCTGTGGTAATATTTCTCAAGCGTTCACCAGCATCTAAAATTTTTCGTTGACTATCATAAATATAGTAAGCTAAAAATAAGACCGCTGCGACCAAAGCAAAAGTAAAAATATAACGAATATACAAATCGTTACGCAAAACATATAAATCATCAATCTGGTGATAGCCCACTAAATAAGCCACCTGCGCTCCAGCTACATTATCTATCGGAACAAAAGTTATTAAGTAGTTAACTCCGTCAAATTGAATTTCTTCAGAAAATAATTGACCAGCCTCTAGGTTGGCTTGAATCCTTTGCTTTAACTGCAAGTTAACTCTATTCATGACATCATCACTAATAGCATCTACTCGCTTAATATATTCTGATTCAATTTCCAAATAATAATCATTACTAAAATCACTAACATAATAACTTCGTGTATCTTCGGCAAAAGTAGTATCGCCCACCACCTGCTTTTTAAGCATAAAACGATAAGACATTGGGAAAGATCCACTCATCTCCTGTTGAAAAGTGGAAAAAGAAACACTGGTTTCTAAAAGTCCTACCAGTTTCCCATCATCTAATAAAGGGAAAATATAACGAAAACCATTAAACAATTTGCCTTCTTCAAAACCCTCTACATATTGTTTTTTTTCTACAGCTAACCGTATAGAAGGACGATCTGGACCAACCACCTCGCCAAAAACTTCTGGCTTATACATGCTTAAAAAATTAGTGGTATCTGGCAAATATAAATTAAGTTGTTTAAAATTCTTGGTTCTTAAACGATTGTACATCGGCAAGAATTGATCATATAATTTCTTACGAATATCTGCCTGATTTTCAGGTTTAGCCTTTTCCGCTTCAGACAACAAACTTAAAACGGCTTTAGTATTAACAACTTCATCATTTAATGTTTGCGAAACTAATCGATAAGAATTAACCGTAGTTGAATATTGATTTTGAACTTGTTCTTGTTCTGATTTTAAAAATGCTAAACGACGTTGATTATAAGTATCCCATAACCAAAATATAACCATCCCACCAGTTAGCGAGATAATTACAAAAAGTATGATAATTTTTTTAGCAAAACGCATACCCTCCGATCTTTATTAAATCTTAAATACTCAGTGTTGCTTATTGTTTATTATATCACAGATTGTTAACACCAACAATAACAAAAACAGAAGCGTTGTTTGATGCTTCTGTTTTTAAAACTTTAACAAATCTAAATTAAGGCGCGCATCATTACTATTAACAACGGCAGTAACAAAATATAAATAGATACAATAATTAACAATGTTTGGGTAGCTAAATTTTTAATTTTAAAAGTATTGATATTAAAAAAATAATATATCCAAGAATAACCAGTTATTGACGTAATTAGCAATAATGTACCGATAATATACATCAAATAGGTAACCGTGTTTAATCCCAGCCAAAAATAGGCAAAAAGAATTAAAAACTCAGCAATCAAAAAACGCACAGCACGATCTATAGGGGCTTCATTTGTTTGCCACATACAACTAGCTGATTTTGTACCTCCTTTTTTCATAAAGTTTAATTAGAGATTTTAGATAATATCTTATTTATTTTATTATATCATTTTTTAAAAACAACCACAATACCACACAATAATCTCTCTGCAAGTATTTTTTAATTATATCATTTTTTAAAAATCTACGCAAATTTTATTATTAAAAACTCTCTCGCTTTACCAACTCTACCCATTTTATTATTTTTTCTTTATAAGCTCTACTATTGATAGTTAAGGTGCCTATACCATAAGCCAACATCTCATTAGGATGTTTCCTGACAATAAAACAACACTAAACCAATTTGACTTTGACAATCGACTAAATTGTGGTAGAATTGTCCGATATGCCAGCAATAGCCATAAATAAAAAAGCCAAGTTTGATTATGAGATGATGGAGACCCTGTCAGCTGGTTTAGTGCTGTCTGGGCCCGAGGTTAAGTCGGCCAAGGCTGGGCAAGTCAGCTTAAAAGGGGCTTTTGTGGTCTTAAAACAACGTCCAGGGCGTTTACCGGAGGCATATTTGTTAAACGCCACAATTACGCCATATAAATTTGCCATTCCTGGGAGCTTAGATTCTACGAGATCACGCAAATTACTCTTAACTAAAAAGGAACTGGGGCAATTAGTGGGTAAGACGGCTCAAGAGGGCTTGACTTTAGTGCCATTAAGTCTTTATACTAAAAACGGTTTAGTGAAGCTGGATTTTGCTATCGCTCGTGGTAAAAAGAAGTATGATAAGCGAGAGGATATCAAAAAACGTGATGTAAAACGACAATTACAACGTTTAATGAAACGCTAAACTGACATATTAGAACTTTAACAAGTAAATACAAATATGCTGGGGATGCCGGGATTAGACAGTGAGGTCAGTCCGGTTACCGGCCAAGCGGCGCTCGGGTTGCGCCTTAAACCACCTGAAAACTATAATTGCCAACACTGGCAAGCCGGCGTTCGCTTGGAACGTCCCGGCCTTCGTTACCGCCTAATAAGCCGTAACCATCGCTACCGTTTCGCCTCGGAACGGATCTAGCGGTGTCATTCACGAGGACGCTCGCGATAATGAGCTAACAAGTTATCGTGCTAAGACCCATTGCTAGCTCGTTGAATATTATTTCGTCTTTTTAATAGATGTTCAGCTAAACAAAATAAAAAGACTATGCTTGGTAGATGGTAATCAGATTGCTTATTGGACAGGAGTTCAACTCTCCTCATCTCCACCTTCGCCTCGTAGAGTGATTAAAATTAAATTGGCCCGATGGTGAAATGGTATACACGCAACACTTAAAATGTTGTGCCTTATGGGCGTGTGGGTTCGAGTCCCACTCGGGCTACTTAGTCAAATGTTATCGAGATGATATTGTACAGTTTAATAAACTTGACAATACACAAGCTAAAATGTAAATTATTAGTTGATTGCGGGTATCGTATAATGGTTATTATATTGCCTTGCCAAGGCAGAGATACGGGTTCGATTCCCGTTACCCGCTCCAAATTTTAGAGACAAAAAGATGACGCTTAGGCGTCGTCTTTTTGTTTTGTCTTAGCGGTAAATTCCAAGTTTGGGAATTGACCAGCTAATTGATTTGGAATGGCGAATTTAAAAATGTTGACCGCCTGTTGCCCAAAGTTTTGAGAATCATCTAAAAGGTCGATTGCTGACCTTAATTCTGATTGTCCTAAGTGGGCATATCTCATTGTGGTTTTTATCTCGCTATGACCTAGTAGTTCTTGGATAGCTTTAATTGGCACGCCCTTTTGAGCCAAATGTGAGGCAAAGGTATGTCGGAGACAATGCCAGCCTATTCGGCGCAAATTTGCCCGTTTGCACGCCCTATAAAGCGATCTGATACTATTTACCTGTCTGACTCTGTTGCCAGCTCCGTTTAAGAATACATAGCCAGCTTTACTCTTTTTAGCTGATAACATCTGACAAAGTTCTGCGGTCAATGGTATGTAGCGAGTTTTATTGCTTTTAGTGCTACCTAGCACATTTTTAGAGACTGATTTGCTGACTGTTAATAATCGGCTTTGTAAATTGACATCTTGCCAATCCAAAGCGATTATTTCGCCAAATCTTAGTCCTGTTTTCAAAGCCAATAAAATCATATCAGCTAAATACCCCGAGCTATTATCTAGCAAACTGCGAGATTCTGATTCGGTCAAAAAGTCGAATTTTTGAGGTTCAACCTTGAGCAATCTAATCTTTGGCACATTGACTAGCAATTCCCACTCTTGAGCGGTATTCAAGCATTTTCTCAAAACCGATAAATGATTATTTATGGTTTTGTTGCTCAAATTTAAGTTAGCCTTGGTTCTTTTGTATTCTTCAATGGCGAAACAACTGATTTCGCTTAATGGCAACTTGCCAAAGTATGGCACTAGACCAGATCTAAGAATTGATTCTTTGCCGATAATTTCCGAATGCTTGTTATTGTTTTTGACATAAACATCAAACCAATGCCAAGCAAAATCATTAAAATTCTTTGGCGATACTATTGGACTTATTCTATAAGTGCCTTGAGCTAATTCTGTTCTAATCTTAATTTCTAGCTCCTTGGCTCCTTCTCTGGTATTGATTGGGCTTCTTTTGCGATATCTAATACTTTTATATCTAAAATCTACCCGCCAGGATTTCCTTAATTTTCTTACGGCCATATGATTCTTACATCGAATCAACACGATTTTGTTTCAGATAGAGGGCTATATCCTGTTCAGAAAACCTGATACAACCTTTTATTTTGTAAAAGGTTATTTTTCGAGTTTCTACCAGTCTATATATAGTTATTTTGGACACTCCATACAGCGAGGCGACCTGATCTATAGAATATAGCTGTAAAATGGTGTTGGCTTCGGCGTTCATTTAATTGTTAAGGAGCAATATAGGAACGCTTCTCGTAGCGCTTTGGTATATTGCTTCTTATCATATTTTATTAAAAAAGAAAAGGTGGCGAGCTTCGCCCTAATACTGGGACGGTTATTAAGGCATATGCCTTGTATTCAACTTGACCAATCCATTCAGATTCAAAAGTCTTTTCAAAAACTGGTGTCAGCATTGATAAAAACTTTTCAATAAACTTTGTTGCCCAATAGCCCAAAAGTTCGATTGATTCCGACAACGACTGCGAACGAAAGAATTTCTTCTTGCCGAAAGTTCGTTCATCAAACATATCTTTGGTGAGATACTTGCAAACATAAGCACCGACATTATTCACGTCGTCAATTTGCTTAATGTCGACCATGCCGTGTCGCCAAAAATATTCTAGTGCGTCCTTCTCAATGAATGGTAGATTGCAGAGCAGGTGATAATGAACAGCCCCACGTTTTTGAAATTCTGGCACGGCTAGATATTCAAAATCAGGGTATCTGTAAGATAGACGCAAAATAAACTTATTGAAGAGGTAATTAGCTTCTTTTAGATCGGTAATGTTCTTGGCAAAAGTTAAAGTCATAAATTTATTCAATTGCGGATTGGCGTTACTTAATCGACGGATTTCAGTTCTAGTGCGATTAAGTGAGAACAGCGCTTTTTGTTTTCGTATTGCTAGCTGTTGAAAGATATTTAATTGTTTTGGCTCGTTATGAGGTTCTTTTTCCGTTGCTTCATAGTCACGCCAGACATTTTTCTTGTATTTAAAAACTTCAACTTGCTTGCCCGACACCACGACCTTTAAGTCGTAGGGGTAAGCCATAACAATTTTCTTTAGATGTGTGGTTATAATCAAGCTAAGAGAGTGCAAATCAAAATACGAAGTAAAATTTTGATTTTGCCGAACGTGCGTCGAGTATATCGTCAGATATAATGCGAGCTAAGAGAGTAAATTCAGATATTCGTTTTTCAGCTCATTTCCCGCAATCTTTTTTGACGGCGGGCGGGCAACCCGCCGACAAAAAAAGCTTGCCGATAAAATACCGTAGCGAAAAAGACAAAATAAAGAGGAATTTTTTACCGTATCAGATCAAGTCATTTTAGCGTCAGCTTTTCCCGAATAAAGGTAGTACGAAGTCTCCACCTTGACTTGGGCAAGCTATCAGACGCTTTCCTTGGCCTGTCCGATACGGCAATAAACGGCCTGCCGACGGATTTTAAAACTCGGCCGTATTTTCATTATATGGATAAGAAAATCTTATCGACTTGGACTGGTTCAGAAGCTACTTCTGATATCGTCCGCAAACAGATTCTTGCCCGTTGGGGCGAGGCTGAAGCCAAGAATTACGATCCTAAAAGTAATTGCTTAACTTTTAATCGTTGGCTAGAAAATGGCTTTAAGGTCAAAGCTGGCGAGAAAGCCATTAAGTCCTTTATCGTTATTGAGAAAAAGGACAAAGACGGAGTAGTCGTCAGTAAATATCCGAAAAGTATCAATCTTTTCTATTTCCTGCAGGTCGAAGAGGCCTAAGCATTAAGGGAGCTAATCTTTAGGGATTAGCTCCCTTTTTTGCTGTTCGCTTGTTGCGAGACTTAGCGTAGGGTGCCACCTCGCTAGAATCGGGGATGAGACCAGTGTTGTCGTTGGAGAATTTTTTAGGGTAGTCTCGGTGGTAGGGAAATTCAGGGTATTCGATAAAGTTGACCGCTTCGTGTGTGTTGTAACAATTAGCTTTGAGCTGATCGAATAAAAAGAATTTTCTCTTGACGGCTCGTCGACGTAGATTGTCGTCTTTCAAGTCTTGCAATTCGAAGTAAGAGGCCATAAAGATGAGGTGAAACATATTCTTAACCTCGATAAAGTGCTGTCCTAAATCTCTAATCCGCTTGTCGATGTTGGAAGTATGCTGTACACCAGCCCAGATATCTAAAGGAATAATTTGCCCGTTATCATCCTTTTTAATATCATGGCGGTGAGCAGAAAACTTTTGCTTGGCGGAGGGTGGCATTTCCTGCCATTCACGGCTGTCAAAATATCCTTGAGCTTCATCAATGAAAATTTGTCCGCCTTTGATGTGCAGAAGTTCGGGAATTTCCGACCAAAAATAAACTTTACCTAATTTATGTTGGTGTAATCTTTTGTTGTTGACGTATTCAGAAAAATCTAGTTTCCAATTGGCGTAGACGTGGTAGCCTTTTAAAAACATGTCTAAGGCTTGATAAGTCATAAACAATGTTTTTCCAGCTCCCGGCTTGCCGGTGATGATAGTAATCATATTGTTTTAGATTAAGCTTTAAAAAAAGTTGCCACTTTCATAACAAGCATAAACAAAAACAAGGTCATCTCAACAAATAGGACTAGGAGTAATACTTTAAACAACACAAAGATCGGGAAGATTAAATCTATTTTGGCGAAGGTGGGGCTGATCACGCCGAAAGCACTATTAACGGCTGTCAGGACAGGATTGTTGGGGTCGGCGTCAGGTAGGAGGCCAAATAACTTGATCAAGATTGTTTCAATAAAATCGAACATATCGTTATTCGTTATCACTGAATAAGTGGGTGATTCTAAACACTAGATAGAGAGCGAAACCGAGCCACAACAAGGCGACAATGTAAGGCCTAAGGCTACTGGCAAAGTTTTTGACACGAGCGTCGCTGGCTGAAAAGATTTTGACATCAAGATTATATTGCTTGTTGCTAGAAACTGATTTGAAGGTAATGTCCAAGGCGTCGCCAGAGACACTGGCATAAGTGCCGTTAAACATATTGTAGAATCCGTCGTGAAAAGCGAAATAATAATTAAAGATTATTTTCTTTTTCAAGGTGTCGACTAGGCGAGGGAAGAAATAGCCGTAGTCATCGGGATTAGTAACGAACTCCAAGTCAGAAACATAAATGCCAAAGGGATATTGCCTCATCATTTCACCGCTTTCGGTTAGTTGAACGACGTAGTGTAATGGTTGGCTGGACGAAGCTGTGAGCGTAACGGGGTAGTTGCTGGTATCGGTCATTGTGTCCAAGTCCTTGTTGTGAAAGCTAGCATTTAACACGTCGCCATTAGAATTGTATTGCTTGATGTTGAAATTAAGGTTAGCGAGCTGGGCTACTGGATAATCAAAGTCAAAGACGAAGTCGGCGGAGGTTGAACCTGCAGGTAAGGTCAGAGCAGTCTCAAAGCTGGGTGAGAGTATTTTAATATTGTAATCATCGTAATAATTAAAATTAAAATACCAATCGTCGGGATAGCCGTGAATAATTTCAAAGCCTTCAACTTCGATGAAGTCCATTAAATCATCATAGTCAACGCAGTCGCCAGAAATGCTATCAATATCTCGAGCGATAATCCTGTCAGTTAATCCGCTTTTGTAGAATTGGCCAGAGAAAGCATTGTCAACGCAATCAATAGTGTATTGAATATCGTCAAAGCCAATGCAGTCGTTAGTGAAACCAATGCGGTCAGCTCCGTTAATAGGACAGGTGCCTGAGACAGTAATCCAAGATTCGTCTAAGGCTGGATCGTCGGCTTCGGGGCTGGTAATACGAAAATAAATCTGTTCGTTACCAACCTGCATATCGTCAAAGTAAGTATTGGACGGGTCAGTGTTATGATTAAATTCTACGCCGTCAGGTAAGCCATAGGAGTGGTTATACCAAGCCGACCAATTGCCGTTACCCACCTTGCACCTTAGTTGGGTGCTGGTGAATTCGGCATAAAATGTAGTGTAGACATTGTAAGTCAGTGAACCACAGCCCCAATCTCCAGCAGAACTATAAAATCTAAAATCGGTATTTGTTAAAGTGACTCTGCCGATGCTATTAACGCCGTCATAAAAATAAATGTGCCACATTCCAAAATCAGCGCCTAAATCTTTAACAGCAATCTGAAATGAATCGTAATCTTCGTAATGGTGGTATTTAGTGGACAAACTGCCATAGCCGTCAGCGTGAGCGAGAGAATTTGGTGCTGATTGAGCGTTCGACGACTTAACTTTTAGATGATCGCCGTAGACGTATGTCCAATTGGGTTTAGTATCGATGTCGGTGTTATTGGTGTAGCTGTCAAAGTTTTCTATCGCCAAGACTGGAAAAGCAATTAACAATAAAAAGAACGAGAGAGTAAATATTTTTAACTTCATAGGGATTGTCTAAGCAAGGAAACGGGGCTTTGCCTGTTTGAAAGGCAAGCCCCGTCCTTTACGTCTATTTCATGAAGCGTCTGGCCAATCTCCACACGAAGCCGATAGAGAAGATAATCACACCCACGATAACAATGTTGGAAATGTTAGCGGTGATAACACCGACAACGTTTTCTTTCATTGTGTCCACTACGCTAGCAGTGGTAGAGGCGACATCCGTATCGACAACGGCAAAGGCATTGGAGCCAACAACTAATCCGCAACCAATAGCGAGAGTTAAAGCGGTTAATTTGGCTTTGCTTCCTGAAATAAAGCTTTTGATCTTGGTAATCATAATCTTTATTAATTAATATTTTTAACAAATAACACTAATATGCCGACCACTGTTCCGATTATCAAACCAAGGACAATCGATTTAGCGAAGACATTGCCTACAGTTAGGAAATTGTCCAAGTAGCACGAGTTGTTTAGTAAGATATAATCAGAACACATATTATTTGCCCGAAGTTATTGCTAAAAAAATACTCAAGATTACGAATAAGACGAGGGGGAACACGAGGCTTAAGCCTAATCCAGCGAAAATATTGGTGACCATACTTGCCATATTAGGATTTGAAAATAATTATTAGAATCATTAACACCAGTAGCCCAAATAATATTGCGAATGATACCGTGAGCAATTGGCTAAAAAAATTTATTAAGTCCAATGCTTCATCGGTCAAAGTTAAAGTGGTTGAGGTCGATGTTAAGAAATCCATAATTATTTATTTAGCGGGGATATAATAATCCACGAAAGCCTTTCTGCGTTTTTTGTCCATAAAGTAGAAGGGGAAAATTTCTACATCGATAGTCACTTTGTCGCCCACTTTCCCGACCTTTAGCTCTAAGTCAGAGACATTGACTTTGATCGGGTAAATACTGCCGTCTGGCTCAATATAGAGTTCACGCAGTTTGGCTTGGGTGCCGTCTTTTCGTGTATAGTCTTTAAGCTCCTCTTTCTTAATGGTGCCTGTAAGTTTCAACATAATTTTTTGGCTTAATTCTTTGTTAATCTCGCAATCGACCTTTATTTTGCGATTATGCGAGTATGATAAAACAAGCAAGTTCTCAAAAGTTCTAGGGTAGATTTTGGAGAACACAAAAAAACACCAGTTTTGCTGATGTTTTTGAATAAAAACTTGTAGAACTTTAGAGGTATTTTGCCTGTATTTTGACCCGTCCTTTACGCCCTGTATTGTAGCTTAAGAAGTCAGTTATCCCCAGCTTCTTATCAAGCCTTTCGTTTAGGGTTCGGCAGGTATTGTGATATTTTTTCCAATTGCTCGAATCGTTTTTATAATCTAATTCGCCAAACTCTTCGACGGCTATTTCTGAATAATAAAAATCGTCTTTGATGTTGCTTTTGTTGGTAATAAAGATATGTCGCAGTAGCTTGTGGGGGTTGGTAATCTTATCTTGCTTAGAAATCTCGACTTTTCTGCCTTGGACATAAAGCAGGCTTTTTTTCTCGTCAAACCAAGTTGACTTGTTTTGGCTTCCGCCATTCAAAAAAACCTCCCTGTCCAACTTGTCAAAAATATTGCTATTAACGACTGTAAAAGATAGCTCCAACATTTTGTCGGAGTAGGGCTTAGAGAAAAGTCGCCGTAGATCATCATAACAGTCTTTTTCTGGGGCTTCATGATGACGCAATTGCTTCATCTTGCTGTATATTATCTCCAAGTTGGAGTAATATGTCCAAAATTCACGAGACAAAATAGCCTCGGGTTTCACTTTTAAAAATTGGTTCTCATTGAAATAGCCTTCGGCATTATCGCCGAGGATCTTGGCAGTGTCGTCAAAGATTTTTTGGAGTATGTTTTTGGCGAGCGGTTCTTTGTTGAGAAAGCGAATGTATTTATAAACAATGACAAAGCGTTGAAAAATGTTCTGCTCAATACAAAAAAGCTGGGTAAATTCCAGCATTTTTTCCTTTATATTTGAGGAAGAAACTCTCATACCTTGGTTGATTGTTGTTTTGTAAAATATACAAATGATACATTCTTATCATAGTTTGACTAGGCCAAGTTTCTGATTATTTTTACAACAACACCTCGTATTTCAACACTTTGGCTATAAATTGGTTTGCAAGCCAGATTAGCTGGCTGTAATTTTATGTAATCTTTTTCTTGGTAGAATTTTTTTAGCGTGGCCTCATTGTTAATTGTAGCCACTACTGTATCGCTATTTTCGGCAGTGTTTTGTTTGCGGGCAATGATGATGTCTCCGTCAAATATGCCGTCGCCGATCATTGAATCGCCCTTAGCTCGCAGGGCATACAGATTACCTTTTAAAATCGGCTCTCTAATAACTTTGATAATCTCGCCGATATGTTCAAGGGCTTCAATCGGCTGACCGCAAGCGATTGCACCGATTAGCGGTATTTCTAGGTATTGTTTGCGTTTTACTGGCAAATACAAACCACGTTCTCGATGTTCGTCCTTTTTTAGATAACCTTTATCCACTAACGCTGTAATGTGTTCGTGAACTGTGGATAAAGCGGACAAGCCAAAATGTTCGCCAATTTCTTCAAATGACGGAGAAAAGCCTTTGTTTTTGAAGAAATCAGAAATGAAGTCCAAAACTTCTTTCTGTCTTTTCGTAATTGTGTTCATATGCCATACTGGAGTATAGCCGAAAAATAACCGAAGTACAAGTGCAGAAAAAGCGAGTAGTATAAGGAAAATATCTCTAACCATTTTTATAATAGTAGAAAATATAATTAATATTAGAATTCAATGTTGATTTCTGGCGGTTTTGATAGTAGTCTATATGACTAAGAAAAGGCTAATAATAAACAATAATGCAAATTAATCATTATGACCCCTTGACAAAAAGTTTAAAGTGTGATATAATGTAAACAATAAAACAAATTGTTCATTTTAAAAAAGGTTATATAATGAAAAACATCGAGATTATTATTTGTGGAGTTGAGATTAATCCTTCAAATTTTGAAACTGCTAAGACATTTGAAGTCCGTGGTCGCGAAAGAGTTGACAGTAAAGACGATGCCGATGTATCTATAACACTTCGTTTCCCTGATGATGAAAAGTCGTGCGGTCAAATGCAATTTTCTGCTTTCTTCTCAAACGAAATCCCAGACAATCATGATGATGACGAAGACTAGGATTGTCACTGTTATAATCCTTACCACTATTATTTAAGGGGATTACAAAATCTCCTTTCGTCTGAGAATGTGAATTCTCACTGATGAGTCCAAAAGGACGAAACAAAAAAATAGAAAACAATTTGTACATTTATATATTGGAGTTAATTATGTTTTGGAAGCGCTTATTAGCAGTTATTGGCATCATTTGTTTCTTAATTCTTCCTTACGTAGATACGCCATGGAACAGTCTATCGGCAATTGCCAACGATCAAACCTTAGGACTTATCACTAGGCATTTTTATTTCACAATCCTCTGTTGGATTGGTGTCGCCACCTTTGTCATCGCCTTAATAGCCACTTTTCTTTACACTCCTGACTACCTTAAAAAGAATTAGTCACGCAATCACAATGAGGATTTTTTAAATCCTCTCCGTCTCAGAATGTTAATTCTGACTGATGAGTCTAAAAGGACGAAACGGATGTGAACTTTTAAAAATATTAAAATTACTAATAAAGCGCAAGTCAATCCTTTGGTTTTCGGCTTATTAGTAATTTTATTTAGAATATTTTAGTGGAGTTTGAAATGAACAAAAATGAAAACCAAAAACCAGAAATGGTTGCAATCCAAGTGGATATGAGAGGGAATGGCAGACCTTTTACGTATAGAGTTCCAAAGGGCACTCGTTATATTATTCAACGAGTCCCTGACGGTCATCACCCGGACGATTACCACGAGGTTTTTGTTAACCTTGACAAAGCAGAGGTTTTAATAGCATAAAAACCAAGCAAGTTTATGGCGAGTTGTAAAATACAACTCGCTTTCTTATTTGAACCTTGGTAGTTGTTAAGTTTTTAAAGAGAAATTGTTCTTCACAAATAAATTGAAAGGCATAGTCGTGGATTCAAAAGAAAAAAGACAACATGTCACTGTGACGGTGCAAATAACCGGTACTTATAGGTATTGGTTGCATATGGATTTGGATAGACTGGGTATTATTTTTAGTTTTTCTGTGTCCACTCATAATATTTTCAAGGCTATGGGCTTTGAAAAATTGAGCGATCTATTGCTATTTTCTAGGGAGGGTTTTTTAACCGGTCCTAGAATGACACAGCAAGAATTAGAGTCTCTGAATTTTATTGAAAGACGTCATGTTGAATATCTGGAGGAGCGAGGCGGACGTCAAATTGTAGATGCCGAGCCAAGAAAAATACGCAAGCTCGGACCAGTATCAATGTCAGAAATTGACAACATGCTCCAAAAACTTGGACTAAAATTCCGAGGATAATAAAATTTTTATTTAACAGCACCAAAATTAAGGTGCTGTTTTTATTTTTACCCATTTTATCATTCCACTGTATTGCCGGCCAAATTTTCATTGACCACCTGTTGCCCAAAAATTAACTTAGGCCGATGATTAGATATACAAAAACACCTAATTTAAGGTGTTTTTGTTTGACTAATTAATATTTTGAGAATAGAATATCGGTAAAGATATTTTTATTTTTGACAAAAGAAAAACCTGTCTGGTGCGCATGGGCCGTGAAGCCCAGAGGCGTGACAGGTATTAATATCTGTATAGTATACCTATTTTTTAAAAAAGTCAAGTAAACGCAATGGATTACAATAAACAGCCAAAAACAATTGAGGAACAAGTAGAACTTCTTAGATTAAGGGGTTTGATTATTGACGACGAGGAAAAACTTAAAAAATATTTATCGCACATCAGCTATTACCATTTGTCTGCTTATTTCAAGTCATTCCAAAAGTTGCCGGCAGATGATTTTAAGGACGATGTTAACTTTGAGGATATTTTGAATATTTACGTTTTTGATAAAAAGCTAAGATTATTATTGCTTGATATTTTAGAAATAGTTGAAAAATCCTTTAAATGTAAATTAATAGCTAAGGTGGCGCTGGAAAATGGTAATTCGCATTGGTTTCTAGATGTTAATTTGTTCCAAGATCAAGAAAAATACGATCAATACATCAAACCGGTTATAAACAAAACGAAAGAAAGCAAAGACGAGGGCATTAAGCATTACTATAAGAAATATAATTCTCCGGACTGTCCGCCAGCCTGGACGCTAATTGACCCCTTGACTTTTGGTGAGGCTGTAAATATTTTTCGTTGGTTAAATACTGAAAATAGAAATAAAGTATCTAGGGATTATGATTTAGACGAAAAATATTTGCTTAGCTGGATGTATGGTTTATCGGTTTTGCGTAATACTTGCGCTCATCACTCAAGACTTTGGAATAGAGAATTATTTGCCGGCGTAAAACAAGACCCAAAACTATACGCAGAATTTTTTAATCCAAGAAAAAGAAATCGTCTTTATAATTATCTCGTTGTTTTACAGATTATGGCATACAAAATAAGTCCATCGTCAACTTGGGTTGATAAATTGGCAAAATTAATAGATGAACATGAGATAAATATTGATTACATGGGTTTCCCTGACGATTGGATAGACAGACTTAATAGAATACAATAAAAATAGAACTTTAAATTTTTACCTATTTTATCACTCCACTGTATTGCCGGCCAAATTTTTATTGACCACCTGTTGCCCAAAAAGTGATAAAAATAGATAAATCGGATAAAACGAGCTAAGCGCAGATTAAACGATAATCAGCTAACGATAAACAAAAATCAATAATTTAAAGACTTTTGTCGTGTTTCTCGTCTGTTTCGATTCCCGTTACCCGCTCCAAACAAAAACAACCCCGGAAAGGGCTGTTTTATATTTCTCCAAGTCTAATTAATGCTGGTGCTCATGATTATGCGGAGTATAATCCACAAAATTCCATTCTTTCAATTTATCCATAACCATACGAATAGCCAGCCTCCCCTTCATCTCATGTGCATATTCAACAGAACGAATATAATCAGCAGTCTTTTGATCCTTGCCATAATGTTCCAGTAAGTGAGCTAACTCTTGTGCCACATCTTCTTCACTGGGAGTAATTTTTTCAATCTCAATAATTTTCCGAAGTATAATTGCACTCTTAACTCGCTTTTCAGCATCAGGTGCAAAATCTTTTTTCAAATCTTCTTCACTCTTACGGAAAGACAATAAATAATCACTAAACTTTCCACCTTGTCGTTCTATATTATTTTTCATTTCAGCTAACATGGTTTTTTGCTCTGACTTAATCAACTCTGCTGATATTGGACCAAAAATACAATCCGCAATCAAATCGTCTAGCAATTTTAATTCCGCTTTATCTTCATTACGATGGAACTTTTCATGTTCCATATTTTCTTGAATATTCTGTTTTAAGTCAGCTACATCAGTTGCACCAAAAGCTACAGCTAGATCATCATTTAATTCTGGAACAATGCGTTCCAAAACTTGACTCACGGTTACAGCAAATTCTACCATCTTACCAGCTAAATTGTGTTGATGGTGATCAACTGGAAACGGTAATTTAAATTCTTTTTCTCCTCCAACAATCATGCCAATTAACTCTTTATCAAAACCTGGTACTATGTAATTTTTACCCAAGATAATTGCCACACCTTTACTTTGACCACCATCTACCGGCACATTATCCACAAACATTTTAATATCAACCACAACTTTATCACCATCCTTAATTTCTCTTTCAACCACTTTTTCAGTAACACGAGACTCTTTCAATTCAGTTAAAACACGCTCCATCTCCGCCTCTTCAATCAAAGCCGATTCAATTTTAATACCACGATTTTTATAATTAGCCAATTCCACAGACGGCAATAAAATTAAACTAATACTCATTTCCACTTCATTGTCCCAAGCCAGTTTAGTTAAACTAACATTCGGGCGTCCAGCGACTATGCCCTCTACTTCTTTATCAATAATAGCATCAACTTCCTTTTGAATAAACGCACGTGCGGCTTCTTCTAAGACAACCATATCGCCAACTTCACGACGCAAAGACTCTAAAGGTATTTTGCCAGGACGAAAACCTTTAACCGTTACAGTTTTGGATAATTTTTCTGCTGCTCTATCAATATATTTCCCCATATCAATAAATGGCACTGTAATAATTAAGGTCACCTCACCGTTTTCTTGTATTTTTTTAATATCCATAGTTTTAAAATAAGAGGGACGAACAAGCCGTGAGCTGTCCGCCCCTTAATTTGTCGTGAGTATTATTGAATTTTTTCTTGAGCAATTGCTCTAGCGCTCTCTATACCAAAAGCTTCTTTAAACTTAAGTGTTATATAACCTTGAGTGTTCCACTTTCGACAACGAAAATCCTTAGTGATTTCATTCCATTGTACAAAAAACTTTTGTTTTCCATAATAGCCTAAACTCACCCAAGCATCGTTTACTTTTTTAAGTTTTTTTTGATCTTCGCTTAATTCTTTAATTTTTTTCACTAGACACCTCTCTTAATAAATAAATAACTATACTAACAATAAACTAATAATCAACAAAGCTATAATGTTCACAATCTTAATCATCGGATTAATGGCTGGTCCTGCAGTATCTTTATAAGGATCACCGACGGTATCTCCAGTTACCGCTGCCTTATGAGCATCAGAACCTTTACCTCCATAATTACCAAGTTCAATATATTTCTTAGCGTTATCCCAAGCACCTCCACCAGAAGTCATCGAGATTGCCACAAATATACCTGTCACAATTGTACCAATTAATAATCCCCCAAGAGCTTCAATACCAAATACAAAGCCCACAATAATTGGAGCCAAAACAGGAATTAAGGCTGGCACAATCATCGCTTTAATAGCCGCCGCCGTCACAATAGATACAGTCTGACCATAATCAGGTTTTTCAGAATAATCCATAATACCCGGCTTAGCTTTAAACTGTTCACGAACATTTTCTACTACAGCCCCAGCTGCCTTACTTACCGCTTCCATTGATAGAGCGCCAAAATAATAAGGCAATAAACCACCAATAAATAAACCTATCATTACGCGATAATCATTAATTACAAAATCTACACCGCTAGCTTTATGAGTAAAATCAGCAAATAACACTAAAGTAGCTAAAGCAGCACTAGCGATTGCGTAACCCTTAGTCACCGCCTTAGTGGTATTACCAACGGCATCTAAAGGATCAGTTACATCACGCACTTTTTCTTCTAATTCAGCCATCTCAGCAATACCACCAGCATTATCAGTAATTGGGCCATAAGCATCAATCGTTACAATAATACCCGCCATCGACAACATTGAAACTGCTGCCAAGGCAATACCATACAGACCAGCGAAATAATAAGCACCAGCGATTGCAGCCACAATTACTAAAACTGGAGCCGCGGTTGACTTCATCGACACGGCTAAGCCAGTAATAATATTAGTTCCGTGTCCAGTGGTAGAGCTTTGAGCAATAGCCTTAACTGGAGCATATTTAGTAGAAGTGTAATATTCGGTAATCACCACAATCAAACCTGTAACCACCAAACCAATTAAAGTTGCAAGATATAAATTGTTAACAGTGTAAGCGGTACTACTAGACATTAACCATTTAGTCACTGGGTAAAAAGCAACGGCTGATAAAACGCCAGCTACAATTAATCCTTTATATAAAGCACCCATAATATTTTTATCCTTACCTAAGCGGATAAAGAAAACCCCAATAATAGAAGCTAAAATAGATACAGCTCCAAGCACTAAAGGATAAATTACTACATTAGCACCTAAGCCTACAGTCAGAGAGCCTAAAATCATAGCCGCTACAGAAGTTACAACATAAGTTTCAAACAAATCAGCCGCCATACCAGCACAATCACCAACATTATCACCAACATTATCAGCAATTACAGCTGGGTTTCTTGGGTCATCTTCTGGAATACCAGCTTCCACCTTACCAACTAAATCAGCCCCCACATCAGCCGCCTTGGTAAAGATACCTCCGCCCAAACGAGCAAAAACAGAAATCAACGAACCACCAAAACCCAAGCCAATTAAAGCGTTCAAAGGATCAGCGGTTGTAAAATTAACAATGGCTAAATAAAAACCAGCCGTCCCTAAAAGAGCTAAGCCAACCACCAACATACCAGTAATTGATCCACCTTTTACAGCCACATCCATCGCCTGAGCCATACCATGATGAGCAGCTTGTGCTGTTCGCACATTAGCCCGCACTGAAATATTCATACCGATATAACCTGTAGCAGCAGACAACAATGCACCAAGCAAAAAACCAGTCGCCACTGGCCAACCTAAACCAGGCACCAATACAATTACTCCAAATAAAACAATAGCTACCCAAAAAACAGATTGATATTGTTTGTCTAAATAAGCACTAGCTCCTTCTTGAATAGCTTTAGCAATATCTTGCATCTTTTCATTACCAGCCGGTAAACTTAAGATTTGGCGAATAAACCAAGCGCCATAGACAATAGCAGCTAATGCACTGCCGAAAATCAATAATGTGGTGTACGACATAGATTTATGTGGTTTTATCCGCGCGAATGCGTGGATCTCTCCAAGCAGTAGTAAGATTTCTACTGCAACTAAATTAATTAAAATTTTTAATATTTAATATTCGTATCCGTTCCCATTTGACATTTAATTTTTTGTCATTGATTGGAAATTGGTAATTTGACATTTTACTCTTCCGTTTGTTCTTCGTTCTCAATCGTCTCTTGCTCCGCATTAATTGTCTCTTCAATTGCAGTCGCTGGATTCTCAATTTCTTCAAAACTTTCTTTCACTTCACCAGATTCATTTTCTACGATATCAATCTTCCAGTCTGTGAGATAAGCCGCTAAACGAACATTCTGTCCACTCTTACCAATCGCTAAACTTAATTGATCAGAGTTTACTCGCACTTTAGCTCTAGCCTCTTCAGTATTTAATTCTACACTAGTTATTTTAGCGGGAGATAAAGCGTTAGTAATAAATTGAATTGGATCGTTAGAATATTCAATGATATCAATTTTTTCGCCAGAAAGTTCTCTGATAATAGTTTGGATACGTGCCCCTCGTTGACCAACGCAAGAACCAATCGGATCAATATTTTCTGCCGTTGCTTCCACTGCTACTTTAGAACGATTACCAGCCTCACGAGCCACAGCTTTAATTTCAATTAAACCATTAGCTACTTCTGGAATTTCTAAAGCAAAAACTTTTTTCAAAATTTCATCAGAAGCTCTAGACAATAAAATTTCTGGACCTTTTGGAGTATTATTTACTTCTTTAACATAAACCTTGATACGCTCACCATAGTTATAATGCTCGCCACGCACCTGATCGTCTGGCAAAATAATGCCGGTAATCTTACCTAAGTCCACTAAAATTACCCGACCTTCACGACGTTGAACAGTGCCAGTTACCACTTCTTTTTCTTTAGATTTATATTCACCAAAAACTAAATCACGCTCTGCCTCACGTAAGCGTTGAATGATAACTTGTTTAGCAGTTTGTGCAGCCATCCGTCCATATTCTTCCTTAGTTGGCAACTCCACTTTCCATTCATCACCGATGTTTAATTTTGGATCAGTTAAACGAGCTACAGTTAATTCAATCTCAGTTTTAGGATTAAAACGATGTTCATCTTCATCTAGTTCAGTTTCTAATTCTGAAGTTTCTATCTCTTCTTTAACGATTGGATTACCTTCTTCGTCCAATTCTACTTCTGCTTCTGGTGGTAAATCTTCTACTACAGCTTTAATATCAAATACACGACTGGTATTAGTCATCGGATCATAATCCACCTTAATATTTTGATTCTTCTCACCATAATCTTTGCGATAAGCGGCCGCCAAAGCGGACTCAATCGTCATGATTACTGAATCATAACTAAGGTTCTTCTCTTCACAAATTTGCTTAATAGCACTGATAATTTCACTCATATTTCTAAATAAAAAAGTCAGTATTTAAATATACTGACTTGTCAACATTATAGTCTTTTATACAACCTCTGTCAAGACCGTATTTTACCACCAACAAAAACTAATTTCTCTCCAAGTAATAATAACACTTCTACCGCTACAACTCTAGCGAAACTGAGCGCCTCATAAACCTTTCGTCCCCATTACTTTTTTGACATTAGAAATTGAAAATTTTACATTTTATATGTATTTACGCTGATATAAGCCAAAAAATATCAATATCATTGACATTTATAAAACTATGTGCTATAATATAACTATATTTAAGCACATTAAAATTAATCAATATAAAGGTTTTGTCATGAAAAAGTCATGCTTCTTTTTACTTGTTTTTAGTCTTTTAGGCTTCTTTTTAGGTTGTTCATCCTATGTTAATCCTGGCTATCAAGATGGTAAATTCACAGTTAAAGACGCTGGCGGACGCCAAAGTCCTAGTGAATTCATCAGAAACAAAGAACAAGAAAGTAGATTATTAACCACTCAAGAATTTAATAATCAAAAACAACTAGCGTTAAGTCAAAAGAATCTTAATAACTTAAGACTTCTTAAAGAAATTGAAGAGCAGTATTATCTTTGTAATAAGTACAGCTCTCTCTATCATCTTCTTAACACTCAACTTTCTAACGCTTCGGCCTATGTAACCATTGGCTATGATGACGATGACAACATCCAAGTCACTGGCACTGGTGGTCGTCTATCGCCTAGACAATTTCTGTATTTAAAAGAGCTAGAAGAATCTCTTAACAGTCTTCAAACCCTAGAAAAACAATTTAGACAGCTTTTAAAAGAACAGGATTTCAAATTTGCTTACAAATTTACCCAATCGGTTTGCAACCTATCTTTAATAAGCGATCCTTCTAATCCACGAACTCCTAATAGCACTCTTGTTTTTCTACCTATCAGAAATAATTCTAGTCGAATTATTAAAATAACTTCTGGCCCATTTAAAGACTATGTTATTAATCCTGGTAACTCTACTAAAGAGGAAAAAGCCTTTTGGTCTGGTTATTACAAAATGGAATATACCGTTATGAAACTTACGGATTCCAAAAATCCCAAAGACAAAAAAATCACCATAGACAAATGGAGTCGCAAAGATTTTATAGACGTGCCTGAAGACAGAACAGCAGAAATTATTATTAATTAATCAACAAAAAACGCCCTGATACCACATCAGGGCGTTCTTCTTTTTATTTAACTCAAGTTCGTTAGCTCATCTCGCAAGACTGAACGATCTTGATTATCTGGCAGTCTAGCAAAAATCCAATAAGTTAAAGCATACGCCGCTGTAATAATTACTAAGCCAATAATAGCCGTACGAATAATTGTTTGTGCTTTTACCACCTTAGCACTCTCACCTTGAGCCGTTAACAAATTATATCCAGCCACAATAATTAATACCAAAAAAACTGTGCCGAGCAATCCTAAAAACACATTAACCACATAAGCAATATACTGCGTCATAGTCGTTTCATTGGTTGCTTGATCAAATAGCCCACTAGAAATTCTAGTATTCTCTTGTTTATTAGCGTCAATCACATCAGGATTAATCAACCCCTGAGCCACCACCATATTAGCCAGAACCAAAAATCCTAAAATTAAAATTGTTAGTATCGCTTTACGCATAAAATTAAAAATATATTAACTGCCTTGGACTACCCGCACAAAAATAAACTGCCAAATAGCATAGGCCCCCACCACTACAATAATTCCAAAAATAGAATTCCTAATAATACTCGTTGCTCTAACAACTTTAGTATTATCCCCCGCCGCTGTCATCCAACTATATCCAGCATAAATTATTAAACCAGTAAAAATAACTCCAAACATAGAAAAAAACACAGTTAAAACATAACCTAAATAACTTATAAAAGTATTTTCATCAGTACTTGGATTAAAAGGCTCAGCCACCACTTTCAAACGATCTAAAGCGGCTGTTGGACCGATTGGATCAGAATTACTTTGAGCTAAAACCGGCCTAGCTAAAAACCCTATTACAGATAAAAACATTAACCACTTAGCTATTCCCATATTATTGAATAATTAAAGTAGAAGTAAAACGATTCATAACCAGCAGTGTAATAGCATAAGACGCCACTACTATAATCAAGCCTATCACAGCCGCTGTTAACAAATCTCTAGAAGTTTTGGCTTTTTTTTCATCACCCATAGCCATCATCCACATAAAACCAGCATACAAAGTTAACAACAAAAATACAACACCCAAAAAAGATAAAGCCACAGTAATAAAATTAGCGATAATTGGCTCAACACTGCGTTGTTCCGCAAAACCCGCTCCATTTTCACCAGCAAAAGTCGACAAAGTTCCTTGAAAAGCATCGGTTAAATTAGCCGCCTGTGCTGAAAAGGCCATTAAACATAACATGCTAATAATTAAAAATTTTCTCATATTATTTAACAGTAAAAGTATCACCTAAAAATGCTGTAATAGCATAAGCCGCGGCAATCACTAACAATCCAATCATCGCTGAAGTAATTAAGGTTTGAGATGTTTTTATTCTACTATCGTTACCAACTGCCGTCATCCATAAAAACCCTCCATACATCATTAACAATAGAAAAATAACCGCCAAAAAGGACATAGTTTTAGCTAAAATATTAGTGCTAATATCCACTGCCGTCGCCTTAGAAAACCCTGATCCGTTAGCCGTTGTTTCTAATCCAGATAAAACCACTGCTAAACCTTTGTAATTTTTTATAAACATACTTATTTGGGGATAACATTATCAGCAATAAAGGTTGTAATAGCGTAAGCTGACAACAGAACAATCAAACCAACCACTGCAGTAATAATAATCGTCTGAGCTCTTTTGGCTTTAGAAGGATCTCCAGCTGCTGTCATCCAAGTAAAGCCACCATACAATATCAGTATAAAAAAAATTGTACCTAAAAAAGCTAATAAAGTCCCGGCAATATCACCAGCTAAAATCGCTAAAGTATTCGCAGCTGTGCCCTGCAAACCAACTAAGTCTGGAGCTTGACCTCGTGCCGTATCTTCACCAAACTCAGCCAGGGCTGGGTTTACTGCCAACCAAAAACCAACACCACTTAATAAATATTTACACTTCTTCATAATTTTAATTAGGCGTTACTCTATCGGCGAATTATCACCAACAGAGTAACGCTCCCGAACTTCGGGAACGCTGAAAAGTAAAAATATTTGTAGGATCCTCAAATACTTTTATTAATACGTATTCTCTATATTTGTTGTTGGAGTTGCACCGGTCACACCGATACCCACCCTCGTCACAAACAAAGAAATTGCAAAAGCCGCTAACACAATTAATAAACCGACCACACCGGCCACCATTAATTTTTGAGCTTCATCAACCTTAGCTTGGTTGCCTTGTGAAGTCATCCATTTAAACCCCCCTACCAAGATGAATATCACAGCCAATAAACCTAAAAAGCCTAATAATGTACGAATAATACCACCCACAATCACACGAGGATCTTTGGTGCCTAAACCAGTTTCTTGAGCAGCTGTTAAGGCTACATCAGGTTTAGAGAATAAATCTCCCCATAGGTCAATATTCTCTTCAGCTTGAGCTTGTTTTGGCATAACCATCGCTAAAGAGCTCAACAAAGTCAAGCTAAATAAAGCGAACAGGATTTTATTTTTTAAGGTAATCATAATCTAGAACTTTTATTAATTAACGACTAAAAAAACGCTAACTAAAAAAGTTTTAACATGAGTCACCTCCTTCCAAATTTGAACCGCTATAACGGCCGTAATATTTCTTGTCCATAAGACAACATTGTTATTGTATCATAGTTCTAAAAGTCCAGCAAATATGTTAAGCTGTTTTTATGAAACTCTATTTATTACTAACTAGCTATTTGTCTATCTTTGCTTTATTGGTCTATCGCGGCTTTATTAATTTAGATCCCGACCTTGGCTGGCACTTGGAAAGTGGTCGAACTATTTTATTAAATTGGCAATGGTTTACTCCTCAAACTTATCTCTGGACCATTCCAAACATCGCTTGGATTAACCATGAATGGCTCATTGACACTTTCAGTTATTTAATTTTTAACTACGGTGGTCACAATCTTTTAGTTATCTTTTTTGCTATTTTGGGTCTTACCGCTTTAATTCTAGCTAATTATCATCAGCCTTTTAGCTACTGGCGTTTAAGCGCTAATTCGTTAGTTGTCATGGCCCTGTGGGCACACTTTGGCACTAGACCGCAAATCATTTCTTTTATTGCTCTTATCTTATTGTTTATTATTAACCGGCCAACTGTCCCAAAATTTTGGCTACCAATTTTATTTTGGCTCTGGGCTTCTATGCATGCGGGCTTTCTTTTTGGCTTAATAGTTTTATTTGTTATAACTGTGGACAAACTTATAACAGCCTACCGTCAACAAACCATCCAACAAACGTTTTGGTCAATCAGTCTTTGGCCTTTAATCGCTTTCGCAGTTACCTGGATTACACCCTATGGTTATAAACTTTACTCTTTTTTATTTGCCTACCGCCAGGTTAATTTTACACCTTATATTAGTGAGTGGAGACCACTTTACGAACCACCTATTAATGATTGGCAAATTGCCCTATTAAGTTTTACTGTCGCTAGTTTAATTTTTATTTATTTACAAAAAATAAAAACAACTCTCTGGACAAAACTATTAATTATCATTTCAATTTTAATGGCCATCAGTTCCATTCGTCATGTGGCTGTTTTAAGTGCTGTTTATCTAATGCTTATTTTACCTTTGCTAGAAAAAACTACTTTACCTAAGTTCCCTAGCAAAACTATCGCTAAAATTTCTTTAATAATTTTAATTTTATTTTCCACTCAAATCTTATTGCTCTCTAATTGGCACAACGATCCTTTTGTTAATAATTGCCAAAATTACCCCTGCCAAACAATAACCTATCTCAAAACACATCCAGAATTATTACAAAAACGCTTGTTAAATCATTTTAATTTTGCTGGCTATTTAATTTGGCGTTTACCAGAAGCCCGGCTTTATATCGACGGACGCTTACCACAAATTCTTTATCATGGACAACCATTAATTGTTGATTTTCAAGAATTTTTAAACGCAAAAACACTTAGCCAAAAACTTCAACAGGAAAATATTGAGCTAGTTTGGTGGTTAAAAAAGAGCCCAATCGGCAGTCTCGCCAATAAAAAAAGTCCACTTTTAACTTATCTTCAAAATAACTCAAATTGGCAACTTTTAGCCGAAGATGAGGTTAGTGTCATCTATCTTAAGATAAAAAATTGATTTTTAGTAGTTTTTTTGCTAAACTTAAAGCGTTTTAAAAATCGCTATTATTTGTATATGCCCATTCCTCAATTATCTCGTAACAACAATCAACGTTGGCGTCAAACAACTCATCATTCTTCCAAAAGTGGCCATTGGCGGGAAAACAATAACAATCAACAACCTTTATGGCGTCGTTGGTTACGACCAATCATATTGCTAGCTAGTAGTTTTTTCTTACTCTTTGCTATTTACATAGCTTATTTGACTTGGACTTTACCAAGTCCAGATAAGTTGATGAAAAGACAGGTCGCCGAATCTACCAAGATTTACGCTCGTGATTGTCAAACTTTATTATATGAAATTCACGGAGAACAAAAACGCACTCTAATCACTCTCAATGATATTCCGGCTAATGTAAAAAATGCTACCATTGCCATTGAAGATAAAAATTTTTACAAACACGGAGGTTTTTCAGTTGTTGCTATCATGCGTACTGCCATTACCAACTTATTATTTAGCAAAAAGGCTGGTGGTTCTACACTTACTCAACAATTTGTTAAAAATGCTGTTTTGTCTAACGAAAAAACTTATACCCGCAAAATTAAAGAATTGCTTTTGTCTTATCGCTTAGAACAAAATTTTTCCAAAGATCAAATCTTACAAATGTATCTCAATGAAATACCTTACGGGTCTAACGCTTATGGTGTCGAAGCGGCTAGTCAATTTTATTTCGGCAAACGAGCTAAAGATACTAATTTAGCCGAAGCTGCTATTTTAGCCGCACTGCCTCAAGGTCCATCTCGTTATTCACCTTACGGCGCAAATAAAGATTTGTTAATCACTCGTCAGAAATATATTTTAGATTTAATGGTCGAACAAGATTATATCAGTCAAGAAGAAGCTGACGCCGCCAAACAAACTCCAATTGCTTTTCAAAAACGCATTGAGAATATTACCGCTCCACATTTTGTAATGTATATTAAAGAAGTTTTAGCTGAAAAATACGGAGAAAAAACAGCTGAGCAAGGAGGTTTTAATGTTTGCACCACATTAGACGCTGAAAAACAAAAAGCCGCTGAAACAGCAGTCACGGCTTATGGCGATCGCAATGCTAAACAATACAACGCCTCTAACGCCGCTCTAGTATCTATGGATCCTAAAACCGGTGAAGTCTTAGCCATGGTTGGTTCCCGTGATTATTTTAATGAAGAAATAGATGGTCAAGTTAATGTCGCTTTAAAACCTCGTCAACCAGGATCTTCTTTTAAGCCAATAGCTTACACCGCTGCGTTTATAAAAGGTTTTTATCCTGAGACTTCTGTCTATGACGCACCGACTAATTTTTCTACCGACCCAGCCAATCCCTATGAACCTCAAAATTACAGCGGTCAATATTATGGTCCCGTCTCTTTTCGTCAAGCACTCGCTGGTTCTTTAAATATACCCGCTGTTAAAGCTCTCTATTTAGCTGGTTTAGATAATGTTATCAGCTTAGCCAAAACCATGGGTTACACCTCTTTGGGAGATAAAAATCGTTATGGGCTAACATTAGTTTTAGGTGGTGGCGAAGTAACCTTATTAGAACATGTTAATGCCTATGCCGCTCTAGCTCGTGAAGGTGAACTACCAACCACAATTTTTATTCGCAAAATTAAAGATGCCAAAGGTAATGTTTTAGAAGAGTTTAAAACGCCTACTATAACTAAAGTTATCGAACCTAATTTTGTACGCATGACTAATAGTATTTTATCAGACAATGCCGCTCGTGCCTATGTCTTCGGTGCTCAAAATTATTTAAACTTAGGTGCTCGTCCAGTGGCCGCTAAAACTGGAACTACTAATGATTATCGTGACGCTTGGACTATCGGTTATACTCCATCTTTAGTTACTGGTGTGTGGGTTGGTAATAACGATAACAGTAAAATGAAAATTGGCTCTGATGGTTCGGTGGTCGCTGCTCCAATTTGGAATAATTATATGAAGGCCGCTTTAGGTAATTCCCCAATTGAAAATTTTAATACTTACACCATTGCCCCTGATACTCGAGGCATTCTTTTAGGTCAAGGTTTTGCAGAAAAAATAATTAAAATTGATAGTGCTTCAGGGCTTTTAGCTACCGACAACACTCCTCCAGAAATGGTTATAGAAAAAACCTATGCACAAACTCACAATATTTTATATTTCGTGGATAAAGACAATCCTAATAACAACACACCAACTAATCCAGAAAACGATCCGCAATTTTCTTCTTGGGAAAACGGCGTAGCCAAATGGATTACTTCCAAACAAGCCAAAGACCACAATTTTGTTGTCACCCAACCACCAACAGAAAGTGACACTGAACACAAACCAGAAAACAAACCTCTCTTTTCTGTCTTTGGTCTTACTCAAAATCAAATTATCACCAGTGAATATTTATCAGTCGCTCTTACCGCTAGTGCACCTCGTGGTGTAAAATTAGCAGAATATTATATCGACGGACAACTTTTTTCTGCCAGCAATGAGTTACCGTTTGCACTAACACGATCCTTAAAAATCTTACCAAACGGCGATAAAAAAATGACTATCAAAGTTTGCGACGACATCTATAATTGTTCTTCAGTCGATTATACTTTCACATTAAACATTCCTAACACAGGACAAAACTATAAGTTTGCCATTTCTTTGGCAACTCCCGCTGATAAAAGTAATTTTAGTGAAAAAGATTTACCTTTAGCTATTAAATTAAATTCTCTTAGTCCTGAAAATATCGCTATTATTAAGTTATACACCTTAAAAGATAATCAACCTGTTGAAATTGCCACCAAAAAAATTGTTCGTAGTGATATTGAAACTTTATTTTGGAATTTTAGTCCAGCTTTTCCAGCCGGCACCTACACTATTTGGGCTGAAGCCACTGGCTGGAACAATGAAAAAATCGTCACTAAAAAAATCGAAATAAACTATCTACCAAGCAAAGTTGAATAAATAAAAATTCCCTGATACGTATCAGGGAATTTTATTATATGAGAATTTTTTTCTAAACCCAACCTCTACTTTTCATAGCCTCCGCTACTCTACGAACCGCCAAAAGCAAAGCTGCTTGCCTTAAAGTAATCTTTTTATCATTAGAAAGTTCCCAAACCGCTGTTAAAGCTTCAGCCATCATAACTTCTAATTTTTGTAATACTTCTATCTCAGACCAATAATAATTAGCGGCATTTTGAACTTGTTCTAAATAACTAACTGCTACTCCACCAGCGTTGGCTAAAATATCTGGCACCACAATAATATTTTTTTCTGCTAAAATTTTATCAGCCTCTGGCGTAATTGGACCATTAGCCATTTCTACAATCAATCTAGCTTTAACATCACGCACATTATCAACAATAATAGAATTTTCTAAAGCTGCTGGCACTAAAATATCTACTTCCAAAGTTAAAATATCATTAATATTTTTCGAACCTGGAAACCCAAACAAAGTTCCATTTTGTTTTTTATAATTTTCTACTGCCACCACATCTAATCCTTCACTGTTATAAATTGTGCTCTTAGAATCAGCTAAAGCCACTACTTTAAACCCAGCTGCATAAGCTAACCCAGCTAAAGTTCCACCAACATTACCAAAACCTTGAATAGCTACTGATGCTTTTTCTGGCAAATTTAAGTGTTTAGCAGCCGCCATTAAAACCTGCAAACCCCCGACCGCAGTGGCTTGCACTCGCCCCTTAGAACCACCGACAGCTACTGGTTTACCGGTAATCATTCCTGGTCTATGTCTTCGTGCTAAAACTTCATACTCATCAAGCATCCAGGCCATAATCTGTCCAGTTGTATAAACATCAGGTGCTGGCACATCTAATTCTGGACCAACCACTTCCCATAAAGCTCGAATATAAGCTCGCGATAAACGTTCTAATTCTCCAATAGATAATTGCTTGGTGTCCACAATAATTCCACCCTTACTACCTCCCAGAGGCACACCAACCACTGCAGTTTTCCAAGTCATCCAAGCGCTTAAAGCTTTTACCTCAGATTCATCAACATTAGGATGGAAACGAACACCTCCCTTAAAAGGACCGCGTGCATCATTAAATTGCGAACGATAACCTTTAAAAACTTTAACTTGACCATCATCCATCCGCACTGGCAAATTAACTTCAATAAAACGCTTCGGTGCGCTAAGCACCGCTAAAACACCTTCTTTTAATTCAGCTAATGTTTTAATTTCTTGTAATTGATTTAAAACATTATCAAAAGGATCATGTAGATTACTCATATAAATTTTATTTAATTATTATTACTATTTTTTATTCCCGCCTTTTTTATTAAAGTTTTGTGCAGAGTAAAACAATAATACACCCCTGAGGGGCGTATGTCAAATACAGCTATTTATGCTGCAATCAATATAATTAGAAAACCATTTAGCAAACCTATTTTCCTGTAATCATCAGTTTAACAGTGTTTTCCCAATAATTTATCGCTTCTGTTTTTAAAGTGATTGCACTAAACACTCCAAAGAAAATAAATATCCCAATAATTAAAACTCTTCGCCATCTAGCTGGACGATAATCAATTGGTAAAGTTTTTATATTTAAACGATAAACTAAACCGATGTGTACAAACATCGCCACCGCATTAATTACCGCCCCTAAAATTAATAAAGTTTTCGGTTCATAATAATTTAAGAAAAACAACAACGAACCAAATGACACTTGCAACCAGACAAAAATAAAATAAATTTTAGATAAATCCGCTTTAACCTCACCCTTATTATTCATATCAAGCACCGCCATATTCTCAGACATAATTCGTGATGTAGAATCACAAACCCCAAGTTGAGTTTGAAACAACATCACGCCTAAGGCCAATAAAAAAGCACTACCAAAAATTGGCAACAAATTATTACTAATAAACAAGCCCTCATTAAGCACAAACATAATACCTTTAGCATTACCACTTAAACCAAAAGCAGTTGCATATGCCACCAACATTAACAAACAAATAGTTAAAAACCCGGTCAACCAAAAAACAATAGCATGCTCCAAGCTCACTCGCTTCCACCACTGTTTAAAATTTGCTAAGTTTTCTGGGGTTTGTGCAAATGCTTGTCCAGATAATTTAACACTTCTGTTTGCCCGATCAACTGAATGAAATAAGCCTCCCATTTTCCCAGCATACTTTCCCATACCATAGCCCTTCTCTTTAATGTAAATTGATTGCGTTAAATTCAAATTACCTCCTGCTCCGCTATAAGCAAAAGCCGCTAAAAAAGTTGCTAAACCAATGCCAGCAGGTAAACCAAAATAACCATCACCTCGACCGACAAGTCCATTCATTAAAGCGCCGACGTCCGACCACTTCACCACCAAAATAGCTATGAGCATTATAAACGGCACCCCAATTAAAATTATTACTTGTGTAATTTTTTCCATCCGCTGATACACTGATTTACCTACACTTAAAATTAAACCGATTAAAATTAAAAAAGCGATAGCCAATAATTTAAAATCTCCCCAGCCTAATAATTTAGCTACAATTTGTGCACTAGCAGCCGCCATTCCAGGTAAACCAAAACCAATAAAAGTAGAAATAATAAACCAGGCTGGCGCCCAAGGAAACAATCGTCTTAAACCAACAAACACACTTTCACCTTTCACTAAAGCGTAACGCTCAATTTCCATATTAATAAAGTATTGAAAACTGATGCCGAGTAGCGCCCCCCAAGCAATTCCTAGCCCATAGTTAGCTACTAAGTATGGCCATAAAATAATTTCCCCAGAACCAAGACCCAAAGCTAAAATTAAAAAACTCGGCCCAATTAATTGTTTTAACGGCAAAGCTTTTGGAAAAATTTTTGTATTTTCTTTATTTAAACTCATATCAAATCATTATACACTATTTTTAACTAAACCCAAAATCCTAAACAACATTACTGCCCAAATAATACTTTTTACTATTCTCAAGAGCCATGATATAATAGCAGCACCAGAAAAATATAAAATTTTTAATTTCAAATTTCTAAATAATTTTTTAATTTTCCAAAAAATAACTCGTTTTATATCAAGTTTGGTGAATTACAAATTATATCTCTTTATCTAAAAATTAAAAATTACAAAATTAAAAATTATTATTTATGAATTTCATCCACAGCATCATCTTAGGCCTCTTAGAGGGCGCCACCGAATTCTTACCCATCTCTTCCACCGCCCACTTAGACTTAGCTCGATCTTTAATGGGTATAACCTCTAATAATTTCATTAAATCTTTCGAAATTTTTATTCAGCTTGGTGCCATCTTAGCTGTAGTAGTTTTATTTTGGCATCGTCTTTGGAAAAACTTACCGCTAACAGTTGGTAAACTAGCTACCGCTTTCGCTCCCACAGCTATAATCGGTTTTTTTATCTATCCCGTCTTCAAACAATACTTCATGGGTAACACTTTGCTTATGATTATTATGTTAATGGTCGGCGGTTTAGGCCTGATTATTTTTGAAAAATTTTATAAGGCCAGTCCAGAACTACCAGGCAATTCCTTGTCGGTTATTAGTTATAAACAGGCCTTTGTTATTGGTTGTGCTCAATCGGTAGCCATCGTTCCTGGTGTGTCTCGCGCTGCCGCCACGATTATTGGCGGTCTGTTACTTAAAATCCCTCGAGCTACCATTGTCGAGTTTTCTTTTTTGTTGGCCATCCCCACCATGGCCGCTGCTACTGGTTTAGACTTATTAAAAAGTGGTTGGGCTTTTAATCAAAATCAATACACATTATTAGCCATCGGTTTTATTACTGCTTTTATTAGCGCTCTTGTAGTCATCCACTGGTTAATCCGTTTTGTACAAAAACACGACTTCGCTATTTTCGGCTGGTACCGCCTCATTATCGGCTTTTTATTATTAATTTATTTTTATTATAGATAAACTATTTTCTAGGTTAAGCTATAAATTTTTAATAACTTTTAAAACTTATATCAAAAACTAAACCATCCAATCAATCACCCTTAAATTGTGGGCCATTAGCCAACCATTAGTATGACTAAAATGCTTGCAACCAAAAAATCCACGATACGATGATAACGGCGAGGGATGTGGTGCTTGTAAAACTAAGTGTTTTTTATCATCAATTAACACCGCCTTGCTCTGAGCATAAGCACCCCAAAGCAAAAAGACTAAATTTTTTCGGTTGTCTGATAATTTTTTAATCACTGCGTCAGTAAATTCTTCCCAACCTTTTCTTTGATGCGACCCCGCCATCCCCGCCTGCACCGTTAAAGTAGCGTTAAGCAAAAACACCCCTTGCTTGACCCAAGGTGTTAGATCGCCTGATCCCGACATTTTAATTTTTAAGTCATCTTCAATCTCTTTAAAAATATTAATCAAAGATGGTGGGTTAGCTATTCCACTTTGCACCGAGAAAGACAAACCATGAGCTTGTTTAGGTCTGTGATATGGGTCCTGCCCTAAAATAACTACCTTAACATCTTTAAAATTACAAAGCTCAAAAGCTGTAAAAATATTTTCCGGTTTAGGATAAATAATTTTACCACTCACATATTCTTGCCGGACAAATGTAGCCAAGTTCTTAAAATAATCTTTCTCAAACTCTTCAGCTAATTGTTCTCGCCAACTAGCCTCAATCTTTACATCCATTTTATTTTTTAAGTTTATGGTATAGTAAATGATCAATTATTCTTAGTGCTAATTTACACAACCACTCACAATTTTCAACCTAATCATCATCTATTACTATTGACATCTTTACCTCTTTATAAACCCCTAATAGTATTATAGTTATATTTACCAGCTATTCAAGGTCTTATCTTGACTTTATAAACCCTTAATGTTAATATAAAAAACGGTTTTTGAATTTGGAGTGGTAGTTCAGCTGGTTAGAACGCCTGCCTGTCACGCAGGAGGTCGCGGGTTCGAGTCCCGTCCATTCCGCAGTTCGCAAACAAGTCCCGTCAAAGCGGGATTTTGTTTTGTATTTACGGGGGTTTTCGTCAGTTCGAGAGTAGCAAAATCATCTGCGTAGGGAGTCGTGAGCATTTCAAAATATCCGCCCCATTTATTGGCTGTGATTAGCAAGATTTTGTCTTTTAGTACTCGGTTCGAGCCTAAACTGCGAATAATGTCTTTCTTCTCTTCAATGGTGCCGATTAAAAAGCGTTTTTTGGCTCTCATCATCAAAGAAATATTGTCCAAAATTTCGTCTTGGGTGTTTTTGCCTTTGATAATTTCTTTGATTTTTTGTTCCAGTTTCAAGATTTGTTTGTGGTAATTATTTTTCTGCTGGGTAAATTCGTCATCGTTGATTAAATTTTTGCAGGCCAGCTTGGTCAGATTGCTCATTTCCGTCCGCAGTTTAGTAATGTCTCTATTGATAGTATTGATAAGCTGTTCTTGATTGGCTGGTTCGTCTTGACGGCAATCGGCCACAATTTCGTCATAGAGCTGGGCAAATTCGGGTATAACATCGTAGTGTGATAACATTTCGTCAATTTGTTCTTCCATATCCACTTGAGAGATTGGGGCTTGCTGACAATGTATGCTGGGTTTTTTGCGATTACAACGATAATAGACAAAAGTTTTTTCTTTACGCTGGGCTTCCACCTCGATTTGGCGTTGTAGTTCTTGTAAATACCAGACTGAATCGATTTGCCCTGTCTTGGGTTTGACTAGGGGGTTTTCTCACCTCGGTCGGCGATGATAACCTCGCAAGATTTCTTTATCTTGGTAGCGATATACTTCGATTTCTTTGCCCGACTTGATTAACTTAAAATCATAAGAATCGGTCATAGCTTAAATTGTGAACGAACAATAAAATCAAAAGCCAAATTTCTTAAAACTAAAATTAATTTTGCCTATCTCGAAGCCTGTCATTTTAGCGTCAGCTTTTATCCAATCAAGGTAGTATCTACAATCTCCACCTTGACTAAATTAAGCTATCAGACGCTTTGTTTCGGCCAACGAGACAAGCAATCTAAGACGGCGTTGCCTGTTTTCGGTTTAATTAAGCCGTAATGAAAATAATATGACTATCCAGTCAACTTGGACGGGTTCAGCCGACACCTATAATGTCGTGCGTAAACAGATTGCCGAGCGTTGGGGCGAAGCTGAATCAGCTCGCTACAATCCCAAGGCTAATTGCCTAACATTTAAGCAGTGGCTAAATAACGGCTACCGAGTGAAAAAAGGCGAGAAAGCCTTGAAGTCTTATACTTTTGTCGCCTTGAAAAACGATCAAGACGAGATAATTAAGACTTTTCAACGGACAGTCAACCTCTTTTACGATAAGCAGGTTGAGCTGATAGAAAAAACCGAAATAAACTAGGTTTTTTGGGGAGCGACTCTTGGGGGTCGCTCCCATTTTTTCTTGTGTCTTGAAGACAAATAAAATAGCAATCCGACTCTGCGGTTAGATGTGTGCTTATAATCAAGTTATACTATGAGAGCCTTTAGGCTTGGTTGAGAAGTTGTTCGACTTCGTCTTCGGTAAACATGGTGCCATTTTTGGGTTCAATTTTGGTATTAATGGCTTGGCCGTTGTTTAGCTCAACTTTGTATTTACCGTGTTTGTCGATATAGACTGGCTCAATTCGGCTGGTGAATTTAGCGCCAGTATATCCTTTTAAATTAAATAGTGCTTGGTTGATATAATCCAAGAATTTGATGGCTAAGTTAACATCTTTGGTATTGAAATAAGGCATAATTTTGTTGTTCTGGTTAACAGATTAGAAGTTTTGTTTTTTTAGCTTTTTGTTGTGGCGAGAAATCTTTTTTCGGTGGGCGGGCAATCCCACCGAAAAAAGATTATCATCGCCAAAAACTAACAAAAAGTCTTTAAAAAACAAAAAACCTCTCAAAATGAGGGGGTGTGTTGTAGATAAACTCCCCCCTATCCCAAATAGGGTAAAATTCATCCAATGCTTAGTGTGTTTATAAATTTGGATCTTCAAGTACTATATCAAATAAAAATGACTTTGTCAAAAAAATTTCTTTCTGATATGATACACCCAAGTAAATAAATATAAAATTAGCTAAAATTGCCAAGGTTTTTAAGGTTAGTTGTTAGCGTTAAATAATTTTTATGAAAAAAGAAGAAGTCAAGCAACAAATTCAAAAGCTTGTAGAAAAGTATCAGAGAGTAGCGGAAGCAGGAAAAATAAATTCTTATAACGAAGCTCAAACGAGAAATGAATTTATTGAGCCACTTTTTGAATTTCTTGGCTGGGATATGCGAAATCTGTCATTTGATAATGAAGTTACTACCGAAGAAAATGTTTCTGGTGGCAGGGTTGATTTAGCTTTTAGATTTAATAATATCCCCGTTTTCTTTTTAGAGGCCAAGGCTATGAAAGTTGATTTAGATGAGTGGAAGTGGGCGGAACAAGCGATAAATTATAGCTGGAACAAAAATGTTACTTGGGCTATCTTAACCGATTTTGAAAGTATCAAGATTTTTAATGCTGAAATACCGCCAAAAAGTCTGTCGCAGAATTTATTTATTGAAATAGACCATAAAAACTTTATTGATCGTTTTGACCAGCTTTGGCTGTTGTCAAAAGAAAGTTTTGAGCTAAAGCTGTTAGATAAAGAGGCTCAAAGATGGGGTAAGTTAACGCAAAGAAAACAAGTTGGTGAAAAGCTTTTTGAAGATTTGATGGCTTGGCGTATTTTACTTACCAAGGATTTCAAAAAACAGAACAGTTTGACCGATGAGGAATTAAATGAGGGGGTGCAGAGAATTCTTGATCGTCTTATTTTTATCCGCACTGCCGAAGATAGAAAAATTGAGCCGAATATTTTAATTGGAATTCCTAGAGGTGGAAAAGCTAATCAATATGAGCAGATAATAAAGGTTTTTCGAGATTTTGATGATGGATATAATTCAAAGCTTTTCGCACCGCATTATTGCGAACAGTGGAAATTGAGCGACAAGGTAATTGGCGAAGTTATTAAAGGGCTTTACGAAACAAAAGACGGCTATCGTTATGATTTCTCTGTTATTTCGGCTGATGTGTTGGGCGGTATTTATGAGCAGTATTTAAGTTTTGTTCAGGTTCGCAAGGGCGAAGATAAAACAAGGTCAAAAAGGAAGTCTCAAGGTATTTATTACACGCCTAAATATATTGTTGAGTTTATTGTCAATGAAACTTTGGGTGAAGTTTTGAAAAAGACTAAGCCAAAAGAATTGTCTAAAATCAAAATCCTTGATCCTGCTTGCGGTTCGGGTTCTTTCTTGAACGCCGCTTATGATAAAATTTTAACTACTTTAACAAAACAAAATCCGCAAACTTCACTTTTTGCTAAGTTTGATATTTTAAAAGAAAATATTTTTGGAGTTGATCTTGATGTGCAAGCAGTAGAAATTGCCCAACTTAATCTTTTGCTGAAAGTGTTAGTACAAAAAACAAAGTTGCCAACACTTCAGCATAATTTAACTTCTGGTAATTCACTTATTTTAAGTGAGCCTGCAGAATTAGAAAAATACTTTGGCGCTGATTATCGCCAAGAAAAACCATTTGACTTTAAAAATGAATTCAAAGATGTTGTTGAGCGAGGTGGTTTTGATGTGATTATCGGTAATCCGCCCTATGGTGCAGAGCTATCAAAAACGCAACAAGAATATTTTAATAATATTTACGATGTCGGTTCAACGGATACGGCTATTTTGTTTATAAAAAGATCGTTAGAGCTGTTGAAAGATGGTGGAAAACTTGGATTTATTGTGCCTAAAGCTCTTTGTTTTGCTTCAAATTGGAGAAAAATCAGAGAATACATTTGGGATAATACAGAAATAATAATTGACTGCGGAAAAGCGTGGAAAGAGGTTAAACTTGAGCAAGTTGTTTTTATTGTAAGAAAAGGCAAAAAATCAACAAGCTATACTTCGGGGAAGTTTGAAAATGGCAATCTTAAAATTTTAGGAAAAATCAACAAAAAAGATTCTGAAAATTTTGGATTTTTCTTAAATGGTATTTCGGAATCAGAACTCGTAATCGCTAAAAAAGTAAAAGCAAATTCCATTTCTTTGAATGATATAAGTTCTAATCAGCGTGGGGCAATTTTGCAGAAATTTATTTCAGAATTAGGCAATAGGGAAGTAATTGGTGGGGCTCAAATTCAAAAATTTGGAGTAATAGGAGTAAAAGGCAAAATTGATAAAAATAAGATTAGTAACGAACAGGCTTTTATAAAAGACAACTCGGTTCTTGTTCAGAGAATTGTAGCACACATAGAAAATCCAACTGACCATATAAAAATAACTGCCTGCGTTCCCGAAAGAAATGATTATATTATCGTTGATACGATAAACCAAATAGCTCTCAATAATAATATTGATAAAAATGTAATTTGCTATCTGCTTAATTCTCAATTGATGAGTTGGTATGCTTATCGCTTTATTTTTGGTAAAGCTATTCGCACGATGCAGTTTGATAATCCTACAACAGCTCGTTTGCCAATTCCAAAAGATATAGAGGTTTTACAAAATGAGCTAGTAAAACCAGTTAATGAATATTTAAAACTTGGCAAAGAATTTTCAAATACTCCAGCCAATACTGATAAACGTCACAATCTCAAAATTGAGATGGAAAGATTGGAGCAAAAAATTGATGAAGTTATTTATAAGTCTTATGAACTTACCACAGAAGAAATTAGAACAATTGAACAATAATGGCGTTGTTGTTCCGATGTCTAATAATCGAATCACAAAAATAAAATCTGAAACTTTGGGCGATATTGAGTTGAAATATGTATCTGGTAGAGATTCGATAGAATTTGCCAAAATCCTGCAAAATCCTATGAAAGATAGGGATTTTGTTGTTGAGATATTATTTCATCAAATTGTTAATTCAAAAATTACTTCTGACGATTTTAAAAAACTAGCTGATCTTGAGCTTGAAAGCTTGGCTAGAGTTTTTGTAAAAAATGAAAAACATACATTCAAATATTTTCATGATACAGGTAATTATTTCAAGGATTTTAAAGATTCTCTAGTTGTCGGCCGTGAAAAATATATTGAAGAATCAAGGAAAATGTTTGAGCCGATGATTAAGTCGGCTCAAGAAACATTTGAAGCTTTTAGTAAAAACCATCATTCTGTTATACAGCAATCCATTAATGGTAATTCGTATATTCAAGAAGCAATGAAAAAACTAGCGGAAGTTGAAAGGCAGATTGCTGGCAGACAAAGAATATTACTTGAATCATTAATGCCAGCAATTAAACATTATCAGGCGATGGCAAAAATAGTTGCCGAGTCTTTACAGCCACAGATAGATTTCTGGCAAAAATGGATAAAACAAAACGAAAAAATATTTGTTAGCTTTTCTAACTATTGGACGGAAGTTCAAAAAGAGTATAATATCGCCGAGCAAAAAGCTGTTGGTGTTTTACAAAAATACAAATGGTTTATTACGCCAAGTTTTCCGAGGTCTTTTGTTTTTGAAGTGGTGAGGTTGAATAAAAAGAAAGGAAGGCAAGATAAATCTGTGAACCGTTTATTTATAAAGCATTTTGAATTTAGAAATTGGCAAAATTTAGAAATAATGGTTAAAGGTTGGAAAAACAAACCATTGCTCAAAAAACGATATAAAATATTATTTGATTGCGTTAAAGTTGTGAAAATAGCGAGTAAGAAAAGTATAAACGAGGCGAATGTCGTTTTGCCGACTCTAATCACTCAAATTGACGGAGTATTATCTGACTATTTGAATTCAAAAAATATTCAGTGGGATCGTGATTATGATGATTTGATTGATAGTAAAACAGGGAGCGTTATAAAAATTGGCAGAAAAACGCAATTTAAAAATTCAAAACCTAAGGTTTTAAGCACGGAACTTGATGGTTTAGCAAATGATATATTTTTAAACATTTTATTTCAAAGATCACAAAAGGGCAAACCTCTTGTTACGCCATTTAATTTTAATAGACATAAAATTATTCATGGTGAAAGCGTGAAATATGGCAGAAAAGATTATTTAATTCGTGCGTTTATGGTTTTAGATTTACTCGCACATCTTTAGGTAAACGCAAAGATAAAAAATGGAATAAGTGTAGAACCAATTAAAAGTGTAACGAGATATGTATGCAATATCAATGTAATGAAAAATTAAAAAGTTTGTGGATTAAATTTAAGAATTTTTGTTTTCACAAAAGGTCTTATGCACCCACTATTTTTACTGCTATTCTGTTATTTTTTTTAATTTATGTAACTGGTAAAATAATCTTTTGTGGTTTTTTGAATGTATATTTGTTCGGCAACGATTTACCTTTGTCAATTAGTGAAAAGCTAAATGCTTATTTACTAGCTCTTACTGGTATTTTTATATTCATTTATACGCTTGATACTCATAGAATGGTTGGTGTGGCAAAGAAGCAAAGGAGTGATGACATAAGAAAAAAGGTCTATGAGCAACTTGCTGAAATCTATTCGGATATTAGAAATACCGGCAACGCTCTGTTATTATCTTTAAGAAATTATAAGCAAGATTTAACTTTAAATAAACTTACAAGTGATACTCAGATAGCTTCTTTGGAAGTCTATTTGGCCAGCGAGGAAATAGCTGATAGGCAGGATGTGTTTAAAGACAAAATTCTAAAAAATCAGAAAGAATTAATTAAAAATTTTGAAAATTTGTTATTTCAATTTTTTAACCAAATTGATATTTGGGAAGTTTTGCTTTATAAAGTTAATGATTTGTCAGACGAAACACGCAATGACTGCAATGTTCTTTTAACAAATCTGTATAAATATAATAATTCTTTATCAATTCCTAGTGCTGAATATAATGAAACCGATAACATGAAAGAGGTGATGGAACTGCTCGGTATTTTAAATAAATGTAGCAACCTTTTTTGTAAATGCCATAATATTATTTTTGCAGGAACAGAGTTATCCCATTTTAAAAATAGTCATGATCAGATTTGGAAAGATTTTTTAAATCCACAAATAAAAGCTTAATAATTTTTTATGAAATTACTTAAATTAATCCAGAAAAAATCAAAGTATAAAACAATCTTACTAATTGTTGTTTTTGTTAGCATTGTTTTATTGTTAACAGGGTTTATCTTGTGGAAAGAATTGTTTAGCATCATGTATAGAAATGAAGTTGAGATAGGAGAAAGTGTCTCAGGTACAACAGAAAGATGTAATAAAGACGCTATATTCAATAGCGATGGGACAGTAAAGCTGGGTTACATTTATATGGAAGATGGCGAAGGATATTATTTTTTTAATAAAGATGTATATTACTGCCGTTATAACTTTGGAGTAGGTGCGCCTATTACTTGTGGGTGTTATTTAATAGAAAATGTAGATAAAGAAACTTTTGAAATTATAGATCAGAAGAATGCTAAGGATAAGCATGGATCTTATTACAAAGGCAAGCTATCTAAGTAAAAAATAAAAGGCTCTGAAATTAATCACAGTTTTCATTTCTAATACCCTTTATAACTCGCCGCACAAACAAAAAAGATGCTCAACTTATATTGAGCATCTTTTTTGTTTATTTTCTAAGCCCTTGATTATTCCTTGGATAAAGCTTAAAATAATAAAAGTAAACAAAAATATGTTTCCACTTAAACCATCTTTGCACCATCGTGTCGCTCATCTAACTAAAAAAGCCCTCCATAAAACCGAGGACCTTATTGACGACAGCGTAACTGAAATGAACAAAGAACTAAAAAAATATCAACTTGGTTCAGTTAGAAGCATCTTGGAACAAATAAAATCCATTGGTAATCCAAAAGAAAAAAAGAAAGAATTAGTTAAGCACGCCAAAGCACACGCCCTAGCCTTCAAAGAATTAGAAAAACTTCGCCAAGAATTAGAAACTAAGGCTCCTAAACCAACCATTTACTACAACTCTCTATCTAGCAAAGCTCAAAAACAAATTAATAAAATCTTTGACCACATTATTACCAAGCTCAACTCCCCCAGCTTTATCAAACACCACCACACTCCAGAACAAGCCAAACTGGATCGCGATAAAATCGTCCACGATCTCATCCAAGCTAAACGTTATGATGTCCGTCGCTTTCAAGATCTGGCTCGTCACTATCACGAAAAATTAAATCTCGATATATAAAAAGTAGCCCCGTCTAAGGACTACTTTTTATATTACACTTATTTTAAATTTCTGAGCATCTTGATCTCTTTTTCATTCATCGTTTGAAACGATCCTAGTGTCATATCACCTAATCGCACCCCACCAATACTCAAGCGCTTTAGTGTTATCACATTCAAACCCTTAGCTTCAAACATTCGGCGAATCTGACGCTTTCTCCCTTGCGTTAAGACCATATGAAAAACATTTTGCCCTAAGTAAGTAGCCTCATCCGCCCAAGCCAAGCCCTCTCCTTCACCAATATCAATCCCACTTTTAAGTGCCTTAGTTAATTTTTTTACTAAAACCTCTGGCAATAATTCACCACCAACCATCGCTTCATATTCCTTTTTCACCATAAAACTCGGATGAGTTAAATGATGCGCCAAGGTTCCATCATTAGTTAGAATAACCAATCCAACACTGTCTTTATCGAGACGGCCGACAATCGTTAATTTTTGTGTCTTCGGTAATAATTCAAAAATATTACGCTCACTTTCAAAAACACGAGTAGTACAAGTATAATCTAGTGGTTTATATAATTTGTAATACAATTTTTCGGCCACACCATATAACGGTTTACCATCAATTAAAATCACATCATTTTCTCCAGCGCGTTGCCCTAATTTAGCGGGTTCCTCGTTCAAAGTTACTCGTTTAGCACGAATCAATTCCTCCGCCTGACGTCTAGAATACTGCCCGGACGCCGCAATAACCTTTTGTAAAACTTCCATATTTATAGCATCATATTAATCAACTAATTTATCTGAGTTTAGAAAGCCTAACAAGTTTTATTAATTATAGCAAATTTATAAGACACTGTCTGCGAACCAAAAAGAAGTCGGCAAAGACTTCTTTTTGTCTAAATCAATTTATTATTTTACTTTAGAAACCTTAGCAACTTTTTTCACTTTAACTTCCTTAACTTTCACAACCGCTTTCTTAACAGTTTTAGGTTTTTTTACAACTTCAATAACTTCATCTTTAATTATTTCTTTTTTAGCTTTTTTAATTTTTTCTGGTTTGTTTACTCCGCCTTGGGCTGAAGCCTTGGTTAACATTTCCATATCACCAAAAATTTCCTTTATTACTTCGACTTTAACTGGAGCAGTTTTAACAATTTCATTTGGAATATTCAAAGCCTTCATAATCTTATCTAACTTAGCATTAAGATTTTTATAATTCTCTTGACAATCACAACTCTTAGAACCACCAACATTACCACCACGGCTCTCTGGTTTAGTAAAGCAAGCACTACAAAAAACCGGTTTACCTGGAGTTGGACGAAACGGTAAATCACATTGACTGCCGCATTTATCACAAATCGCACTAAAACTTTTGCGTTCTTCAAATCTAGGCTTATCAAAACTCGGTCTCGGGCGATCAAAAGATGGTCTATCAAAACCGCGACCTCCATCACGACCACCACCAGCCTCATTTTGAGCACTAAAACAATTACTGCAATACACAGGCTTATCACCAGTTGGACGAAAAGGCACTTCACAAGTGCGACGACACTCACTGCAAATAGCTTTGTACATAACTCTTTCACCTCTGTCACCACCACGATCAAAAGAACCACGACTTGGACCAAAACCACCACGACCACCTGGCTTAAAATCTCTCTGACCTTTACGATCATTAAAACCGCCTTCACGTTTAAATGTTCCCATTTTGTTATGTTAGTTATAAAATCTATTGCCAACAAGAGCACAAAAATAGAGCATTAAGCTACTTTAGGCAATATGAAGAATAGAAGTTATATTATCACATATTTTAAATAAAAAAGCAAGCCCTGGTCAAAAAAACTCACTTTTTATGTTTTTATTCTATTTTTTATAATCATTACCCCACTGCCAACGTGGCCGCTCTCCTTTCCAATAACCAAAAATAAACATTACTACAATTGCCAACATAGCACCTAAAAAAGTTGCTCCTGGTGCATCATCAGTATCCCCAACATAACCACCAACTATAATCAAAACTATAGCGACTACCACAACTAACCAGCCCTGCCAAGTAATCGGTGTCCAGCCCCATCCATAAGTCTTCCTCTTAAACCATAAAGGTTTATTTTCTTGCTTCATATATTTTTTAATTGACAGTTTTTGTAAAATTTAAAAAATGCTCTAGTTTTGTTTATTATAGTGTTATTTAACCTGTTTTAAACTACTTCCATCCCACTCAACTATCGGCTCATCTCCATAGTTTGCGTTTATTTCCACAGATTCGCTTAGCCAAGTTCCATAATCAATCGTCTTATTTTTTGGACCTTCAAAAGGAGCTATCGCAAAATAAACCGTTATTTTGTAGCCATCTGCCAACATCGCCGCTTTTTCGCTGTTCTTTTTTAGATCTGATGGGCGAAAGCCTTTTCTGAAGCTTTCTCCATTAGCAAAAACTTTGCCCATAGTATAGATGCCGCCTAGATCTCTGTCTTCTTCAGGCTTAGCGTCTAAATCATCCCAGCAAGTTGGATTAAAACAAGCATCCATCATATATGATGAATTGCTCACATTTACTACTTTAAAAATCTGATTGGGAATATCTTGTAAATTAGCTACTGGTGCCGGCACCTCTTTTTTTTCTTCGGTTTGAACTTGTTTTTCTTCTTTAATTTCTTCTTTTGCCTCTTCTTGTATTTCTTTTTCAACTTGATTTAAAATTTCTTCAGCTGTTTCGCCGCTTTTAACAATATTATTTTCCGCCATCCATTCAGGTAGCTCTTCTTTAGTCAAACCAGCGACACTAGCTTTGGTTTCACCGGCTTCATCAACTTTAATACTAATACCAAGAATTTTTTCATCTTGAATGGCTGACCTAACTTGATCAGCTGCAAAATAACCAGCACTTACTTTTTCCATTGCTTTTGACAAGTTCCCAGGCATATTGGCAATTGTCAAAATGCTAGCCGCCGGCTCGGTAACCACACGAAGAGTTCCCACCATTTCCGAAACTTTATTT
>PFAM01000002.1 GCA_002778705.1 Candidatus Falkowbacteria bacterium CG10_big_fil_rev_8_21_14_0_10_37_14 | reverse complement strand
AGGTACATCCAGTCAAACCTAAGTACGTTCCATCCAGTGATGCACGGCATCTTGTTCATGAGCTTGCCGAAGAACGTGTAAAGCATGTCGTATTCACTCTCGAACTTTATGTACCTGAACGCCCACTTGTCGTTAGGATATTTCTTGAAGTGTACGTTAATATCGTTTTGTATCTTATCATGATCCATCTCAGTCATGTCCCTTAATCCTAACACAGTTATCTTCTTGTCCGTGCAGTTTGCAATGGCTATTGCAGTCACCTTGTTAAGTGCGAACTCAGGATCTGGAAAACCATCCGTGATCTCCGTCTCAATATCTATAGAGAATTTCTTCGGCTCATTGTACTCGAGCGCTGGTAGAATCTCATCGCGCCTGTGATACAATATCTCCTCGATGGTGTACTTGTTTATATTAGACGTCTTGACCTTCTTGACAGGCTTGTTATCCCACGATCTATACTGTTCATCAGGTTTGTCAAGTCTTCCATTTGCATATTCCCAGATGTAACCCTCTGTGGAATTATTCAATGGAATTTCCAAAAACTTCGTATCGCCGTTCTTATCAAAATGCGATATGTTTAGTGAACTCAACTTTCCAAACCGTGGATCGCCCTCTCTCCTTACTTCTACATCTACTATCATCGTACTTTATTTTAAATGTTTATTTATTCTAAATAATTTATTAGTTTTAATTTTAAAAAATTCACTAAAATTTTCTACGGTAAATTTTAATTTACCATATTTTTTTTATGAAATTCAGAATGACATGGAACGCATAAAGTAATTCCATTAAATATTTTAGTTTGTAATTCTTTGTGTTTTGCATAACTTTTTAAATGATGTGCTTCAATACTACCTTTGTTTTTACATATTTTACATGTATAGTTATCACGATTATATACTTTTTTCCTCCATATAATATATTCTAAATGAAATCTTCCTACTATTCGTTCGTCATCTGTTATATTATGATTATAATTAAAATGGTCCTTACCTGTTTTCTTATTTATACAACCACACGATTTATCACATTTACTTTGTTTTTTTTTTTAATTTAGCAGGAAACACTGTAATAATATTTCCACAATCGCATTTACAATCAACTAATGTCCGATTTTTTTTGTTTTATTTGATTTACATATAACTGTTAGTAATCCAAATTTTTTTATTTATAACTGTAGTTTTAAACATAACATTATATCTTGTCATTTAAAGAATTTCATCACATAGTCCGTATTTTTTACAAGTTTTGGCGTCCCACCATAGATCCTTCTTGAGTATCTTGTCTATCTCATTTTTAGGAACTTTGGTGTACGTACCATACATGTTGCGTATCGAATCCATCAATAGGTCAAGGTTCGTCACCTCGTCTTTGATTTCAGCATACTTGCCCCACATACTAGAACTCAGCTGGTGAATTAACATGTACGAGTTTCGCCGTATGTATCTCCTTGTACCCACTATGGATAAGAAAGTTGCTGCTGATGCTGCGCATCCATCAACTATCGTATTAACCGGTATGACGTCCCTGGCCTCAAGTATAGTGTCCATTCCTGACAGTCCTGCGAATATGGAACCGCCGAATGATTGAATGTTGACAAAGCAGCTACCAGAATGTTGTAGTGACATGTCATTGTGTGCCGCGTGTATCTTTGCCTTGATCACCAACGATTGAACGTTTTTGTTCAGCATCAAAATGCTGTTCTCAGAAACACCAGAGTAAAAGTATATTCGGTTGTTAACCAATTCTACCTTTTCATCTTTGTCGGTCATGCCCATAATTTTTGACGTCTGATCTTCCTTGAAGTCTTCGCCTTTCGCACCCCAATACATTAAAATGTTCCGGTTGAACCGAATGCACCGTCGCCTCTTTCTGAAGCAACCACGTGTAATTCGTCGTCATTAACGAGCTCTACTTCATCGTAGAACATTGGAATTAGTATAAACTGTGCGAGCTTCTGTCCAGGTTTTATCAACACAGCTTGATCGGTTGGATTGAACAGGTGCAAGTTCAGAGGACCCTGATAGTCCTCGTCTATAACGCATGCGCCAATGTCTAGACCAGATAGCGCTACACCGGATTTATTGAATGCAATCAACGCATATCCAGTTGGAACTTCTGCCCTTATTCCTGAATCAATTCTGATCTGTCCGTTTGGTTGAACTAATGTTTCTTCGAAATCATTCGGCACGAAGAAATCGATGCCGGCGCTTTTTGTTGTGCCCCTGATTGGGGTCTTTACGTCTTTAGTCTTTGAAATTTTCATCGCTTCTATTTTAGTGTTAAACTTGTTAAAGTTGTATACACCGGGTGCGATGAAGTTTCATAAAAAAAGGGCATACTTGGAAAAAGTATGCCCTCTAACTACAGATTTATTGGTATTGGTTATCTCCTCTAGTTTCTCTAATGGCAGAACAATGTGGACTTGTGAATTATTTTCATCAACATATTTTTTTAGCTCCTACAAACAGGACCTATACCGTGCTCGATGCTCTCGGCATCTGTTAATTTTTTTCCACACACAAGACAAGCTCCTGTGTGCATGATTTCTACATTGTTATTTAACTTACTATAGTCACCACCTGAAATTTGTCGTAACACCCATGCGATAGCTTTTGCTGCCGGCGTATCTACAACTTGTTTTTTGTCTGTGATTTGTCCATCTGCAAATGTACCAAGTCTTTTATAATCCTGGTATCCTTGTTCTACCTTAACATGTGTATACCACTTCTCGTTCCATAAAGATCTACTGATCTTGAAAGTGTAATCTTTATTGGTTTTCAATGACTTAACTGTAAATTCTGCGCCATTGTTATTCTTCTCTCTGAATAAAAAACGCAAGTTCTCAGGTTTGATTATCGTTTTCATATTATAAAGATATGAATAAATATTGAATAAAAAAAATATATTAATAAAAAAATGCCTCCATATTTTCATGGAAGCATTTTTATAATTATCTAAAAATTCAATTTAACATACAACGATGTTTTCTTTTAGATTTTTTCTAACGAATTTAATGAACTCAGAAATGTTGTCCTTGCTCCATTGATTTGTTACCATTATATTCTTCTTGTTGCCAATTTTTATTAACTCTTTGGTAAAAAATCGTCGCTTACTCTCTTTGTCTTTTTTTGAGATGGAAACAATATTTTTATCAAATATTGTTTTCATCATCGTTAAAGATACATTAGGATTCTGTGTAACAAAATTGTTAATAACGGCTAATACAAGTCGACCCTTGCCATATACGTTACCATTAAATTCATACTTTGTGTAATCTCTACCTGAAGAGACTACCTTTGTTTTTTTTGTTGCTGCTTTCATAATTTTATTTTTAAATTTATTATACAACAAAGATACATGTAGTTAAAAACGTACAGGTTGCATAATTATTTTAAAAAGTTGCGTAAACATTAACACCGGCTATAGTAATTATTTTAAAAAGTTGCGTAAACATTAACACCGGCTATAGTTCTTTCATGAAACGACCAGTGTTTGGTTTAAAATATCTTTTTGTACCATCTTTATCAATTATTACTTTGTATTCTTTAAATTCGTGTACTGCGCTGTTAGCAACAAGGCTACATTTCGTCTTCGTAAGAAATTTTACCATTACTTCTCTCAAAGTTGCTGATTTCATCTCTTATAGTTCTAATCAACTTATTTCGCTTCTTTATAGCTAAATCAAGATTATCCATTTCCTCAATAGACATTTCAGTTAACTTCAAGATTCCATGATTTATCCTATTAAATTCATAAGGTATACTTGGTCTTTGCAAAGCTCTGATAATTGGTCTTCTAGTCTTTTTTTACGTAAATCTAAATCTTTTAATTCTTCTTTTATTTTTTCTTTAAAAACCTTAGAATTTAAGAATTTTTCTAAATTAAAATCGTAAAGTAAACAACCAATTGTATCAGGTGCAAAATCAAAATGTACAAAAGGTGCTATAATATGATTTGATGGTACACTATACATATTGCCTGCTACAATACATTGACCAGTTTCTAATAATTTCATGCCGACATCCCAATAATCTGGATATTGGGATGACCTAAAAAAATTATCTATAATAAATCTTTTTTGTTCTTTTGTAAGCTGTCTTAATGTTACTTCCATATTTAATTGTTTTATAACCAAAAGTTTTGACATCCCAAAGTTTTTACGCTTTTATTTAGGATAAACAATAGCTTCGATGAAGTAATATAATTTCTATTAATTCATTAAGGCATTCTCGTTCTGCTTCTTCGTAAGAGACTTCAGGAGCACCATTTTTAAGATGCTTATTACCATGAGCAAACTCTGTGATTTTAAAACACCAGTCATCAAAATCTCTTTCAATTCACTTTAACTTTTAGTTTTGCCATTTTATCCTCGCATTAAACTAATTAAACTCATGAATGGTTCTATTGTCATTTCCGGATCCGACTCTTCTGCGTAGGCCTGACATTCGGTCATCATCCAATTCGGATCGTAGTTGACCGGAAAGGAGTACCAACCGTTCTTTATTCCGTGTGGATCTCCTTGTGGCAGCGGCTTCTCAGCCTTCTTAAAATTGAATGAGCACGCTATGTGAGCGTCGCCTGGTACGTTCTGCTTGTATGCGCAGCCGTAACATGATTTCTTTGTATCAGTCATTATCCAAATGTTATTACACCCTGCGGGTATGTTTCAAAAAATCTCTTTATATTACCTATGTTCAATTATTTCTTTCTTATCGGTTT
>PFAM01000003.1 GCA_002778705.1 Candidatus Falkowbacteria bacterium CG10_big_fil_rev_8_21_14_0_10_37_14 | reverse complement strand
GCTTCCGACTTTCTCGTCCTCACGCAGGCAAAGCAGTTTGTCTGCTTCGTCCGCAAAAAAATCTACAATTTTTTGGTGCGGACGAGAGGACTCGAACCTCCAAGGCCTTGCGACCACCACCACCTCAAGGTGGCGCGTCTACCAATTTCGCCACGTCCGCCCTTACCTCTTCACCGGCTAGTGGAAAGGCTTCAGTAAAACAGATCCGCCTAATAAATCCAAACTAAAAGTCGCTTATTTGGCGACTTTTAGTTTTTTCTTGTAGCCGTCAAACAAAAATCCTAATTTCGCACGACGAACTTGATATTCTTTCTTAATTTCAATCTTGGTAATAGTTGGCAAATTAATGGGAAAAATCTTTTCTACCTTTACACCTTCAGAAATTTTAGCAACCGTAACGGTAGCGCCAATTTCATTGCCGTGTTTACGAGCAATAACAGTGCCTTCAAAATATTGTAACCGCTCTTTTTCTACGCCTTTAGCGTTCATTTCTTTGATTTTTTGGTAGATTCTGACAACCATACCAGGTTTCAGGGCAGCCTTGGTCTCTTCCAAGCTCAGCTCTTTCTTGTCGTTGGTCATATGTATAATTAAAATAAAGCGCTTGTGTGCGTTCTAAACATTGTATACATTATAATATTTACTAGAAATTGTCAATATCAATATACTATATTTGTAAATGCGTAAATATTACTAAGAAATGCCTTACATTAAGCCTTTTACAAAAATTAATAAAATTATTGTTTATATATTTGAGTGCTAAAGATGCCTAATTTTATTAAATTTAAATTGAGGTTCAAAAATTAAAAACCTTGATTGTAGAGCTCCTGCACAAAGGCAAGAGACTAAGCCTATTGATAGACTTTTTTACTCGTGATATATTAAAATAGTTATTAATTTTAATCGACTAGAAACGCATGGAGGAGCGAATCGGTCACCTTTGATATGAAAAAAAGTTTACTAGCAGTAACTCTGCTAATAGCAACCCTCACCTTGACTGGTTGCTTTAAAAAACCAAGCCCGCTAGTGGTTACGCCAACGCCTGAGATAAAAATAGAAGAAATCTCTTCAGCAACCGTTTATCCGATTGATTTGCGACAATCTAATATAAATTGGACTGGTCGTAAAATAATTATCAAAACCGAGCATGTTGGCACCGTGTCTTTTAAGTCTGGAGAAGTACAGTTAAAAAATAATAATCTAACTGGAGGGTCTTTTGTGATTGATATGTCGACAATAACCGATCAAGAACTAGAAGATAAAAATAAAGAAAACTTAGAAACCCACTTAAAGAGCTCCGACTTTTTTGACGTGGTTAAGTATCCAGAAGCAACTTTAACTATGAAAAGTGTTAGTCCTGGTATCATAACCGCTAATGAGCAAAATTATAATGTAACCGCAGATTTAACTATTAAAGGCATAACTAACGCTGTGAGTTTTGATGTCATAGCCAAACAAGATAGTGGTTTATGGATTGCCAATGCCGATTTTAGCATTGACCGCACCTTGTGGGGTATAAAATATGGCTCTGATAAGTTTTTCTCTGATTTAGGCGACAAAGTTATTGATGATACTATTAGTTTTAAAATCTATATTGAAGCTCCGCTGTCTCTAACGACCAAGCAAATTATAACTTCAACAGAAACTATTGGTGAACCAAGTACTGTTGACATTACCACAGAAGTAGTTCCATTAGAAAACCAGAACCAATAAAAATAGAAAAATAAAAAATTCCCCATGTGGGGAATTTTTTATTTTATTTTAGACGGGAAAATTATATTGTGGTTCTTCATCATCGGCTAAACTCTCAGACATCACCTCCCACATTTCTGCCAATTGTGTGCGCATAAATTCGGTATTATCATCTGGATCTAATTTGCCTTTTTCTACAAAATATTCTAAAGTTTCATCCACAAACTCTAAATAAGCTTCACGGTCATAACCGCCCTGCTCATGCATTTTCTTTTTGACTAACAAATAAATGTCTTGTAATAAATCATCCATAGACCCTTATTATATGGTGCCTACAAAAGCTCGTCAAGTAATCGCTTGACAAACCCCCAAAGATTAGTAAAATGTTATTGATTGGCGATGTGGCTCTCGTAGTGAAATGGATATCACGCTTGGCTTCGGACCAAGTATTTTAGGTTCGAATCCTAACGGGAGCACAGAGTTAGGCTGGGTAGCTCAGTTGGTTAGAGCGTGGCACTCATAACGCCAAGGTCGAGAGTTCGAATCTCTCCTCAGCCACAAGATAAGTTAATAAGTTTCTTAAAGTTTATCAAGTTCATAAAGTTATGCGCTCATAGCTCAGCTGGTAGAGCAGTCGCCTCTTAAGCGAACGGTCACAGGTTCGAATCCTGTTGGGCGCACAGATAAAAACACTCTAAACCTAGGGTGTTTTTAGTATCAAAAAGACTATTTTAATTCTTCAAAAATCTGAAACCTATTATTTTTCAAAAACTTGATTATTGGCGGGTTTTATGTTTAAGTATAGTTATTAATATAATTTATGCCTTTATCCATCGGAATCGTGGGTCTGCCTAATGTTGGCAAATCTACCCTCTTCAATACTTTAACTAAAAAACAGGCCCCGGCCGCTAACTACCCGTTTTGTACCATCGAGCCCAATGTCGGCATGGTAGAAGTACCTGACGAACGGTTACAAGCCTTAGCCTTAGTTTCTAAACCAGCTAAAATAATCCCCACGATCATTGAATTTGTGGATATCGCTGGCTTGGTTAAAGGCGCCTCAGCTGGCGAAGGTTTGGGTAACCAATTTTTATCACATATTCGCGAGTGTCACGCCATTTGCCAAGTGGTGCGTGCTTTTGAGGATAGTAATGTCATCCATGTAGCTAATCGTATTGACCCCATTGAAGATAAAGATATTATAAACCTGGAGTTGATTTTGGCCGATATGGCTACGGTTGGAAAACGGCTAGACAAGGCCAGCAAAGAGTGTAAAACTGGCGACAAAAAAGCCATTGCCTATCGAGATTTAATTACCAAAATAAACGAACAGCTATCACAAAATATCCCTGTGCGAGACATGAATCTAAACAATGAAGAATTATTTGCTATTAAAGATTTAGCTTTAATTACAGCGAAGCCTATGATTTACGTGGCTAATATCAAAGATGACCAAGTTTTAAGCTCAGATTTCAGCAGTAAATTTGGGGCTGAAGTTATCCCGTTGAATATTAAACTAGAAAATGATATTGCTAGTTTACCAGCAGAGGAACAAACAGACTATCTGGAGGCTCTGGGATTGAAATTAAGCGGTTTGGATAGCTTAATACAAAAAGCTTATCAAATTTTAGATTTAGTAAGTTTTTTTACTACAGGTACCGATGAAACTAGGGCTTGGACTATCAAGCAAAATACTAAAGCCCCACAAGCAGCGGCGGCTATTCACACTGACTTTGAAAAAGGCTTTGTACGCGTAGAGGTTATTAACTGGCAAGATTTTGTAAAAAATGGGGGTGAAGTAGCAGCTCGTGAGCAAGGATTGTTGAGGATTGAGGGTAAAGAATACATCGTCAAAGACGGTGATGTCTGCAATTTCTTAATAAATAGATAAATACCAAATATTTGACAAAAAAAAGAAAAATTTGTTATATTTTAAATGATGCTGCACGATTAGTTCTTGATAAATTTAAATAGAGGTTGTTTATTAAGCTTAAAAAGCGATTATTCTTAGTATTTGATTCCCCCCGAAAATACAAAAAAATAAAAAACTACAACAAGCCAATTTGCTTAATAATAAACTCTATTTGCCGGGCCAGCTTTTTAGCTGGCTCTTTATTTTGCCAAAACAATGATTTCTCGCCAAACTTTTTGGCCAGCTCGACCATAAAGTAATGGGGTGCTAACTAGTTGAAGACTTTCAGGAAAGAGCTTAGGACGTTTCCAACCACTGTAGCGAATAGCTAAACCCTGCTTTATACTAGGAATATAAGGTAAGGCCATCACAACACGAGACCCTGGCTCCATACGGCGATGTAATAACGGTAACACTTCATTATATAGTATAGCTAATTCTGGTAAAGTTTGACGCCAATCCACTTTACCACGCTGTGGGCCTAAAAAGCCTTCAAAAGCAATGGCTCTAAAAGTTTTACCTGGCCACAAAGATAATAATTTACGAGCATCAGATTTAATAACTTCAAATTCTATTTCTGAACCATTAGTTTGTTTATTTAACCAAGTTAAATTATCAGTAGTATCACCAACAGCACGCTGGCTAATGTCTGAACCCAAAAGAATAGGTACGCCAATCATCGCTGCCTCACTTAAAATAGTTCCAGAACCGCAAAAAGGATCATAAATCTCACCAGCAGGAAGAGCCTCAGCTAAGTTTAATAAAGTTAAGGCGACTTTAGGTGGCAACATACCAGAGGCATCATCACGAGCTGGACGACCATAATCACGAGCAGACAATTCTTTAAAAGGTTGAACGGCCAAGGTGCGACCATACCAATAATTGACGCCGTCTTTAATAATAACTATTTCCACACCACCGCGAGTAAGTTTATTTTGTTCTACAATCACACTAGACAAAACGAGTTCGCGACCAACCACAAAACGAGGAGCACGACCTTTTATTTTCAAGGTTTTTTTAAGTTCCAAAGCTATTGGTAAAAAGTTAAACTTAGCACCATAAAGAGAAATCCCGAAAAATGGTAATATAGCTTGGTTAAGCAGGCTAGCTAGCGTTGTAGGCATTTCTGAAGCTAAATTCTGCATTGTACCAGCAATCTGACCTATTTTAACAGTGCCCCCTAGGCGTTTTATTAATTGTGAAGCATCTAGCGCTGGTGTATCGAAAATCAGAGTACCTTGGACAAAGCTCAAATATTGGGTGTTGTCACCTAAAACGCTATAAATCTCGGCTAAAGCCAGCTCGGGATGATTACCAAAAATTAAAAAATATTTCATAAAACCAGCTTAACATATTTAACTAGAAAGTAAAATAAAAAATAAAAAAGGCCTAGAAGTATGATTAATCGTTTCAAGACCTATACTGCGTTTAACTTAGCAAAAAGTTTTTATAAAAATATTTATAACTTGTTTAATGATTTTGTCAATACTATTGACTCTTTTGTGCCCTTGTGCTAGCATATCAGTACAATTTAAACCTTTTCCATCTGTGGTCATTTTAGGCCATTTGCCCTATTTTTTATTAAATAGGGAAGGGTATTCTCCTGTCGCCTTCAAAAATAGGCTAACCTTAGGAAATGCCCCTAAGGTTTTTTTATTTAATAAAACAATCTATGTCAAAGACAAAGTCCGACAAAATTCCACATTACGAATTGTTGTATTTAGTTTCTAACAAATACAGCGAAAACGAATTGGAACCAGTGAAAGAAAAAGTGTTGAAGGCCATTGCTGCTGGCAAAGGGATAGTTACTTATGATGAGTTCATGGGTAAACGTCGCTTAGCTTATGCTATTAAAGGTTTTCGTTATGGTTATTATCAAGTTTTAGAGTTTGATTTAGAAGGTGCGGCCATGGCTAAACTAGACAAGGACTTAAAATTGGATCATGAAATTTTGCGTCATCAAATTATTCGTAAAGTAGCTAAGGATCCAGAGGTTTTAAAAAAAGAAGCCGAGGCTCGTCACCGTCGTCAAGAAGTAGCTGCTGCTGAGATTGCCTCTGCCATAGCGCAAACCAAAGAAGCTGTCAAAGCTGAAACTGAAAAAAAAGAAGCTCTAGTGGTAAATACTACTAAAAAAATAGCAGAAGAAACTCCAACTCCTAAAAAATCTAAATTAGCTGAAGAAACTACTTTAGAAAGCCAGGAAGAATTAGACAGTAAATTAGACAAGATTTTAGGAAGTGACATCTTATACAAATAATCTTAACTTAATTAATTATATGGATCTCAACAAAGCCATGATCATCGGCAATGTGACTCGCGATCCGGAAATTCGCCAAACAGCTGGCGGTCAACCGGTTGCCTCTTTTTCCATTGCCACCAATCTTAGCTGGACTGATCAAAGTGGTCAGAAACAAGAACGAGCTGAATTTCATAATATTATTGCTTGGCGTAAGCTAGCAGATATTGTCGGCCGCTTCGTGAAAAAAGGCTCTAAGATTTATATCGAAGGACGCATTCAAAATCGTAACTGGGTTGGACAAGACGGACAAAAACGCTACACCTCAGAAATCGTAGCTGATAATTTAATTATGCTAGATCGAGCTAGTGGCACACAAAGTTATGGTGGTGGTAATACTTATCAACCAACTCCAAATAATCACCCGAAGCCAACTACCACTGAGCAACCAATTAGCTATGAAGATGTAGCACCAATGCCTGGTTATCAAGAAGAAGAGATCCGTGTCGAAAATATTCCTTTTTAATTTAATTTATGCAAATCAAAAAATCCTGTTATTATTGTGATAACAAAATCGACTACTTGGATTATAAGGATGTGGAAGAATTACAAAAATTCACCAATTCCTATGGTTTAATCCTACCGAAACGCCGTACTGGTGTCTGCTCCAAACATCAACGTAAGTTGGCTATGGGAGTGAAACGCGCTCGTGTAATGGCCCTGGCACTTTTTACGAACAAATAAATTCGTAAAAAGTAATGACAAATTTCCAATATCCAATTTCCAATCAATGCTAAAAAATGAAATGTCAAAAAGAAATCATAATCTACATTTGGTTTGGCATTGGAAATTGGGATTTTGACATTAAACCTCTATCAAGTTACAGAACTTGATTTACAAATACTCTAGTTACTATTATCTAATTAGACTTAAAGTTAATCTATGCTCTCTTTAAGCGAAATCAAAATCGGCAAGGTTCTGAAAATGAACAACGAGCCGTATGTCATTATTAAAGCCGACCATCATAAAATGGGACGCGGTGGCGCCGTCTTAAAGACCAAATTGAAAAATTTGATCAACGGCGCTGTCATGGAACAGACTTTCCAAGGCAATGAAAAAGCCGAGGAAGCTGAAGTAGAAACCAAGAAAGCAGATTATCTTTATAAAGACGCTGACAACGCTTATTTTATGGATAACGAGAGCTTTGAACAGTTTGAATTGCCCTTGGATGTCGTCGGCGAGCAAATGCAATTCTTAAAAGAAAATACTGAAGTCAGTACTATGCATTATGAAGGTAGACCAGTAACTTTAAAACTACCGATTAAGGTAGAACTAAAGGTAACGATGGCGCCTCCAGGTGTTAAAGGTAACTCTGTGGGCAATGTGATGAAGCAAGCAGAACTCGAAACCGGTGCGGTCATCAATGTCCCAATGTTCGTGGAAACCGGTGATGTAATTCGCATCAATACCGATACCGGCGAATACGTGGAACGAGTTTAAAATTATTTCAAAAAAACATCCTCCTCGATAGTCATCGAGGAAGATGTTTTTTTATTTCAATTTCTATAATAATTATTGGGCAAAAAGCTATTCTGCAACAGGTTCTTCAACAGCAGAAACTGCCACATCCGCATCAATTTCTGAAGACATTGGTGGTACACCTTCTTTTTTATTAGCTTCAGCCAAAATCTTACTACGCAATTCTTTTAATAATTCTGGTTTAGCACGCAAAGCTGTTTTAGCACTCTCGCGACCTACACCCAATTTCTCTTCACTGTAAGCATAAGAATTGCCTTTTTTACTAATCACGCCATAAGCTGTACCAGTATCTAGAATATCTCCAGCAAGCGAGATACCTTCATTATACATAATATCAAATTCGCAAGTCTTAAAAGGCGCAGCGACTTTATTTTTAACCACCTTAGCTTTAACGCGGTTACCGATAATCTTTTCACCTTGTTTAATCTGAGCAGCACGACGAACTTCAATACGCAAAGAAGAATAAAACTTTAAAGCCATACCACCAGTAGTAGTTTCCGGGTTACCAAAAAAGACACCAATCTTCATGCGAATCTGATTGATAAAAATTACAATAGTGTGCGACTTAGAAACAATTGAAGTTAGTTTACGCAAAGCTTGGCTCATTAAACGAGCCTGAGAACCCATTTGCATATCGCCCATGTCACCCTCTAATTCTTTTTTTGGAACAAGTGCTGCAACGGAATCTAAAACCACAACATCAATAGCATTAGAACGAACTAAGGTTTCTAAAATTTCTAAAGCTTGTTCCCCACTATCTGGTTGGGAAATAATTAAATCATTGATATTAATTCCAATCTTCTTAGCGTATTCTGGATCAAGTGCGTGTTCAGCATCAATAAAGGCGGCGATACCACCCATCTTTTGAGTTTCAGCGATAATGTGTTGAGCTAAAGTGGTTTTACCAGAAGATTCAGGTCCGTAAATTTCAATAATGCGTCCTCGTGGAATACCGCCAACACCTAAAGCTAAATCTAAAGAAACACAACCTGTTGGTACGACATCAACTTCCATAGATTTAGCATCACCAAATTTCATAATAGAACCCTCGCCGTACATGGAACGAATTTGTTGCATTGCAGCCATAGCCGCAACATTGCGAGGATTATCCTTAACTGATTTGTTTTCAGTTGAAACTTTTTTATCTGCCATAAAATTAAATTACAAGTTTATAAAGTTCATCAAGTTTGTAAAGTTAAATACAAAATTGAGAACGGATACATAAGTTAAAAGTTTATGAACTTATTATATCAGAACAAAAAACGAAAGACAAGCTATGGTTTACGGTAAAGAATTTCTCTGGTAATGCTATGCTGACGCTTGTTTTGACGACTGGCAATAACGGTAATTTTATTAATTCCTTGCCGTAAATCCAAGGTTATTTCAAATTTACCATCTACCGAAACAATTACTGGTAAACCATTAATAGCCACCTCTGATTCTGGTTCAGTTTGACCACTAACAGTGATACGTTGCTCACTAACTGCTAGATTATCCACAGGTGAAAATAAATTTAGTTTAGGTGGTAAATAAATATTAGCTAAAAGCCAGCCAATATAACCGACACAAATTAAACTGACAATAGCAATTAAAAACCCTTTAACAACTCGAGGTACAACAATAAAATAACGCTGAAGCACTACCTGTCTTTCGAAAATTCCTGTGCTCTTAGTTTGCCGGCGATGACGCTCTTTAATAAACTGTTCAATTAAAGCTGTTTCTGGTAAACCTAAACTACGAGAATACTCTCTTAAATAATTTAAAGCATAAACCCCAGCCGGTAAACTATCATAAGTATTATTTTCTAAAGCAGTAAGATAACGGGCTTGAATATTCAGCTCATCAGCTTTGTCTTTAATAGATTTCTGCTCACGTTGTCTAGCTAAACGCAACCTCTCACCAACCGCTGAATATTTTTCACCAACCGGTTTAGCCGCAAAAATAGGCATAATTATTGAACTTTAGCCTGACTAAGCGTGCTGTTTATTTTAGAAGACGCTAAGCGGACTTCAAAGACTAGGTTTTGTGGATTAGCAGCAACGGAGTCAGCCATAGACTTAAAAGAGGCTTCAGCAACATCATTGTTATAACCATGATACCAGGTGTGCGAAGTTAGTAGTTGTTTAGCAAAAATACTTAGATTATCGTTAATTTTTTGTTCTTCTACAATAGCACGCAAAGCTGTTAAACGCCCACTACTAGCTAAATACAATTTGGTGTTTTCTGGTATAGTAGTCATAAATTGAATAAAATCCCAAGCTTCATTGATGTTTTTAGATTTTTTGGAGACAGTTTCTACCCAATAATCAGCTACATTTTTAGAACCTCCACCACCTTCTATTTGAGGTATAGGTAAAATACCAAAATTTAATTTAGGCGCCTGAGCTTTAATGGTTGGTAAGTGATAAGCATAACCAAAAGTAATGGCCAATCGACCATCCATAAACATCTGTAAAGAATTGTCTAAAGTACTGTTCCAAGTATAAACATCTTTAGTTGGGTTAGCAAAATCACTATAAAACCTAAGGGCATCCATACCTGGATTGTAATCCTTTCCAGAAACATTTTCTGATAAAGCTGCCCGATTCTGACTGTTAATAATAGTGCCTCCATTTTGCATAATCAACAAAGCCATTATGTCGGCCGAACGCTCAATGTTAGTACCAGTACCTAAAGAGATGCCAGCTTGAACAATTTCACCTTGAGTAGTTTGCTTAGTTAATTTTTTAACATCTGTTTGAAATTGCTTATTCCAATAAGGAGATAGTTCACTGATGTTAGCGTTGTTAAGCAAATCTCGATTAAAAAACATAGCCATGGTATCAACAGCTAACGGTAAACCGTACACTCGGAGCTCTTTGTTTTTAGTAGTCGGGTTTTCCCAGTCAAAAACTACATCACTATAGACTGTTTCTAAAAAACTGTTCTTAATAGCCGTTAAAGATATACTGCGGGTTTTACGTAATTCTGGGACAATAGTTTTTTGGATAGTGCCTTTTTCCACTGGATATGCCATGGTAAATTCTAAAGGCATTACAGCAATCTTACTAGCATAACGCCTCATCCAAGTAGCGTTGATAGAAAAAATATCAGGCCCGCGATCTTCTGCTAGAGCATTAACCAGTTCTTTTTCATATTCATCATACCGAAGTTTACGATATTTAATAGTGATGTTAGGGTGCTTTTTATTATATTCGGCGATAATGGCAGAAAAGTTATCTGGACCATCCCAAACACGCCAATAATTAATAGTGATTGGTTGCATTTTAGCGGCAACATCTTGAGAGATGCCCTTACAACCAAAACCACTGGTTGCCATCATAACAAATAGTAAGCCTAGGGAGATAATTTTTTTCATATAAGCAATATAGTTTTATTCATTGTAGCAAATATCAACATAATCAACAACTGAGGCGACTGGGGCGATATTGCAAAGCCTCAGCCAAATGTTCTACGGCAATAACTTCGACCCCCGCCAAATCGGCAATAGTGCGAGCAATTTTTAAAACTCTAAAATAGCCCCGAGGAGATAGGTCTAATTTTTCTACGGCCTGTTCCATTAATTTTTCTCCAGCCTCCGATAAAGCACAATACTTTCGAACAGCCTGACTGGATAATTCACTGTTGGTCAACCAGCCTTTATTTTTAAAACGCTCAAGCTGTCTAAGTCTAGTTGCTTCCACTCGCTTTTTAACAGTAGCTGAACTTTCGGCTCCAACTTGTTTTAGTTTAGAAAACTCCAACCTTGGAACGGTTAAAAATAAATCAATACGGTCTAATAAAGGTCCAGACAAACGACGGCCATAATTAGCCAGCTGGCTAGCCGAACAAATACACTGTTTTTCCCTGTCACCGGCAAAACCGCAAGGGCAGGGGTTCATGGCGGCAGCTAAAATAAACCGTGCTGGAAAAGATAAATTGCCAGAAGCACGAGAAACAGTCATCCGCCCCTCTTCCAAAGGTTGGCGAAGATTTTCTAAAACAGAACGGGGAAACTCTGGTAACTCATCCAAAAATAAAACTCCCCGATGTGCCAAACTAATTTCGCCAGGCTTGGGCCAAGCACCACCGCCCACCAAAGCCACACCTGAAGCACTGTGATGCGGAGCCCTAAACGGTCGAGCTTTGATTAATGAAGAGCCAGCTGGCAACAAACCGGCGACACTATAGATTTTAGTAATTTCTAAAGCTTCAGATAAAATTAAATCCGGCAAAATAGAAGCCAAAGCTTTGGCTAACATTGTTTTACCCGACCCAGGTGGACCACTCATCAAGATATTATGACCACCGGCAGCGGCGATTTCCAAAGCACGCTTGGCTGTTTGCTGACCAGCTATAAAAGCCAAATCAGATTCCACGATTAGATTAACTAGACTAGGAATTTGTCTGGGTAAGGGCTTTAATTCACCCTTGCCCATTAAAAACAAAGTCAGCTCAGAAAGACTAGCAATGGGCCAAATTTCAACACCCTCGGCCACTGCTGCTTCAGCAGCGTTGCCTTGTGGCACAAACAATTTAGTAATACCTAGTCTTTTGGCAGCGAGGGCCATCGGTAAAACGCCAGCCACAGGGCGAACTCGTCCATCCAAGGCTAATTCACCAACATAAGCCCAAGAAGTATCGACAGGTAAGCGGACTCGACCGGCAGCCGTTAAAATACTTAAGGCCATCGGCACATCCAAGCCTGAACCCTGCTTTTTTAAATTAGCCGGTGCTAAATTGACGGTAACTTTTAATTTAGGAAACTCAAAACCACTGTTGCGGATAGCAGATCGAACCCGTTCACGAGCTTCAGAGACAGCTGTATCTGGTAAACCAACAACAGTAAAACTGCCAAGGTCGCCACCGCCCATATCAGCCTCTACCTCTACAATTTCGGCATCTAGGCCAACAACGGCTAAAGTTTTAAGTTTGGCAGGCATAGGATAAATAATTTTTAATTTTAAATTTTGTAATTTTTAAATAAATCCAGTCTTTTGTTTGGAAAATTTAGAAAATATTTAGAAATTGGAAATTAAAAACCAGAAATTGTATTTTATTTATTTCATTATACACCGTGATGGTAGTATTGACAAATATGGTCCATTCTGCTATATTAAAGAAGTAGTTTTTTAACAATTTATAATTATTTTTTGAGGGATCACATGTACCATAAAATAACCGATAAAAAGGCCTTTGTTAAATATTTCCAAATAGGAAATAACGATTGCGCTATTAGCTTAACGGCTGAATTATTTGCTAAAATTAGAGTATTAAACGAAGCTCTAAAAAACAAAGTTGTAACCTATAAAATGTTACAGATTAATAAAGCTTACTATAAAAGCTTTAAGCTATCAATTATTGAATACACAATTAATTGCGCCAAGGATATAAAAATCCAAATTAAAAATCATTCTGACAGTCAGTGTTTAAAAATTGATCTGGATTATAATCAAATAGACTTTCTAGATGGCGTAATTCATTCCGGCATAGAAAACGGCATTTTAAATTGGCACGAACTTGGTTTTCGAGGAAAAGATCACTTTAACTTTTTAATAGAAAAGGCTAAAAATCATGCTCTAAAATTAACCTATCACGACCTCAAAACCGCTATACCAGAGAGTGAAAAATTTTTATCAGAGTTTGATTCTGAACTTCCAGGATTTGAAATGAATGATGTCGAAGAAGATGAAGACGTTTTAAGTAGGCCAAAACAGTTTAATTTCTACATAGAGGACGGCCTCTTAGAACGACAAACTTTCGTAGAATTACGAATTCCGGTGCCTGATCCAGGTTATTTAAATGAAGATTTTTTTGAAAAAATCGAACCAACCTTAGAAGACGAACAACAAGATCAACTCATAAAAAATGAATTTAAACATAGTTCACATGAATTTAAAAAATTTGTTTTTTAATATTAAAAGATTATAACAAAAAAGACCACATAATATAACACTAATGTGGTCTTCTTTTTTTATTTCTTTAATTTCTTAATCTGCTTGGCTGGTGATAAAAAATTTTCAGTGGAAACCACTTTTTTGCCCATTAGTTGCTCAAAATCGTCTTTAGCTTTCTTGGCATAACGACCACTTTTTATTGCCGAGACGACATTCTCATCTAGCCCGATAGCTAAATCTTTCTCGGCGACATTTCTCTTCGTTAGCTCGGCTTGAGTTACCCAATAATCTGTTAACTTATTTCTAATCGCTTGACCACGCATTAATTGTTTAATCCATTTTTATTATAAAACCGACCCAAGAATGAGCCGGTTTTATTATGTCTATATTTAGCGACGAGATATGGGGCGACCGCCAGTACTTGGGCGACGATCTGGCCGAGCATCACGGTTAAAGCTACCTTCAGGGCGAGGTGCTTCTTTGCCTTTTTCTTCCGCCCACAGAGCTTCATTTTCAGTTAAACCTTTCATAGTTAAATTAACCCGACCCTGCTCATCAATTTCTTTAACACGAACATGTACTTGCTGACCGATAGTCAAAAAATTATCAGGTGAGCTGATACGGTATGGTGCTAATTCGCTGACATGTACCATGCCATCACGACCAGGCAAGATTTCAATAAAGGCACCAAAATCTAACATGCGAACCACAGTCCCAGGAAAAACTTCACCAGCGTTAATTACTCGAGTAATATCTTTAATCCAGCTCACAGCCTTCTCTACACCAGCAGCATCAGTACCACAGACCATCACTAAACCATCGTCTTCAATATCAATAGATACACCACCACATTCTTCAATGATTTTATTAATTACTTTGCCGCCAGAACCAATAACTTCCCGAATTTGGTCAGGGTTGATACGGAAACTAATTAAACGAGGAGCATAAGGAGATAACTCAGCGCGAGGAGTAGCGATTGCTTCGTTCATAACAGCTAAAACCTGCAAACGGGCTTCATAACCTTTTTCTAAAGCCTGCTTTACAATCTCTTCATTCAAGCCAATGGTTTTAGTGTCCAACTGAACAGCAGTAATACCTTCACTAGTGCCAGTAATTTTAAAATCCATACCGCCATCACCGTCTTCCAGATCTTGCAAATCGGTTAAAACTTTCCAAGCACTCATATCATGATTAGAGGCTAAACCCATAGCAATACCTGCTACTGGGCGCTTCAAAGGTACACCAGCGTCCATTAAAGCTAAGGTTGAGCCACAAGTGGCACCCATCGAAGATGAACCGTTGGAACCTAAAGTTTCAGAAACCACGCGAATAGTGTAAGGGAATTCTTCTTTAGTTGGAAGCATTGGTACGATAGCTTTTTCCGCCAGAGCACCATGGCCGATTTCTCGTCGCCCTGCCCCACGATTAGGGCGAGCTTCGCCAACCGAGAAGGCTGGAAAATTATAATGATGCATGTAGCGCTTTTTAGATTGACCTTCCATACCTTCTAAATTTTGTTCTAAACCAGGTGCACCTAAAGTAGCGATAGATAAAACTTGAGTTTCGCCACGCATAAATAAACCAGTACCATGAGTGCGAGGAAATAAAGCTACTTCAGAACTCAAGTCACGAATTTCATTTAATTTACGACCGTCCACACGACGATCTTCAGAAAGAATAGCACGAGTAACTTCGGCATTAATCATGTCTTCAGCTAAGTCATGGACAGCTAATTTAATATCAGCTGGAGCATACCCGGCATCCATTAAAGCAGTGGTCAGTTGTTCTTTAATAGCTTTAACAGCCAACTTGCGTTCGCCTTTGGTATAATAAGTTTTATCAAACAAAATAGTTTTAATGTTGCTGGCCAACCATTCTTTAGCGGAAACATACAGGGATTTTTTATCGGCATCTTCAATAGAGGCAATGACATCATTAACTACAATTTGACGAACTTCAACATTTAACGCTTTTTGCATTTCCACAATCAAATCATAAGCGCCTCGCAAAGCTTCACGACCAGCATTGATAGCGGATAACATATCAGCTTCCGTAATTTCATTAGCGTCAGCTTCAATCATTAAAACACGATCTGGAGTTCCAGCCACAATTAAATCTAAATCACTAGTTAAACGCTGGGTGTAAGTTGGGTTAAAAACAAACTGACCATCAACACGTCCAACACGAACACCAGACAAAGGGCCGGCCCAATCAATACCGGAAATAGCTAAGACAGCGGAAGCACCAACTAAAGCCACGATATCAAAATCATTTTCGTTATCAACAGACAAAGCCGTTAAAACCACTTGTACATCACGACGATTAGCTTGATTAAATAAAGGACGAATAGAGCGGTCAATCATGCGTCCAGTTAAAACAGATTCATCGGTCGGTCGGCCTTCGCGTTTTACCCAACGAGAACCCTTAATGATGCCAGCGGCATATAATTTTTCTTCAAAATCAACAGACAGTGGAAAAAAATCTAAACCACTGCGTTCTTCGCTTGATTCGACAACTGTAGCCAAAACAACGGTTTCGCCGTATTGAACAGTTAACGCGGCTGTGGCCTGTTGGGCCAGTTTGCCGGTTTTGAAAGTGAGCGGTCGGCCTAGCCATTCGCCACTAAACACTTGGTCATTTCTCATACCTTAATTTTAGGCCATGACCGATAAATCAAAGGACTATGAACAAATCATAGTGCTCCCCATTTAGCGGCCACCTGCCATTAATAAATTATTTAAATAAAAATCTTTTATCGCTTAAATTAATAAAGTCGTCAGCGGCATCTAATAAACGACTGGAAGCGGTTTGACGAAAAGCCATCACCTCCACCAAGCAACCATTGGTGCGTTGTAAATATTCTACTAAGGGGAGGTAGTCCCCATCACCAGTAACCAAAACTACTACATCAATTTTATTGGACATACTAATGGCGTCCACTGAAATACCAACATCCCAATCCGCCTTGCGAGCGCCACCTGGAAAAATCTGTAAATCTTTAATTACCACCTCAAAACCTTGTCCAGACAGAGCTTCAAAAAAAGGAATTTCTTCGTCGTTCTCGGCACGCACCGCATAAGCCTTGGCACGAATCAGTTGACGACCGGCCACCGCCTCCTTTAAAACTTCTTTGAAATTAACACGCTTTTTGTAAAGATTTTTAGCACTGTGATACATGTTGGAAACATCCACCAAAACGGCCACGCGTTGATCTTTGTGTTTGATCATATTTGTATAACGCAAGGGGGTTGCATAAGCAACCCCCAATATGTTTAGGTTTATTCTTTTTCGGCAACAGCTTCAGTTTCAGCCGGCTCTACAACTTCTTCTTCTAAAGCCACCTCATTTAATAAAGCCTCTTCCTCTAGGCGACGGCGTTCTTCATCATCGATCATTTTTTTGGCGATGCGCAATTTCAATTTGCTAGCCAATTCTATGAAAGCTTTTTCGTCTTCTTTTTGTAAATACTTCAATAAACGACGACGCTCACCAACCTTGCGTAGTAAACCACGACGAGAGGAATGGTCATGTTTGTGTAATTGTAAGTGTGAAGTTAACTCTTTGATTTCCTCGGTTAAGATAGCAATCTGAACCTGAGAGGATCCGGTATCATTGGCGTGGGTACGAAACTTGGCAATGATCCGTTGCTTGGCTTTTTTGTCCAACATTGGATTTTTGGGCTTGTCCCAGTAAGGGGCCGGACAGGCCACTAACCGAGCGCAAGTCTTATTAATTAAAGGCTTTTACAGCCAAAATTATACTAACACGAAGCTTAGAAAAAGGCAAGAGGTGGGGGCCGTTTGCCTAAAAGCCCAGAGTGTCGTAAAATAGGCTTATGAAGAAGCTAATTAAACAATTTTTAGAGTATTTGGAGGTGGATAAAGGGCTAGCCAAGCTAACCATTCGCAATTATCGCTTTTATTTGGAGCGTTTTGCCGCTTTTGCCGCTAAACGGAATATTACAAGCACTTCGCAGATTACCAGTGATCTCATTCATCAGTTTCGCTTACATCTTAACCACTTAGACGACGGAACAGGCGAAACTTTGAAAAAAAATACCCAAAACTATCACTTAATCGCTATTAGAGGCTTTTTGAAATACTTAGTTAAGACCGATGTTAAATCCTTAGAACCAGAAAAAATAGAACTAGCTAAACAAGAACCTAGGCAGGTAGCCTTTTTGGAAGGTGTAGATTTGGAGCGAATTTTAAACGCACCTTTAACGGCTGAAGGTGACGAGTTAGCTCGACGACGAGATAAGGCTATCTTAGAATTATTTTTTTCCACAGGACTTCGTGTTTCGGAACTCGCTAAATTAAAAATAGAAGAAATTAATTTAAAAAAAGATGAGTTTACAGTGCGAGGCAAAGGCAAAAAAGTTCGCTTAGTCTTTTTATCAGGGAAAGCTCGTGAACATTTAAAAAAGTATTTAGCTTTAAGATTGGATGTTAATCCTTATATTTTTATTAACTTTGACCGAGCTCGTAAAACGGTGGATGAGCCGATTACTCCCCGCTCCATTGAACGCTTAGTAATTAAATATGCTAAGTTAGCGGGCATTATGAAGTCTGTCACGCCACACACCTTAAGACATAGCTATGCCACAGATTTATTATTAAATGGCGCGGATATTCGTAGTGTCCAGGCGATGTTGGGACACGCCTCTATTACTACTACCCAAGTATATACCCATATCACCGATCAACAATTAAGGCACGTGCATCATGATTTTCATGATAAAAAAGCGAAACGTTAGGAAGTTTGACAAAAATTATACCCCTGCTGCAACCACAGTAATCAAAATTAGCAATTTTTAATATTGGCCAGGTTAGGATATGAATTTTTGATAACCTTTAAAATCGTTTCAATTTAATAGTGAAATTAGGAGAGTATGTAACCGCATGTTTGAGCGGTAAATCTATTCCTTTAAAAAATTCATCCAGATTTATCACAAGTTGCGGGACAGTCGACGTATATTTTACTATTAAATTACCAGATTTTAAGCTGGTTTGAAAAAATCTATATCCGAAAGAAAAACCAAACATTGGAAAGGTTGACAAAAGCCTTACTTATAGCTTAAATAAGCTTATCTACTATCCGTCTCCATAGTTCAATGGATAGAACGCCAGCCTTCTAAGCTGATCATGTAGGTTCGATTCCTACTGGGGACACCATTAAACCAAAAACCACTCCAATTGGAGTGGTTTTTAATTATGATCTTTTAAGCCATTAATTTTTCGAAGTCTTCACGTTCGATAGTTTCTTTCTCTAATAGTTCCTTAACTACTTTTTCCAAAGCGTCATGTTTTTCGTCTAATAATTTTTGGGCTTTGATTTGGCCTTGGTTTATTAAAGCATTAATTTCACCATCAATTTGTTCAGCCAACTTCTCAGAATAATCTCGGCTCTCATGAATCTCACGGCCTAAGAAAACCATTTCATCTTGTTGGCCAAAAGTGCGAGGCCCTAAATTATCGCTCATACCATAATCGGTAATCATGCGACGAGCTAATTGAGTAGCGCGACGCAAATCCGAAGTAGCGCCGGTGGTAATATCGCCAAAGATTTTTTTCTCAGTTAAATAACCACCTAGCAAAACGGCAATCTCTTCGATAAAGCTGAGCTTGGTGTGTAAATGCTTATCCTCTGACGGTAGTTTTAAAGTATAACCACCAGCTTGACCACGAGCAATAATTGAAACTTTATGTACCTTGTCAGTATTCGGCAAGAAATGCGCGATGATGGCGTGACCAGCTTCGTGATAAGCGGTAATCTTTTTTTCGTTCTCAGTAATAATGCGGGATTTGCGTTCTGGCCCCATCATCACCTTTTCAATCGCTTCAAATAATTCATTGGACTCAATTTCTAATTTATTTTGACGAGCTGTAAGAATTGCCGCTTCATTCAAAACATTAGCTAGGTCCGCACCGCTAAAGCCTGGAGTGCGTTCAGCAATTTCTCGCAAGTTAGCAGTTTTAGCTAATGGTTTTTGCCGAGCATGAATTTTCAAAATCGCTTCACGGTCTGCAATGTCTGGCGCATCTAAAATAACTTGTCGATCGAAACGCCCTGGTCGAAGCAGTGCTGGATCCAAAACATCTGGACGGTTAGTGGCGGCAATCACAATCACGCCGACATTCGGTTCAAAGCCGTCCATCTCCACTAAGATTTGGTTCAAGGTTTGTTCGCGTTCGTCGTGAGAACCGCCTAAACCAGCACCACGCCGACGACCGACTGCATCAATTTCATCAATAAACAAAATACATGGTGAACTTTTTTTAGCCCGTTTAAATAAATCTCTAACACGAGAAGCACCGACACCGACAAACATTTCTACAAATTCTGAGCCAGAAATAGAAAAGAAAGGCACTTCAGCTTCGCCGGCCACCGCTTTAGCGAGTAAAGTTTTACCTAGCCCGGGACCGCCCAAAAGCAAAACGCCACGCGGAATGCGCGCACCTAAATCAGTAAACTTTTTAGGCGCTTTTAAAAACTCTACCACTTCCATTAATTCTTCTTTAGCCTCCTTAGCACCGGCCACATCAGCAAAGGTAGTTTTAATACCCGTCTCTTTACTAACTTCTCTAGCTTGAGATTGGCCAAACATCATGGCTTTGTTGTTAGCACCTTGCACGCCACGCAACATAAAAAACAGCAAACCGCCAATTAATAAAGCCGGCAAAGCAAAAGGCAAAATAACACCCAGCCACCAATCGGTTTCTGAGCTGTCTTTGATAGAGATGGCGACATTAGCTAATTTACCTTTATCTACACCGTAATCAGATAAAACTTCAGACAAGGCTTGCCCTGGTTCTTTAATCGCTTCGGCCGTTTTGTCGTCCTTATATTTAACTTCTAGCTTATTACCATCAACAGCTACTGAGGCGACTTTGTCTTGGTTAATTTCAGTCACTAAATTACCTAAAGACAACTGATTAACTGGTTTAGCAGGCACACTGGCTAAGGAAAATATGGCGGCAATGGCCACAAATATCGCAAAAAACCACAAAAAATTTCTCATCAAGTTTTTCATAAAAGTCTAGTTATTCTAATAATAGAAGCACTATACAACAAAAGCGGTTTTTTTTCAACCGCCTCGATATCTTTAGCTTTATTTTTTGTTCTAGGGCTTAGTGGCTTCGTATAGCCGATTAACATCAGAATCAGACAAGGCTCTATTATAAATACGAACATCAGCCATAGAACCAAATAAACTCAAATAGCTTGTTGCAGCGGCTCCTATATACAAAGTACCAGTCGTATTCATATTTTGACTAGGATAAGTAGCCTTGATTGCAGGGCTATCATCCATTAAAACACTAAAAACATCGCCACTTCTTCTAAATACTATTTGGTGCCAAACACTATCATTATATAGCTGATTAATTCGGACACTGGGAGTACCAGTACCTAGCCAATATATCCAAATACCATATCCGCCAATTGTATTAAAAGAAATGTTAGTTGACCCAGCCCCAAAATTTAAAATATGTGCTCTAGTAGTATTACGCTCAAGAAACCAGGCCGAAATAGAAAAATCATTAAAGCCAAAATCAAACAAAGAAGATTCAGGAACTATTACATAAGTATTAACTCCATTGAAACTATAAGCTCCATTAGCTTCACCATAGCGACCAGTGGAAGTAACGGCGGTTGAAGTGCCCATATTCAAAGAGCCGTTATCACTAACTCCCGCTAAATTATCTGTGCCATTTATTCCATCGAGCATCCACCAGCCAACTAAACCATTAGTTGGCCCCAGATCACGGGGTTGTCCGCCCTTTTCCATCTTTCTAGCTCCAGCTGGAACATCACCCACGGCTTTAGAC
>PFAM01000015.1 GCA_002778705.1 Candidatus Falkowbacteria bacterium CG10_big_fil_rev_8_21_14_0_10_37_14 | reverse complement strand
CATTAAAGCGGCACGCGAGCTGGGTTCAGACCGTCGTAAGACAGGTCGGTCTCCTATCCACTATGGTCGTGGAAACTTGAGAAGGCGCATCCCTAGTACGAGAGGACCGGGATGCACGAAGCTCTGGTGTACCAGTTGCTCTACCAAGAGCACTGCTGGGTAGCCACCTTTGGTTAAGATAAACGCTGAAAGCATCTAAGCGTGAAGCTGTCTTCAAGATTAGGTTTCATAGACTGGTTAGAGACGATAACCTTGATAGGCCGTAGGTGTAAGCACAGTAATGTGTTCAGCCGAGCGGTACTAATAAGTCATTAGATTTTCCCACACTTTTGTCTTTTTGTTAGATTATTGATAATTTGGATTTGCTAAGACACTGAAAAACACCAGTGTTTTGGTGGCTCGTCCGGAGGTGTCACACCCGATCCCATCCCGAACTCGGAAGTTAAGACCTCTATGGCCGATGATACTTGGGCTTAAGTCCTGGGAAAGTAGGTAGCCGCCAGAACAGTGGTGTTTTTTGTTACCAAAATTTTGACATTGTGAACTTAAACTATTTTTGGCTCTTAATTTGACAAAAATAGTTAGTTATGCTATACTATATTATTAATCAGATCTTTAAAAATAAAAAATAAACAAGGAGTTTACATGAATGTCGTTAATGTAGTTGTTTTTAGTACTAATCCTCGTCCGGATTGGTTAGTTAATTTAATTAAAGAGTTAAAGCTTCAGTTTTGTAAAGTAAATGTTTTGACCTATGGACACAGTGAATTAAAACCTCGTACAATTTTAGAATATTTATTACAAAAAAGAGCTGAGGTGATTATTATCAATGCGGATTGTGGCGCAAAAGATGCCGAAGCTTACAATTTGTTAGAATTTATTAAAACTACAGAAGATCTAGAATCTTTAATTTCTAGTAAAAATGATTTACCGCAGGTTTTTCGTTTGGCGGGCTGTCTAAACCATTTAAATTTAATAGCCAAACCTAGTCCGCCTATAATCTGTGTTGGTGAGCAAATGGAGCATCCAGCTAGTGATTTATTAGAGCTCTGGGGCGTGACTAAAAAAATGTTACCAACCGATTCGCTTCTGCTGAATTCAAAAAAATTAATAGCAACGGCTTTAAGTGCTAAGAGTTATATTGAAAAAACAGTAGCTAATCTTTATAAAAAAAGCGAAAGAGGTCTTCAATTATTAAGTCTTGATGATTTTAATTTTGAAGAGGAAGGTGATGACTATTAACAGATTGTAAAAATCTTGAAATAACAAAAAGGTCTTGACTAAATAATTAGTCAGGCCTTTTTTAATAGGATATATTCCAGCGGAGGTTGGGATTTTCTTAGGTCAAAAACACAAAAACCATAATACATAAAAAGACACTTCCTTTTAGGTATTTATTTTATTGTAAATTACTGTTCGTTTTTATCTTTTGGAGACACTAGCTTACGCTGGGGTGAATTCATATATTTAAATGACCAGCCACCGACAACAATTAATAATAACCCAGCTAATAATAGCCAGTAGCGGTTTTCTGTATTTTTATCACGCGGAGCAATAGCTATACTACTACTAACTTCAGGTATTGTGCTGGCGACTTCTTTGTCTTGAGGCATTGATAGCTGTTTTAAGTCGGAGGCACGACTTAAAAGTCGCCAACCGCTAGCTGTTTGTCTCAAAACACCTGTTGCTGATAAAGTACTACCAATTTTATAGCTAACGTTATCAGCTGCCACCTTCCCGTTGTACACAGCTAATTCCCCACTGCCATCGTCAATATAAAGTACATTACCTTGTTTACCAGCTAATTGACCGGTAATAGTAATATAGTGACCTTGATCACCTTCAGAAATATCGCCAATTATATTTTCTTCTGGTTTTATTTTTTGATTATGAGCAGTGATTGTAATAGCGTTGTCAGTTTGTAATTTAAGACGGTTTTCTTTGTTTACTATGGAGGTAATACCACTGGCTTGAATGTGGTCGCCAACGGTCAATTTAGGAAAAACTTTGTTGTAGCGATAGATTTGCCAAGCTGTATTGCCATTATCAGGCCAAATAAAAAAGTATTGTGTGCCGGCCTCACCTGGTAAGTTTAAAACTGTCCCGCTTAAAGTTAGGTTGTTGTTGGTTGTGGATTTTTTTACGATTGAGGCGGTTGTTTTAGTAGTAGATTTAGTAACAGGTTTAGCTGGCGTTTTAGTTATTGTTTTTTTGGTTGTAGCTTGCCCCGAGATAGCGGAGCTATTTTTCGGGTTTGCTTTAGTGGTCGAAGGAACGGTTTTTGTAAATTGGCAATTTTTTTCATCGCTCAAAGCTCCATCACTAATTATTAAAGATAAACTATGTTTACCGGGGGTTACCGGTAATTCACAACTGGCTCTTTCGCAGATTGTTTCATTGTCGAGTTGCCATTTAAAAATTATTGGTAAGTTTTCCGGATCATAACTGTCGGAACCATCAAGCCATAAAAAATTGGCCGTTTGTGTTTTGTCGGGGCAATCTAAAACAATCAGCGGCGCTTGATTGGGCAAGATAATCAAATTTTCTTTGCCTGGGGTAGGGGCTAGATTCCAAACCCAATCGCTTTTATTTTTAGGATTGGTATTAATAGCGCTAAAAACCTGTCCTTCGGGAGCTTTGCTATAATTCAAAGAAATTAGGGCGGTTTTCTTAAGGCCGTATAAAGCTAGTTTCCCGCCGTTATTATTGAGCTTTAAGTTGGTAAGTTCTCTTGTTAATAATAAATACTCTTTTGCTTTAATGGTTGATGTGGCCGAAAAATAAAAAGGCGTTTGATTGTCAACTACCAAGCGATGATCAGTTAAAATAAAATCTTTTTCTCCGCTGTTGTATAATTCAATATATTCATTGTTCAAATCTTCTCCTGTTGGATTAGGGCGAATTTCAGAAATAATTATTTTTGCGGGTAAAATAGATTTTTCTTCAATTTCGACTGTTTCATTGCCACCTGTAAAGATATTATTACTTGGCGTGGTAGTGGTTACTGGTTCAGGGTCGGTTGAGGTGCTGATACAGCCAGCCGTAAAATCTAGAGAATTATTGTCGGTGTCTTGGTTATCGGTTCGTTTTATACTTTGACCATCAGTTGGATTACAAATTGGCAGGGTTTCCACTAGTTGCGTACATTCTCCCCAGCCCAAAGCGTCAATAATTTCTCCGCTATCAGCAGAACCTAAGCGTAGAGCCAGACAATTATCAGCTGCCAAAGTTTGACTGGTGCTAATATCAGCTTGGAGCTCTGTGGCGTAGTCATTGTTAGCCCAAGTGTAATATCCATTGGCTGGGATAAAGGCATCTGCTGTCCAAGATTTAATGTTAGTGTCAGTTGTTCCAGTTTTAGTGCGTTTAATTAGTCGGCTACCTTTTAAATTAAAAGGTTCGGCTGATAAATTATACAGTCGAACATAATCTTTATTGGTAGCACCTGGGCTACCGATATTTACTTCACTAATTAAAGCCGTTGATGAAGCAGCCTTAGTCACCGTTTGCCCATACAATGACAATAAAATAGCGCCACCGAATAATAATCCAGTCGCGCCAAGAATTCGTAGTGTTTTTAAAAACATAAACAAAAGCCGGCTCTAAAAGGCCGGCTATAAATTAAGCTAATTGTTGTTTGAACCAGTCCACCCAAGGGATGCTCAGTGGGTCAACATCATTTTCCAGCGCTAAATATAAAGTAATCCAGGCCCCTAACTGTAAGACTTCTAAAGATTGCTCCAGTTTGGTTTTGCCGAGCAATTGGATATCCGCAAAGGCAATATTATTTTTAGCTACTACTTGTTTAGTTAATTTAGCTCGCTCAATTACTCGCTTGCTGTATAGAGCCGAATCGAAAAATAAAAAAATAAGATTTTGGCTATTGCTATCAGGCTTAGACAAGCCCTCCATGGCATGGTGATTTAAATCTGGTAAAACTAAGTAAGAAGCAAAGTGTTTAGCGTTTTCATTAATTTGATTTCTGAGAGAGTGTAAATTACCAGCTAAGAAATCTCCACCGACTAAAATAATTTGTTTGTTTACTAAACCGTTGGCAATTTTTTTAGCATCATTGTCTTCGTGTTCTGGTGTTAAGTTTTCTCCCCAAGCTGTTAAAGCTGTGAGGGCGTTTTGTAATTCTTCGGAACTTAATTTTAATAACCCCAGTTTAACTAATAGTCCAGCTAGAGCAAAGCAAGAATAGCCGATAGCCAAACGAGGTTGGTTGGATGGGTTATGACTGGTAGCAAAAGCTAAAACCGGTAATTGATTGCTAATAGCCCAAGCCTGTAAGCGGTTACCTTCACGAGAGGCGGTAATAGCTAAAATTTTAGCGCCAGAGTCTAGGGCTGGTTGGCTGGCAGCTAAGGTTTCTTCTGTTGTTCCAGAATAAGAGGATAAAATTACTAAGCTGTCGCTGTTTACAAAAGCCGGTAAATCGTAATCGGCGTTGATAATAATCGGCACCGCCAGTCGATCGGCTAAAGCAGAAGCGATTAAGCGCGCACCTAAATTAGACCCGCCCATTCCGCAAACGATAATGTTTTTTACTTGAGAATATTCAGCTGTTAAATCTACAGCCTCGGCCGCCGCCCAAACTTCTTGAATTTGTAAAGGCAAGGCGGAGAGGGAGGCAAAAGTAGATGACAATTGTTCAGAGCTTAACATATAGTAGCTGTAAGTAATTATAAAGACATTATAATAAAGCTGAAGAAATAAGACAAGGGGATAGTTTGCCCCCCCCTATTCATTTATGATACAATAGATAGGTTCAATAAATACATTAGACAATTTCACATTTTTAATGTTTAATTTCAAAATAATTTCTAAAAAT
>PFAM01000007.1 GCA_002778705.1 Candidatus Falkowbacteria bacterium CG10_big_fil_rev_8_21_14_0_10_37_14 | reverse complement strand
GATAGCCAATCTAAAAGAATTGGCAAAATATGCCGGTCAGCCAATTATTGATGTTGATCAAAATGTCATCGATACTTATAACGAACAGATTGTTTTAAAGGCTAAGGTTGTTGAATATGCTGAAGGTGATTTTTTCCGTTCAAAAACCACCGGCAAGATTTACATCATGGTTAATGGCAAAATGGTCTTAATTCCTAGTCCAGAAGTTTCTGATAAGTACAATGGAAGAACTATCTTGGATGTAGAACAAAACGTGATTGACTCTTATTCTTACGCTGATGGTACTTTATTACGATCCTTAACTACTAAAAGGATTTATGTAATTATTGATGGCAAGAAAGTTCATATCGTTTCTTTGGCTCAACTAAAGAAATATGCCGGCAAGAAGATTGTCGATGTCACTGAAGATGTTTTAAGGAATTACTAGGCTGTAGATAGCAAAAAGACTCTCCAATTGGAGAGTCTTTTTTATGTGCCCGAGGAGGGAGTCGAACCCTCACTCCGTGAAGAACACGATTTTGAGTCGTGCGCGTCTGCCAGTTCCGCCACTCGGGCTATTTTATACAGTAAAACTATAACGGCCAGACAGTTTTTTGTCAAATCGTTTAATCTAAGCCAAAAAGCTATTTTTTAATTTTTTTAATCGTCTTTACTTTCTTTTCTGGCAGGGTGCTAAACTCACAACCACAGTAATCTTGTCTGTATAACCCTAGTTTTTTAGCTTGCATGATTGATAATTTATAGCCATCTTTTTTCTTAAAGTCCTGTTCAATAAATGTGATCTTGTATTTTTTAGCTGCTGCTTGGCCGGCTACTAGTACATAGTTATATTTTTTATGTGGGCTAACGCTTAAAGAGGTGGTAAAAGCATCAAAACTATTCTCTTTGGCAAATTTGGCCGTGGCCATTAAGCGTATAGCAAAACAAACGGCACAGCGAGCTCCACCTTCTGGCTCTTGTTCTAAGCCCTTAATCTTTTGTTTCCAACCACGGTGTTGATAGTCACTGATAATTGCTGGCAAACCCCAATACTTAGCAACTTTAATGGCCTCAGCCGAGCGTCTTTCGAATTCTAGTAAGCTATCTAGATTGGGATTATGAAAAAATAAAGTTACATCATAAGTCTTGGCTAGTTGTCCGCTTAAGTGCGACCCGCAAGGGCCACAACACATATGTAATAATAATTTTGGTTGAGTTTTGTCGCCACGAAATTGTTTGTAGGTATACCAAATAGCTGCCACTAAACTGGCGCCCAAAAGACCTGCCAACAAATCCTCCCACGAGTCGGTTCTGCCAGGGATAAAGTTTTGTATTTTTTCTAACAACCAACTGTAACTTGTTGCTACCACTATCGCCCAAATAATAATTTTTTTATAATTTAAAGCTGTATAACGTTTTAACCAACCAGCTATCAAGCGCGCTAACCAGCCGAATAAAATCAGATGAATTATTTTATCACGCCAAGTAAAAGGCGGATTCGGTTCGTAGGTAGTTACTAGCGGTGTTAACAGCAGCACTGCTATTAACAATAGAGCCGAAGCAATAATTAATAAGTGAATCCATTTTAAAGGATTGAATGGTTTATATATTTTATGCATGGTTTATAGTATAGCCGATTTTTGAATAATAAAAAAGGGTCTTTAATAAAACCCTTTTGTTTATAGTTAACAATCAAAGGAACGATTGTTCTCTCACCATTATAATATGATTTTCGAATTGCTCTAAAACCGTATATAATATTTTTAGAAAATATCGAGCTCTTATATCAGCACTGTTACGGTTGTCACAATATAAGTCATTGGCATCTTCAGATAAAGAGCGGTAGTTATAAGCACCAATTTCTTGTTCAAGAAAATTTTCTGGTAAACAATTTTTAACTTCTTTAGGTAAGCCTTTTTTACGAATTATCTTGTCTGACAATTCATTGATGGTTAATAATTTATCATCTTTTACCAGCCAAACGCTCATAACGGTTCGTGCAAGCTTTATTTCAACTTTTGAAAGAGCGAGATTTTTTTTAAACCGATCCATTGAAACTCCTTGTAAAAAATTTTTATCAAAACAGAAAAGACATTTTAAGATAACTACAATCAAGAGCTTTTGTCAAATTGGGCCGTAGACAGTTGTCTATTTTTTTGCTATAATAAAGGTTGAAGTTTTTAATCTAATCAGTTTATGTCTAATCAAAATCAAATTACCGTCTTTGCTGAGACTACTTTTCGCAATCAAAATCGCAAATTCGGTATTAAAGTAGATGATCGTCGCCGGCATATGTATATCATTGGTAAGTCTGGTATGGGTAAATCTACTGTCATGGAAAATATGATTGTAGAGGATATTCGTTCCGGCAAGGGGGTAGCTGTGGTTGATCCGCACGGTGATTTGGCTGAAAAAATTATAGAGTTTATCCCGCCGGAGCGCATTAATGATGTCGTCTATTTTAATCCGTCTGATACCAATTTTCCTATTGCTTTTAATATCATGGAATCGGTTGATCCGCACTATCGACATTTAGTCGCTTCTGGTTTAATTGGTGTCTTTAGAAAACTGTGGGCCGATTCTTGGGGACCTCGTTTGGAATATATTTTGCGCAACACTATTTTGGCCGTTTTAGATTATCCTGGTTCTACTTTAATGTCGGTTACTAGAATGTTGGCCGATAAAGCTTTCCGTAAAAAGTTGGTGGATAACATTCAAGATCCTGTGGTTAAATCTTTTTGGGTCAAGGAGTTTGCCGGCTATGCCGATAAGTTTGCTTCCGAAGCTGTAGCGCCTATCCAAAATAAAGTTGGGCAATTTTTGTCATCGTCTTTGATTCGTAATATCGTTGGACAGGTGGAGTCCAGTATTGATATCCGTCAAATTATGGACGAGAAAAAAATCTTAATTATGAACATGTCCAAGGGGAGGATCGGTGAAGATAATACTCAACTTTTGGGTGCGATGATGATTACCAAGATTCAGTTAGCGGCCATGAGTCGGGTGGATATCCCGGAAAAAAATCGTGAAGATTTTTATTTGTATGTTGATGAGTTTCAAAACTTTGCCACCGAATCTTTTGCCACCATTTTATCCGAAGCTCGTAAATATCGCTTGAACCTAATTATGGGGCATCAGTATATCGAACAGCTCACCGACGAAGTGCGCGCGGCTGTTTTTGGCAACGTTGGTACTTTGGTTGTTTTTCGTGTCGGAGCGCCAGATGCAGAGGCACTAGTTAAGGAGTTTACCCCTGTTTTTACCGAAGAAGATTTGGTTAATTTACCAAAGTATAACTGCACTTTGAAGTTAATGATTGACGGCGTGGCTTCTGATCCTTTTTCCGCTCGGGGCTTACCGCCGTTACAAGACTATGAAAAGACCGGCACTTTAGAGGCTGTGATTGAAGCTTCTAGAAAACAATTTGCCAACCCTCGTGAAGAAGTTGAGGTCTTAATTGCCAAGTGGCACGAAGACGATCCTGTGCCTAAGCGAGAAGCGCCTGTTTCGGTGTCAACTGGTGTTACTGCTTCAGCACCTTTTGCCAGGCAAGCCATTGATTCTGTTTCAGCTAGTTTAATGTCAGCTTCTGGCAGTTGGCCGGCCGAGTGTGTTAGTTGTGGTAAAGAAGTAATTCTTAATTTCGAGCCTGATGGCGTGCGTCCGATTTTTTGTAAAAACTGTTTAGCGAAAAGCAAAGAAGACCGTCGTTTGCAGACCGAACAACGTAAAAACGCTAAACAAAATGAGCTAACTCGCTTACAACAACGGCAAATTGCCAGGTCTGTAATAAACAATAAGCCTAGCGCTATTTCTAAACCAATTTTAGCACCCACCGTCAGTAATCCTAAAGAATTAAGTTTATCTGAGTTGGCTTCCAAAGCGCCGGTAGATTTTCACGGTAAGCCGATAACGGTAACTATTCCAATTATAGAGTCTGATACCGAATCTATTGATTCTGGAGTCGAAAACTCTGAATTGACTGACGGTCAAGAGGTGATTTTAAACTAATATGGTTTATCCTGGTATAGAAGCTTTTGGCAGTTTTGATGCGTGGATTAACGCCGCCGACCAATTAAAATTTTTACAAATCAATCATTTTCCGCTTATCGTCGGTCTTTGGAATTTGTTAATTATTATTGTGCCGTTTTTGACTGGTAAGTGGCTTATGTCTTTGGCACAAAAAGGCGAATGGCGAATCACTAGTTGGCGTTTTTGGTTGACTGGTATTATTTGGATTTTATTTATTCCCAATACCGCTTATTTAATTGTGGATATCAGACACTTAGACGGCTTTTGTCCTGCGAGTACGGATTTTTATCGTATTTGTGATACCGGGGCTTGGTATATACCTTTCTTTTTTATTTTTGGTGCTATTGGTTGGTGGGCTTTGGTAATGCTGGTTGGGCAGGTGGCCACCGCTGCTCGCCTAGCTTGGGGACGTTTTGCTTCTTGGGTGCTGGAAATGATTGTCTTACCTTTGATTGCTTTGGGCGTCTTAATGGGGATGTTAGATCGTTGGAATAGCTGGCAGGCAGTTTTGGATTTGCCTGGTGTTTGGGCTTCGGCTTTGTCGTTTATAAACAACCCTTTGCGTTTGCGTGATTGGATTGTTTACACTGTTGTTTTTTATTTATTATATTTTGGCGGGCATGCCATTTTACGCCGAGGTTCAGCTAGAGGATAGTTTGCCCCCCCCGATCATTTGTGATATAATGAATATATTAGACAATTTCAAATTTTTAATGTTTAATTTCAAAATAATTTCCAAAAACCTAATTTCCCAAACAGAAACATTTTTGTTTTCTGGTGTTTTGTTTAAAAAATTAAAGCATTATTTAAAAATTACAAAATTTAAAATTAAAAATTCATACCATCCAGCCTTCACTCTCATCGAACTCTTAGTTGTCATCGTCATTATCGGCGTCTTGGCTACTTTAGCGACCGTGGCGGTATCTTCAGCCCGCACGAAAGCTCGCGATGCTAAAAGAATTTCAGATATGAAGCAAATCTCGACGGCTCTGGAGATGTACTATGCCGATTACACCGCCTATCCCAATATAATTACCCCTGGCCAACCTCTTATTTCAGATGACGGTACTAAAACTTACATGGCTAAAGTGCCTAATAATCCAACCCCGAGAGCCGAAGGTGCTTGCGCTGATTTAGATTATCAGTATTCAGCTGGCAATGATAACTATTCTTTAATCGGTTGCCTATCTAAAGCTGTCGGCGATGTTCCGGCAGGAGCCAGAAAGATTGAAAAATCCGGTACTCCCAGAGACCTCGGCCCCACTAATGGCCTAGTCGGTTGGTGGATGTTGGATGGACTAAATGGCACTAAAAACTTAACTGGGCTTACTAGCCCGGGGTCTTTTGGTGGGACGGGTGTAGTAACAAGCACAGGGCGTTACAATGAAGTTGATGGAGCCTATAGCTTTAACGGACTTACTACTAGTTATATTAATGTTGGGAACAGTAATATTATACACCCTGCCTCTGGCATAACCGTCTCTGGGTGGATAAAATTAAATGTTATTAATGCAGCAAAAAATACAATTATTAACAAAGGTACGGAATCTTCTCAAACTGACTACTGGCTAACTCTGTGGAATAATAGTGGTCATAAAGTGGTTTTTGAATTTGGTTGCGGATCCACTTATTTTACTCATTTTTCAAGCGCTTTTACTCCTTTAACTGGTCGTTGGTATCATCTGGCGGGGACTTATGATAGCGTCACTGAAAATTCACAAGTTTATTTGGACGCCGTGCCTGGAACACTAACAAATCGTTCTGGTTGTGGTGAGCTTGGTTCTAATATTAACAATGCTTTAATAGGTAAATACATGGAGTATGCTTATGCTATCGATGGATATATAGCTGATGTCCGTGTTTATAACCGAGCTTTATCAGATGCTGAAGTTTCTGCTCTATACGAAGCTACCAAACCATAATCTTGCTTTTTTTCTCTTCTTCTTCTAAGCTACCAACAGTTAGTATTTAACAAACATTGTTCATTACAAGGAGTTTATTATGCCTCCGTATACTGGTGATAACTCTCTAGGCCGTTTTTGGACCGTGGCCAACGGCATTACTTTAATCGGTTTAATTTTATCCGGCTACGCAATTTTTTTAGTTATAGTTGGCCAGTTAGAAGTTGCTTTTTTTGTTTTTATCTTAGCTTCCGTCACAGACTTTTTAGACGGTTGGTCTGCTCGTTTTATAGAAAGAATAAAACCTGGCTATGGAATTTCTAATTTGGGGAAAAAATTAGATCCACTTCGTGATAAGGTTTTAGGTCTTATCGTAATCCCTCTAGCTTTGTCTGCTGGTCTAATTTGGTGGGCACCTCTGTCGTTAGTTTTTTTGGAAACAGTTCCGATTTTTATTTTACATCGGTTGATTAAAAATAAAACCGGTCGGCACTATATCGCTGGAGGCAGTCGTCTTTTTACTACTCTGCAATTTGTGGTTATTGCTTTATGGTTGGCTCAAGCAAGCTGGTGGGTTAGTGGTTCTTTAGCTGGCGGCGCTCTGTCTATTTTACTAAGTTTATCTTTTGGTCGTTTGATGCTGTATTGGCATGATTTTCGGCATTGTTAAAGGGTTTAAAACCATCTCAAAGGTGTTCTTGTTATAAGAGCACCTTTTTAATAATAAGTTGTCTGGCTAATAAAAGTGTGTTACGATATAATAAAGTAACAGTTCTAGCCCTTGACTAGACACCCCTTGGGGGTATATAATGAATATTGTTATTAAACTAAGTTATTTATTATGCAGAATTACGATTTATTGATCTTAGGAGCTGGGCCAGCTGGTCTATCAGCCGCTGTTTATGCTCTGCGTTATAATCTTAATACCGCCATCTTAGGCGGTGTGCCTGGAGGATTAATGATGGAAACACACAAGATTTGTAATTGGCCAGGGGAGAAAGAAATCACCGGCTTTGAATTATCTACCAAAATGAAAGAACAGGCCGAAAGCTTAGGCTGTCATTTTATTTATGATCAGGCCACAGGCTTAACTAAAAATGATAGCGGTTGGCAGATTGCCACCCAAAGTGGAGAAACTTATCAAGCCAAAGTTATTATTTATTCTTTAGGCACTGAGCATCGACACTTGGGCCTACCGGTTGAAGAAAAATTTAAAGGCAAAGGAGTTTCTTATTGCGCTACTTGTGACGCTATGTTTTATAAAGGTAAAGCTACAGCAGTGATTGGCGGTGGTAATTCGGCCATGACAGCTGCTCTATATTTAGCAGATCTATGCCCTAAGGTTTATTTGATTACTCGTGGACCAAAGTTAAAAGGTGAGGTGGCTTGGATGAATGATGTCGTTAAAAAAAATAATATAATTCATATCACTGAAACTCAAGTTGTGGACTTGCTTGGTGAGACTAAATTAGAAAAAATAGTTTTAGATAAAGCCTTTGAAGACTCCAAAGAATTAGTTATTGAAGGTTTATTTGTGGAGATTGGACTTAATCCTAGAACCGAGCTTTTTAAACAAATCGGTGGTGAGGTTAATGAGATTAACCAGATTAAAGTTAATGCTGATATGTCTACTAATTTATTAGGCATGCTTGCCGCTGGTGATGCCACCAACGGTTCTAATGGTTTTCGCCAAATTGTGACAGCGGTTTCCGAAGGGGCTATTGCTGCCGATACTGCTTATAAACTACTTAGTCGGCAGTAATTGCCTTTAATTTTTGTTCAATTTCTGTTACGACGGTTTTAAGATAATCTGTTGAAGAATTGGCCAGCTCAAACTCGGCCAATTTTTTAGTACCACTTGGCTTATAGCCTTGGGCTAAATATAAGGCATCTAAGTTTTTAATAGAATAGATTAAACCATGGGCACTTTCCGGTTTTTGAATAAACATAATCACTGCCAAGGTATCAGGCATGGCAATCAACAGTTCTTCACAGAGTGCGACCAAGTCGTCTAAGTGATCACCGGCCGCTTGAAAATGTTCATAATTAAGGACTGACCAGACCAAGCGTCTGTTGCTGACAGCCATCAATTTAGCTAAAACAAAACCCCAAAGTTTTAAAATCTTCAAGGATCGATTACGATAAAGTTGCCCAACGATTAAATCACGATTAGCCCCAGCGGTAATTAAATCGGCCGCTACTTGTAATGCCTCTGGGTTGATATTGGTTGTTTTAAAATTACGGGTACGACTAATAAGTCCAGCTAATAAACAAGTAGCTACTTCGGCAGTTAAAAGTTCCGGTCGCTCGTTACTTATTAATTGATATAACAGAGCCGAAACTGACGGTGCGGTGATATCTACTAAATTAAGTTGACCATAATTTTCATTGCTTAAATCGCAATCAATGTTGATGAGAGGGGTATCGAAAAATAATGAACGATGCTCATCATAAATCTTACCTAAAGAAGCGAAATCTGGGCAAGCTACAGTGATGATTAAATTATAAGGATAACCGCTGTTAGTTAGAGATATGTCTTGCTGGCTTAAATTTCCTCCACTTAAAGTGACAACAAAGTTTAGTTTGTTACCATCTTGGCGATATTGAACTTTGAGTGGTTTTTGTTCACCAAGCTCTAGTCCGACCGTATATTCATCGCTATGTTCAGGGCTTGCTACTATTTTTTCAAAGCCTGGTAAAAAATTAAAAGATTCGCCTAAGCGATTATCTGAGGCTAAAACTGTCACGGTTTTCCCGGTTTGTTTTAAGGCTATGGCTAAACCTAAACCAGACCCTAAAGCATCGCCTAAGCGGTCTTGATTTATAATAATAGCAAGATGCTCGGACTGGTCTAGTAGCTTCCAAAAATTGTCAGTATCTTTAATCATATGGTAGATAGTTGTTCTATTGTAGAGGATTACCGGGCTATTGTAAAGGATTTGCATTTACCTCGGGTACTCCTGGTGGTCTCTCCAAGGAAGATAAAGCTTTCTATTAAACAAAAAACAGACTCAAAATTTGAGCCTATTTTTAGAAGAATGAAGTCGGGGATGAGTATTTAAGAATTACTAATTTTAAGTACAGTAGTTGCGGTAGAAAAGTTGCTGCTACTTGGAGAGATTCACGCGTTCGCACGGATAAATTCGGGTTATTTAATTCCTAGCTGTTTCTTGCGTTCGTCAGTATAGTTAAGTACCATTTTACGAATACGCACCGATTTTGGAGTTACTTCGACTAATTCATCATCACTGATATATTCCAAAGCGGCTTCCAAATCCATAGTCTTGGCTACATCGATAGCAATCGAGACACCGTCGCCCTTAGAGCGCATGTTGGATAATTCTTTAGCTTTACAAATATTAACAGTCAAGTCTTCCTTGCGAGAGTTTTGTCCAACCACTTGGCCTTTATAAACATTGGCGCCGTGGCTGAAAAATAAGGTGCCACGATCTTGAAGATTACGAATGGCGTAAGCATTGGCTTGACCAGCTTCATGTGCTATCAAAGATCCGCGTTCGCGTTCTGGCCAGGCAGCACTATCTTGCCGGTAGTCTAAGAAACTAGAGTTTAAGATACCCATACCTTTAGTGTCAGTCATAAACTCGGTTTGATAACCGAATAAACCACGAGTTGGAATTGTGAATTCCAGACTAACAATATTATCGCGAGTGTGCATATTTTTCAAAACACCGTGGCGAGAGCCAAGTTTTTGAATGACTGCACCAGAATAAACTTCTGGAACTTCGACCGACACTTCTTCAAACGGCACCAACTCTTTGCCATCAACAGTTTTAGCGATAACTTGTGGACGAGCTACTTGAATTTCATAGCCCTCACGACGCAAACGTTCGATAAAAATAGCCAAGTGTAATTCGCCACGACCAGAAACCATCCAACCGCCGTCATCAGCGTCTTCTACTTTTAAGGCCATGTCATTCTCTAATTCTTTAAACAAGCGTTCACGAATTTGGCGACTGGTAGTAAATTGACCTTCACGACCAGCTAACGGGGAATCGTTAACCAAAAATTTCATTTTAACCGTCGGTTCTTCAATGGTTAAAACTGGTAAAGCAGTTGGTGTAATTGGATCGGCTAAAGTATCGCCAATAGTAATTTCAGGGATACCAGAAATAGCTGTGATATCACCAGCCTCGATAGATTTGGCTTCGATGCGGTCTAGACCAGAGAAAGTCATGATAGCTGTTGGGCGATAAAAAGTAATTTTGCCATCGTGATCAATACGGGCTACGCGTTCGCCAGCTTTTAAGACACCGTTAACTACACGACCAGTGGCAATACGACCTTTGAAACTATCATAATTGATATTAGTAATTAGAATTTGTAAGGGGGCGTCGCTGGAAATATTCGGCGCCGGGATATGTTCTATAATAGCATCAAAAATAGGAGCAATGTCTGTCATAGTGTTAATATCTTCGTCTAAGCCAGCTAGACCTTGCTTGGCACTGGCATAAACAATTGGGAACTCCAACAAATAATCAGGTGCACCTAATTCCACGAACAAATCAAAAGTTTTGTTAACTGCTTCAGCTGGATTAGCGCCGTCTTTGTCAATCTTGTTGATTACAACAATAACTTTCAAGCCTAAGTTTAAAGCTTTTTTCAAAACAAAACGAGTTTGAGGCATTGGACCTTCCTTGGCATCCACCAAAAGCAGACAGCCGTCGGCCATCTTTAAAACTCGCTCCACCTCACCACCAAAATCGGCGTGTCCAGGAGTATCAATAATGTTAATTTTATAGTCTTCCCAGGTGACAGCGGCATTTTTGGAGAAAATAGTAATGCCTCGTTCTTTTTCTAAGTCATTGGAGTCCATAATTAAAGTATCAGGAGCATCTTTGACTTTGGTGTGGGATTGTTTTAATAAAGCGTCAACTAGAGTGGTTTTGCCGTGATCGACGTGGGCGATGATGGCGACATTGCGGATTTTCATAAGCGTTAGGCTTAGGGCGAACATAAAAGGCGCCGCTAATACAGCACCTTAAGGTAAGCCCGTAATATAAGATTACCAAATTATAGCAGTAATAATGGTAAATGTCAATGTTTCTTTTTTTATAGTATTTGTCAAAAGTTTCAGAATGTTTTATACTGAAGTCACAAGTAAAATATGGCTAAAGTAATTTCGGTTGTTAATCAAAAGGGCGGTGTAGGCAAAACCACAACTTCGGTCAATACCGCGGCTTATTTGGCGCACTTGGGGCGTCGAGTACTTTTGGTGGATATTGATCCGCAAGCTAATGCTACCTCTGGTTTAGGCATTGATCATGATAAACTGGAGCATGGTGTTTATGAGGCTATTTTGGGTGAGAAGACTTTACATGAAGTGGCGGTACGCACTCTTGATGAACGTTTTCATGTGGCTCCAGCCACAGCCACTTTAGCTGGGGCGGTCATTGAAATGGTTAATTTGCCTAATCGTGAGTTTCGTTTATCACAAATTATTGATGAAGTTCGAGAATATTATGACTATATTATTATCGATGGACCGCCATCTTTAGGGTTATTAACTGTTAATAGTTTGGTGGCAGCCGATGAAATCTTAATCCCGGTGCAGTCTGAATATTATGCCTTGGAAGGTTTAGGGCAATTATTACAAACCATTGACTTAATCCGCCAGAACTTAAAGCCAGAATTGGCTATTATGGGTGCGGTTATTACGATGTTTGATCGCCGAAATAGTCTTTCTGGTGCTGTTATGAATGAATTGTATCAACATTTCCCTGGTCGTATTTTCCGCAGTATTATCCCAAGAAGTGTCCGTTTAGCAGAAAGTCCTAGTTATGGCAGGTCAATTTTGAATTATGATGCCAAATCCAGGGGTGGTCGAGCTTATGAAAAGCTGGCTCGTGAAATCATCGCTTTAGAAAATATTTAGTTTTTTGTCTCATTTCGTTTGGAAATTTGACATTGGAAATTTGTAATTTATATTATATGCCATTAGGTAGAGGTTTAGGCTCATTAATTCCGCCTAAAGTACAACAAATATCAGAGGTTGCACACATTAACCAAGCCCCACAAGTAGCTAGTAATTATTCGACATCCGATAATCGAGAGCGTATTTGGCGTGTGCCTATTGGTGAAATTCAGGCTAATACTGTCCAACCCAGGCACCATTTTGCCGAAGGGCCTTTAGCTGATTTAGCTAGTTCTATTGGCGAACATGGTATTTTACAGCCTTTAGTGGCTATTAAAACGACTAGTGGTTATGAACTGATTGCTGGTGAACGGCGACTTCGAGCCGCTAAATTAGCTGGTTTAAAAGAGGTGCCAGTTATCGTCAGGGAGGTAAGTAGTCAGCAAAAGTTGGAATTAGCCTTGATTGAAAATTTACAGCGTGAAAACCTCAATCCAATAGAAATGGCCAGATCGGTACAGCAGCTTGCAGAAGAGTTTAATCTTAGCCAAGAAGCGGTGGCTAAACGCCTAGGCAAATCTCGTTCAGCTATTGCTAACTCCTTGCGTTTACTAGCTTTGCCTGAGGAAATTCAAGATGCTTTAGCTGATGGTCGGATTAGCGAAGGCCATGGTAAAATCTTAGCTGGCTTAGATACGCCCGTTAAACAACAGGTTATGTTTAAGAAAATTATGGCTAATAACCTATCGGTGGCTGAAACAGCAGAGGTGACTCGTCGTTCGGGTGGGAGCAAACAAGCTCAAATTAAGGCTCACGATGAGGACCGAGTAGTGGAAGATGAGCTATCAGGATTACTTGGAGCTAAGACTATTATCCGTAGAACCAAAAAAGGTGGGCAAATTATGATTAATTTCTTCAGCGATGACGAACTAAACCAAGTAGTTAAGCGTATAGGGATATAAACTGTGGATAAGTTGTGTACAAGTGCCTAGACTTTCTAGAACAAATACCGAATATTTAATATTTTTTGCTTTATATTAAATAAAAATTATAAAGAACTTGACGAATTTTAAAAAACTGTCACTAGGGTTGACAACTGTGAGTATATTTGTTAGTATAAGAGTACTTTTTCGCGTTTTTGTTAGAAGGAGTTTGCTATTGACAGCGCGAAGATCAATAATTCTCTAGTTAATGATTAAAAAACGACCTACACCTTAAATAGGAAATGGCAGTTTTGCCGTCTCCATCTATTTTTTAGTAATAAGGTATCGGCCGTTTTTCGTTTGTGATGAGCTACACAAACAGCTATCAGGTATAAAATTTATTAACTCAAACAGTCCAAAAAGGTGTTTGAGGTTTTTTTGTTTGTAATTGGTTAAATATATCAATATGTCCAAAACACAGCAAGTTTTCGATCGACACGCTACACGCCGTTACTTCGTTGAAGCGGAATCAGCCATGCCGATGCCAGACCTCATTGAGGTACAGAAGAATTCCTACGAATGGTTTATGCGCGAGGGGCTGAAAGAATTGTTTGATGAGTTTTCACCGATTACCGATTTTATCGGTCGTGACCTAGAGTTAACCTTTGGTGAGTATTATTCAGATGCTCCAAAGTTTAGCGAAGCTGAATCTAAATCTAAAAATGTTAGTTATGAGTCTTCTTTGCGTGTTAAAGTGACCTTGTCTAATAAAAAGACTGAAGCTACCACTACTCAAGAGATCTTTCTGGGTGACTTCCCAGTAATCACTAATAATGGCACCTTTATTATTAACGGTATTGAGCGTGTTATTGTTTCTCAATTAATTCGTAGTGCTGGTGCTATCTTTACAGCCGCTCAAGCTAAAGGCAGAAAGGTTTATGCCGCCAAAATTATTCCTAATCGTGGCGCTTGGATTGAATTAGAGTGTGATGCTAATAATGTTATTTGGGCTCGTATTGATCGTAAACGCAAGGTTGCTGTTACAGCCTTGCTTAGAGCTTTTGGTTTTGGCACTAATGAAGATATTAAAAAGTTATTTGTCGGAGTTGACTTAGAAGACGAAAACTCTTTTATTGATGCCACCTTAGCTAAAGATATTTCTAATAACGAAGAAGAAGGTTTAATCGAAGTTTATAAGCGTATTCGACCAGGGGACTTAGCAACTGCTGATAATGCTAAGAGTTTGATTCATTCCATGTTTTTCCGTTTTGATCGTTACGATTTTGATCGTGTTGGTCGTTATAAATTAAATAAACGTTTTGATTTTAATATCCCTAATAATAAAGAAACTCGTGTTTTCCGTCGTGAAGATTTAGTGGCTATTATTTCTGAATTAATTAGACTTTCTATTACTCAAGGTAAAGAAGACGATATTGATCATTTGGGTAATCGTCGTGTGCGCGCTATTGGTGAATTATTACAGAATAAAACTCGTGTTGGTTTTTCTCGTATGGAACGCATTATTCGTGACAAAATGTCTATTATGGATGTCGAGGCACTAACTCCAAATAAATTAATCAATGCTCGTCCGTTAATTAGTGTGGTAAAAGAGTTCTTTATGAGCTCTCAATTATCCCAATTTATGGATCAGACCAATCCCTTATCTGAATTGGAGCACAAACGTCGTTTATCAGCTCTTGGTCCAGGTGGTTTAACCCGTGAACGAGCTAGTTTTGAAGTTCGTGATGTGCACTCTACCCACTATGGTCGTATCTGTCCGATTGCCACTCCAGAAGGTCCGAACATTGGTTTAGTTGGTCACTTCTCTACCTATGCTCGTTTAAATGACTACGGTTTTATTGAGACTCCTTATCGTAAGGTTTTACATGACATTCCTAATGTTCCAGAAATTACTGAAGGCAAAATTGCTAGACAGGATATTTTTGAAATTGATAAAGAAGGTAAACAGGGGACTTTAATTGTTAAAGCTGGTCAAACTATTGATACTAAATTATCTAGAAAATTAGCTGATAAAGTTGGTCATATTTTAATTCCAATCAAACCAGTGGTCACTGATGAGATTTCTTATTTAGATGCCTTAGAGGAAGAAAAATACATCAGTGCCGCTTACACTATTCCTTTAGATAGCAATGGTTATTTTTTAGTAGACAAATTTGAAGTGCGTAAATATGGTGAACCAACTGTGGAATCCGTTGAAAAAATTGATTTGCTTGGTGTAGCTGCTAATCAGATTATTTCCGTCGCTACTTCTTTAATTCCTTTCTTGGAACATGATGATGGTATCCGCGCTTTGATGGGGACTAACATGCAGCGTCAGGCTGTACCTTTAGTAATGCCTCACTCTCCAATTGTTGGTACTGGTATGGAATATCGTGCTGCTCGTGACTCTGGTCACGCTGCTGTATCTGAAGTTGATGGTGAAATTTCTAAAGTTGATGGTCAAAGAATTATTGTCAAAGATAAAAATGGCAAAACTTATGAGTACTTGATGAATAAGTATTTGCGTTCTAATGCTTCTACTTGTATTAACCAACGCCCTATTGTGAACAAAGGTGATAAGGTTAAGAAGGGGCAAATTTTATCTGATGGTCCAGCTATCTCTGATGGTGAACTAGCTTTAGGTAATAATGTTTTAGTGGCCTTTATGACTTGGCAGGGTTTTAACTATGAAGATGCTATTATCATTTCCGAACGTATGGTAAAAGAAGATGTCTATTCTTCTATTCATATCGAAAATTATACTATTGATGTCCGTGATACTAAACTTGGGCCTGAAGTTGTTACCAATGATATTCCCAATATCTCTGAAGAAAAATTACGCAATCTTGATGCTCGTGGCATTATCCGTATTGGGGCCGAAGTTGGATCAGGTGATATTTTAGTCGGTAAAATTACTCCAAAAGGTGAAACTGAATTATCAGCCGAAGAAAAATTATTACGCGCTATCTTTGGTGATAAAGCTAAGGATGTTCGTGACTCTTCTTTATATTTAGAACATGGTGAACATGGTAAAGTTGTAGATGTTAAAGTCTTTTCCCGTAATCAGGGTGATAAATTATCAACAGGTGTTATTCAATCTATTCAAGTCACTGTAGCCAATCTTCGCAAGATTCGTTCTGGCGACAAGATGGCTGGTCGCCACGGTAATAAGGGCGTTATCTCTAAGATTGTGCCGATTGAAGATATGCCTTACATGGATGATGGCACTCCGATTGACATCATTTTATCTCCTTTGGGTGTTGTTTCTCGTATGAACTTAGGTCAGTTGCTTGAGACTCATTTGGGTATTGCCGCTAAGAAATTGAACTACAAAGTGGCTACGCCTACTTTAAATGGCTTAACTGAAGAAGATATCCGTGGCGAACTTAAAGCTGCCGGTTTGCCAGAAGACGGTAAAATGGTTTTGGTTGATGGTCGTACTGGTGAAACTTTTGATAATAAGGTAACCGTTGGTTATAAATACTTACTGAAATTAAACCATATGGTGGAAGATAAAATCCACCAACGATCGATCGGTCCTTATTCTTTGATTACGCAACAACCTCTTGGTGGTAAAGCCCAATTCGGTGGTCAGCGTTTCGGAGAAATGGAAGTTTGGGCTTTAGAAGCTTACGGAGCTGCTCACAACCTGCAAGAAATCTTGACTATCAAATCTGATGATGTTACTGGTCGTTCTAAGGCTTATGAAGCTATCATTAAAGGACGCCCGATTGAAAAAGTTAATGTTCCAGAATCTTTCAATGTTTTGGTGCGTGAGTTAAAAGGTTTAGGTTTAGATGTGGAGTTATTAGATAAATTTGGTGAACCTCTTGATTTAGAGAAGCAAGCTGAAGAAATTACTCGTCCGCCTAGACTACCTTTTGAGCCAATTGTTCAACCAATTCAAGATTAAAAGCGCTAAATATTCAACTATATGTTAAATCCTATTAAAACCACGGATTTCGAAGCAATTCGGTTAAAAGTTGCTTCACCGGAAGATATTGAGCGCTGGTCTCACGGGGAGGTGACTCGTCCGGAAACCATCAATTATCGCACTCAGAAGCCTGAGAAGAATGGCTTGTTTTGTGAAAAAATCTTCGGTCCTTACAAAGATTACGAGTGTCATTGTGGTAAGTACAAAAAAATCCGCTACAAAGGTATTGTTTGTGAAAAGTGCGGTGTGGAAGTTACTCGTGCTATTGTTCGTCGTGAACGCATGGGGCACATTGTGTTACAAACTCCAGTAACGCATATTTGGTTTTTACGCAGTATGACCAGCAAGGTCGGTTTGGCCTTGAATATGTCCATTCAGGCTTTAGAAAAGGTGGTTTATTTTGCCAGCTTTATTATTAGTGAGGTTAATGAAGAATTGCGTGATGCTACTTTGGAACAAGTTAAAGAAGAGTACAAAGCTAAACGCAAAATGTTTGAAAATGATTTTAATAATCAAGTTAAAAACATTAAGCAAAAAGAAACTAAGGCTGTAGCTGATGGCAAATCTCAATTTGAAGCTAAAGATATTTCTGACAAGGAAATAGTTTTAGCCGAACAAGCTCGTGATGAAAAATTCGCTTCTCTGGAAGAGGCTTATGTGACCGCTCAGAAAGAACTCAAGTCATTGAAGGTTATGAATGTGGTGTCTGAAAACATCTATCAGAACTTAAGCCTGAAATATGGACATATTTTTACAGCTGGCATTGGTGCTGAAGTGGTTCGTGAGTTATTGGCTGGCTTAGATTTAGCTGTTGAAATTGAAACCATGGAGGCTGAATTAGCAGTCGCTATTGAAAGCAAGAAAGAGAAAATTACTAAGCGTTTAAAATTCTTTAAGAACTTACAGAAAAATAATTTGCGTCCAGAGTGGATGATTATGACCCGTATTCCAGTGATTCCACCAGATTTAAGACCAATGGTTGCTTTGGATGGTGGTCGTTTCGCTACTTCTGATTTAAATGATTTGTATCGTCGTATTATCAATCGTAATAATCGCCTAAAACAACTGATGGATTTATCTGCTCCAGAAGTTATCTGTAGAAATGAAAAGCGTATGTTGCAAGAAGCGGTTGATGCTTTGATTGATAATTCCATTCGTCATGGTAAAACCGTTGTCGCTTCGACTGGTCAAAAACGCACCTTAAAGTCTTTAGCTGACTCCTTGAAAGGTAAGCAAGGTCGTTTCCGCCAAAACTTACTGGGTAAGCGTACTGATTATTCTGGTCGCAGTGTTATTACCGTTAATCCTAATTTAAAATTATATCAATGCGGTATTCCAAAGCGCATGGCTTTGGAATTATTCAAGCCTTTTGTTATCAGTAAGCTAATTCAAGCCGAAGCTGTTCATAATGTGCGTTCAGCTAGTCGCTATATTGAAGCTGGCCATGATCAAGTTTGGGATATTTTGGAAGATATTGTTAATAAGGCTTACGTGCTTTTAAATCGTGCCCCAACTTTACATCGTTTAGGTATCCAAGCTTTTCGTCCGATTTTGATTGAAGGCTTGGCTCTGCAAATTCATCCTTTGGTTTGTACTGCTTTTAATGCTGATTTTGATGGTGACCAAATGGCTGTTCATGTTCCTTTGACCGATGAAGCAGTCTGGGAGGCTGAACACTTAATGTTGGCTAGCCGTAACTTATTGAAGCCCGCTACTGGCGATCCAATTGTGGCTCCGTCTCAGGATATTGTTTGGGGTACTTTTTATATGACCAGCCTGGAAGAAACTCCTGCTGATAAAATAAAATACTTTACCGATCAAGAAGAAGCTAAATTAGCTTATCAAATTGAAGCTATCGGTTTACGCCAGATTATTAAAGTGCGTTTAAACGCCTATGGTTTAGAAGGTTTGACAGAAACTACTGTTGGTAGAATCTTGTTTAATGAGCTTCTACCTGAGAAATTACGCTTTGTTAATAAAGTTGTTGGCAAGAATGAAGTTAAAAACTTGGTTCGTGATCACTTAATGCATTATACTACTGATGAAACCGTCAACTTCTTAGATAACTTAAAGAACAACGCTTTCCGCTATATTACTAAGTCTGGTTTGTCTTGGGGGATGGGTGATTTGGAAACCTTTAGTGAAGTTGAAGAAAAGATTCAGAACACTGTTAAAAAAGCCGAAGAAGTTATGAATATTTATGAAGAAGGTTTGCTGACTGAATCAGAGCGCTATGCCAAAATTATTGAAATGTGGACTAAAACTAAAGAAGAAGTAACCGATGTGTGTATTAATAGTTTAGACAAGAGTGGTCCGCTGTATTCCATGATTAAGTCTGGTGCCCGCGGTTCTTGGGGTCAGTTAACTCAGATTTTAGGTATGAAAGGTTTGGTGAATTCACCAAGTGGTGGAATTATCGAGTTGCCTATTAAAGGTAACTTTAAGAAAGGTTTTGAAGTTTTGGAATATTTCATCGCTACTCACGGTGTGCGTAAAGGTTTATCTGATACCGCCTTGCGTACCGCTAACGCCGGTTATTTGACACGTCGTTTAGTGGATGTTTCCCAAGATGTTATTGTTTATGAAAGTGATTGTGGAGATACTGTTGGCATTGCTTGGGATCAAAAAGGATCTGAATTAATTGGTAAAACTTTGCTAGGTAGAATCGCTGGTCGTTATTTGATTAAAGATTTGAAAGATAAGAAAGGTAAGATTTTACTGAAAGCCGGTGAACTTGTTACTGAAGAAGTTTCTGTTAAATTAGCTAAAGCTGAGATTGAAGAAGCTGTAGTGCGTTCTCCGATGACCTGTAAAGCTCGTCGTGGTGTTTGTCAGCATTGTTATGGCTATGATCTAGCTTATAGTAAGATTGTTAATATCGGTACAGCTGTTGGTATTATTGCCGCTCAGTCTATCGGTGAACCTGGTACCCAGTTGACTATGAGAACTTTCCACTCTGGTGGTGTGGCCGGTGGTGATGATATTACGCAAGGTTTGCCTAGAGTTGAAGAAATCTTTGAGGCCCGGGCTCCAAAACGTCGTGCTTTTGTGGCGGATGTGGCTGGTACTGTAACTATCGAAACTCAAGAACGTAGTATTCAAGGAGCTGATGGTAAAATGATTTTATCTAATTCTCGGGATCGCGTTTTGAAAGTCGCTTATGATGGTGAAGAAATTGATAAATATACTTTTGCCGAATATACCCCAGCTAAGACTCGTTTGAAGGCTAATCTTGTAGTAGCTGATGGTGAAACTGTCAAAAAGAACGATACTTTGTTTATTATCGGTGAAGAAGAAATTAAAGCTAAGCGGGGTGGTGTAGTTAAATTAGAAACTAAGTGTGTTAAATTAACCGCTCCAGCCGAGCGCGTTAAAGAGTATCTCATCCCTCGTGGCTTCGGTATTCTTGTTACTGATGGTCAAAGAGTAGAAGCTGGTGATCAATTAACTGAAGGCTCGGTTGACTTGAAGCAGATGTATGAATTAAAAGGTTTGGAAGAAACTCAGAAATATATTGTTCGTGAAATTCAATATGTTTATTCTTCTCAAGGTCAATCTTTAAATGATAAGCATATTGAAATTATTGCTCGTCAAATGTTTAGTCGTGTGATGGTGGAAGAAGCTGGTGGCACCGATTTATTATCTGGTGAGGTGGTAGAAAAATCTATTTTTGACAACGAGAATTATACCGCTGTCGAAAATGGTTTGGAGCCAGCCGTTGGCCGTCGTTTATTAATGGGTATGACTAAGGTTAGTTTGTCCACACATTCCTTTTTATCCGCCGCTTCTTTCCAAGAAACTTCTCGTGTCTTAATTGATGCTGCTGTAACTGGTAAGCTTGACCGCCTGGAAGGTTTGAAAGAAAATGTTATTATTGGTCGCCCAATTCCAGCTGGCACCGGTTTTGATAATAAGTGGTTAGATGATTTCCGTGCCACTCGTGCTGCTAACGCAACTATTGCTGCTAATTTAGAGTCTGAACTTTTAGAAGAAGAACAAATTTTAGCAGCAGATCCTGGGGTGGTGGCAGAAGCTATCGCTGCTCTCCCAACGGTGATTGAAGAATAAATTAGTGGTATAAAAAAAATAATCTCCCGATGGACATCGGGGGATTATTTTTTATTTTATTTATTTTTTGTTTGCCTTTCTTGGCTCGGTATGGTATAATTAAATCATGATAACCAAAATACTCAAACCATTTTTTTGGTATACTGACAACAAAAAACTTAAAACCGTGGCCGATCAGACCAGGATTATTACTCAAATTTTACGGTTTGGCGATAGTCAATCGGTCAAATGGCTATTTAAACACTACTCTCGAGCCACTATTAAAAAAGTGGTGCGTGAGCGTGGTTTTTTAGAATTGGACGACAAGTCTTTTAATTATTGGTGTTTAGTTTTAAAAATAGATAAACGCCAAGTTAAAAAAACCAGACTATGAAATATGAAATCTTAGATAAAGCTCGCCGTGATATACTGCCCAAGCTGGCCTTTTTCAAAAAAGATTTTTATTTGGCTGGCGGCACCGGTTTGGCTTTACAATACGGTCATCGGGACAGCTTAGATTTTGACTTTTTCTGCCCCAAACCTTTTGATACTGTTAAATTATACCAAAGAATTACCGACATTTTTGTCGGGCATTGCTTAAAAAAAATTCAAGAAGAAAAAAACACCTTGACCATCTTGATTGATAATAAAATTAAGGTCAGTTTTTTTAGCTATCCTTATAAGTTAATAGCCAAAACTACTAGCGATCAGTATTTGCGCGTAGCCTCGGTGTTGGATATTGCTTGTATGAAATTATCGGCGATTATCAGTCGCGCTACCAACAAAGATTATCTTGATTTGTATTTTATTTTACATCAGCACCGACTGGAAGAATTATTAAAAATGGCCGCCAAAAAATTCCCGGATTTAGATCGCCAGCTAATTCTTAAAAGTTTGGTTTATTTTTCCGACATTACCAAAGAGCCTATTAAATACAAAACCACTAAAGTAGCCTGGAATGAAGTTGAAAAGTTTTTAAATAAAGCAGTTAATAAGCTATAAGTCTAAGCGATTTATCCCTCCCATTAAGCCTGCTTGCCCGCCATGATTGTCTTTATGGACATTCGGGAGGGTGCTACAATTGTCTTATGCGTAAAGCTTTTACTCTTATTGAGCTCTTAGTTGTCATCGTCATCATTGGCGTTTTAGCGACTTTAGCTGTG
>PFAM01000006.1 GCA_002778705.1 Candidatus Falkowbacteria bacterium CG10_big_fil_rev_8_21_14_0_10_37_14 | reverse complement strand
CTGTTTGGGAAATTAGATTTTTAGAAATTATTTTGAAATTAAACATTAAAAATGTGAAATTGTCTAATGTATTTATTGAACCTATTTATTATATCACAAATGAATAGGGGGGGGGCAAAGCCAGTTTATTTAATCAACTTCTTGATGCCATAAATTTTATAAGACCCATAGAAAAAACTGTAGGCCACAACCAAAATGGCGACGGCTACAATAATTTGCAATAACAATTCATAAGTGACAATCAATACGGCCAACAGCACTAAAATAATGCCATTAATAATCAGTGCCCACATTAAATGGTCTAATTTACGATCAATAGTTTCAATAATGTTTTTCATAATATTTAATTAATTTATTAACGTGAAAAATAGCGATCAAAGTTTGGACTTTTTTTAGTTTTACGCTGTTGTTCCAAACGCTCTAATTCCTCGTCGTTTTCTCCTTCATCTTCCCCCTCCTCATCTTCGTTTTCAGCTTCATCTTCTTCGTCATCATCTTCATTGTCTTCCTCTTCTTCTTCGGCTTCCGAAATCTCTTCATCGGCCTCATCCATTTCTTCCATCTCTTCATCCGTGTCTTCTTCAAAGCTATCTTCTTCAACTGTTTCGTCATCCTCATCTTCATTTTCTTCTTCGTCTTCGTTGTCACCAAAATCATCAGTGCCTGGTAGATACTCGTCAGGAGCCACTGACTCTGATTGTTTATGAACCTTCACGCCAGAAACTCCCCCACCATGTAAATTATCAAACTGTTCTTTAGTAATTAGAATCTCACGAGGTTTGGCACCGTTAGAAGGGCCAATAATTCCTTTATCTTCCATCTGCGCCATAATTTTAGCCGCCCGTGGATAACCAAGACCTAAGCGAGTTTGCAAAGAAGTGGTCGAAGCACGCTTAGTGGTTAAAACAACTTCTACAGCAGCCAAGAACATATCATCGTCATCATCAGCCGCTCCATCTATACCAACACCAGCCACACCTTGAACTTTTTGACGATCAGTAATGCCATCCATATATTCAGCGTGTCCAGCATTAGACTTGATATAATTTACAATCTTTTTAATCTCTTGCTCACTAACAAAAGAACCCTGGATACGCCGTGGTTTAGCCATGGAGGGATCAGTAAATAACATATCACCTTTACCGAGTAATTTTTCAGCACCAAGAGAATCTAAAATGGTGCGAGAATCAATGCCAGACACCACTGCGAAAGCGATGCGAGCTGGCATATTGGCTTTAATCACACCCGTAATAACATTAACGCTAGGACGCTGGGTAGCTAAAACCAAATGTATCCCAACAGCACGAGCTAGTTGTGCTAAACGAACAATACCTGTTTCTACTTCTTTGCCGGCCACAATCATTAAATCGGCCAATTCATCAATAACAAAAACAATATAAGGCATCCTTTGCTTAGCATTTTGATTGTAACTGGCAATATCTTTTTTCTTGGCCTGTTCCAAAACTCGCAAACGACGATCTAACTCATTTAAGCACCATTTTAAGGCGTTAACCGTCTTAGAAACTTCGGTAATCACAGGTGTTAATAAATGTGGGATACCATTATACATAGTTAACTCCACACGCTTCGGGTCCACCATAATCATCCGCAAATCATCAGGATTATTTTGATATAACAAGCTGATGATTAGAGTGTTAAGCATCACTGATTTACCGGAACCAGTTTGTCCAGCAACCAGCAAATGAGGCATTTTACAAAGATTAGCCAGCCAAACTTTACCGGCCACATCTTTACCTAAAGGAATCATCATGTTAGCCGTACGAGTCTGATATTCATTTGAAGTTAAAACTTCTGACAAACCAACTGTCACAGCATTTTTATTAGGCACTTCGATGCCCACCAAAGACTTGCCTGGAATAGGTGCTTCAATGCGTAAGTGTTGAGCTGATAAAGCCATAGCTAAATCACTGTTCAAGGCGGTAATTCTAGAAACTTTTACACCATCAGCCGGTCGCAAAGTATATTGAGCCACAGTCGGACCAACCAAAACTTCACCCATTTCCACTTCGATACCAAATTGTGCTAAAGTTTTATGAATAATTTCTTTATTAGTTTTAATATCACCAGACAACGGTTTGCCAACTTTTTTAGACATTAATTCTAAAGGGATATCTATTTTAATATGACTTGGCTTCCAGATATTTAGATTTTCAACCGAAGATTTAGCCATCATAGGTCTAAAAATATGGGCTTCAGTGTCTGATTTTTCTTCATCGGTTTCATCTTCATCACTTTCTTCATCGTTATCTTCTTCGTCGTTGTTGTCTTCATCGTTATCTTCTTCGTTCTCTTCGTCTTCGTCTTCAGCTTCGTCTTCGTCTTTTTCTTCCTCGTCTTTTTTACCTTTACCTAATTTTTTTAAACCAAACAAAGTTACAAAGGGTGTTAAAATAAAACGAATTGGTGCCCCACCTCTGGCCCATAAATGCGCCAGAGTTGCTTTAAATAAAAACATCAGCCCAATTAGCAAAAGAACAGTTAGACAAACAAAAGCTCCAATAAGACCGACACCTTTAAATAATCCTACAGCCACTAACCAGCCGAGATGCCCTCCACCCTGACCAACCTCTAGACTAGTTTCCCACAGTGTTGTTTTAATAATCAACTGTAAAAATGACTGATAGACTAGGAATATCAGAAACAGACCAATATAATTGAGAACATTAATTACTAATTGCTCTTTAAACAAAATAAAAACGCCCCAGGCTAGCAGTAATAATGGCAAGAGCCAGCGCCCAGAGCCCAAAAGCCACATTGATCCCTGATTCCAATAAGTGCCAATAGCTCCAGCAATACCAAAAAGCGATAAGGCACTAATGATAGCGGCTAAAATAATTAACAAAGCTACAATGTGTTTTTTGATTTCCGGGTCAATGTCTAAGGCCGGCAAACTCAAATAATCCATCGGGTCTTCTTTCTTTTTTCTGCCCATAAAAATATCAATAGCTATTATAATTTATACTAAATCATTTTATCATAAGTATTGATAATAAAAAAGCCCTAGTTATATTAAAATATAACTAGGGCAAATAAACTTATTCGTAGCGTTTCAAAATATCTTGAATAGTTAGCTTATAAGGACAAACAAAAGGAAGTTCTTCTAAGCCACAGCGGGAGCCGGCAACCATATAGATTTCCGTGGTTAACTCTAATAAATCGAGAGAATCGATATTGTAGTTGGTAAAAATGTTAATACCTAAATCAATCGATTGACTATGAATGCCTTTTTGATTGATTTTTCTTTCAATCACGCCTTTAACCAAGTTTTGGCGTTCATTGCCAATAAATTGAACAATTGGCAAGCTGGTAACGCTATTCATAAAAACCTCCGAAAAAATTATTGATAATAAAGAACTGCTTATATTAAAGCATATCTATGACTTAAAGTCAATGTTTGTGTTGTGACGCTAGCAATGATACAATACATTAATATAAATTACACTTATGCCAAAAGATTTGCCATCCATCGATGATTTAATGACTCCGACAGAAAATTTGTCCGAAGATAGTTCACCAGCCCTGTTTAAAAAAGGTCTTAGTAATATCAAACTTAAGGAAGTTGAAGAAGCTACTCAAATTAAAGCCGCCCAATTAGGATTGCCTTACGTCAATCTGGTTGGCTTTCCAATTTCTCCAGAAAGCATTTCTTTAATAGACGAAGCTTTGTCTAGAGAGTTACAGGTTATTTGTTTTTTTCGTGATAGTACTAATGTTCGCATGGCGGCTGTTAATCCAGAAAATCCCAAAGTCCCAACCTTACTGAAAAAACTAAAAGAAAAATATTTCTTTTTGTCAGCTGAACTATATTTAATTTCACCACATAGCTTCGAAAAATCCATAGTGGTTTACGGAACTTTGCCAAAGTACACAGCCGTTCGCCCTGGCGTTAAAATTACCGAAGAAGATTTATTGCGTTTCAAGCAAGAGATTTCCAATTTACAAAATATTCATGAATTTTTAAGTCGTGCCAACATTTCTGACGTTATGACGATTATTATTGCCGCGGCTTTAAAAATAGAATCCACGGATATTCATATTGAAGCGGGACAAGATAGTATTATTATTCGTTATCGTGTTGACGGTATCTTACAAGAAGTAGCTCAATTAAGCAGCGAACGTTGGCGTGAAGTGGTTTCTCGTTTAAAGGTTATTTCTAAAGTAAAAATAAATATTTCTGATAAACCACAGGATGGTCGTTTTACAATTTTCCTAGAAGGATCTGAAATTGATGTCCGTGTATCTTTCCTGCCAACCTCCAATGGCGAATCTGTTGTCATGCGCTTACTAATGGCTGATGTGGGGACTTTAGATATTGAAAAATTAGGTATGCAACCACAAGCTGAAGCGCTACTTTTAAGTGAAATTTCTAAACCTAATGGACTAATTTTAACAACCGGCCCAACCGGATCTGGCAAGACCACAACACTCTATGCTGTGGTTAACAAATTAAATCAACCAGGCATTAAAATTATCGCCCTAGAAGACCCGATTGAATATCGCTTAAAGGGCATCAGTCAAAGCCAAGTTGACGAAGCCAAGGGATATACTTTTGCAAAAGGGCTAAGATCTATTTTACGCCAAGATCCGGACATTGTTTTAGTGGGAGAAATCCGAGATTTAGAAACAGCGGAAATCACCATTCAAGCGTCTTTAACTGGTCACTTAGTTTTATCAACTTTACACACTAATGATTCTTCCGGTGTAATTCCCAGACTAATAGACCTAGGCGTCAAGCCATTTTTATTAACTCCAGCCATTAACGCTATCTTAGGACAACGTTTAGTACGTAAGTTGTGCCCCGCTTGTAAACAAGAACATGTTTTAACTGAAACTGAAACTGAACAGATTAAAAAAATCTTAGCAGTTATTAGTCCAAAGGCTGGAGTAAATATTCCGGTAAATCTATCAACTATTTATAAAGCTGGAGAAAATTCTACTTGTTCTTTTTGTCATGGCTTAAGCTACAAAGGGCGTATCGGTATCTACGAAATATTTTCCATGAACGATGAGATGAAACAATTAACAGCTTCAGGTGCACCAGCCTTCAAACTTTTAGAACAAGCTATTGAAGACGGAATGATTACTATGCTCCAAGACGGCGTCTTAAAAGCCCTGGCTGGATTAACCAGCTTAGAAGAGGTTTACACCGCTATTGGTAAAATGGATTACGTTGATACTTTATTTGATATCATAACAGCTCAAACAATTGGTCGTGGTTTAAAAATCACTCCAGAACATTTGGCAGTCGGGGCCAAAATGGCAGCTAATTTAAACCAAGCCGAAGAAGTAATAACTGGTTATAAAACCGCTGAAATTATTAATGTTGTAATAGCAGCTGGCGTTTTGTCTGAAGCTGGAGACATCCATATTGACCCTGAAGAAAAAATAGTGCGTATTCGTTTCCGTGTAGATGGTATTTTACATGATATTGCCTCTTTACCTCAAGAATATTATGTGCCACTTATTAGTGAAATTAAAAATCTAATTGGTGCTGCGGCTAACTTAAAACAATCTACTTATGAAGGTCGTTTTTCTATCTATACCCCAGAAACCAGAATGGATTGTCGTGTGTCTATTATTACTGGTGGCTATGGGGAAACCGCCGTGTTAAGAATTTTATCCAAACAGGCTTCAGCTTTAGCTGTAGAAGAACTAGGTATTCGCGGTAAAACTCTAGAAATTATTTTAGATGCCATCACTAAAACTAGGGGTATTATTGTTAATACTGGTCCAACTGGTTCTGGAAAAACTACCACTTTGTATTCACTACTAAATCGCTTAAATAAACCAGATATTAAAATTATTACCATTGAAGATCCAATTGAGTATCATCTTCAAGGCATTATGCAGACTCAAATTGACGACAAAAGTGGTTATACTTTTACCAGTGCTCTTAAATCACTGTTACGCCAAAACCCCAATGTAATCATGATCGGGGAAGTCCGTGATGAAGCCACAGCTAAAACAGCAATTGAAGCAGCACTTTCTGGGCATTTGGTTTTATCCACTGTGCATGCTAATTCAGCGGCTGGCGGAGTGGCTCGTTTTGCTGAGTTAGGTGTCGAACGATCTTTCTTGGCTGGGTCCATTGAGTGTTCTATCGGTCAACGATTAGTTCGTAAAATTTGTCCACATTGTAAAGAAGTTTACCAACCGACAAAAGAAGAATCAGTGACGGTTACAAGATATTTATCAGCTTTAAAACCGACAGCCGACTTACAAATCCCGACTGAATTAGTTTTCTACAAAGGCAAAGGCTGTGAACTATGTAGTCATCTTGGTTATAAAGGTCGCTTAGGGTTATATGAAGCCATTTCTGTTAACTCAGAAATTAAAAAAATCTTAATGGATGAAAAAATGACCGATCTGGATATTGAATTAGCAGCTATGGAACAAGGTTTTGTTCCATTAATCGCCGACGGTATTATAAAAGCCTTGAATGGTGAAACTACCTTAGAAGAAGTACTTAGAGTCGCTAAATAACTAGAACTTACCCCTATAAAGATAAGTATAAAAAAATGCCTTTAAACAAAACTTTTGCCAACCAACTAAAAACTAGTTACGCAATCAATACAACCAAACGTCATAAAATTATAGCCACATCCAATGAACTTCTCTATAATGCAAAGCGGGTAATTTTTGCTACTCACCGTGGAGAATTAATTGCAGCTGGCGCTAGTTTAGCGGCTTTAGACAAAGACTTGCTTAAACTACAAAAAGATTTTGGCTATCAAAGACTAAACGAAGAAGGATCTTACAGTGCCGCCGTAGAAGAATATGTTGAAGCTAAATTATTCTATGCCGCCAGCATCGGTCAAACTATTAACCGTATTCCAAAAATTAAAATTGCCAACGAACAATACTTAGGCGGATTATCAGATTTAACTGGTGAGCTAGTAAGGCAAGCTGTTAATTCTGCAGCTGATGGTCGCTGGGAGAAGGTTCGTGAATGTCACGATTTAATTAAAAGCGTCTTAGTAGCCTTAACAGAAATGGATCTGACTGGTTATTTACGAACTAAGTATGACCAAGCCAAAAGCAATCTACGCAAGATTGAACAAATGGCCTATGAAATAAAATTAAAAAAATAATTTATCTCCGCAAAAGCGGAGATCTCTCCAGGTAGTAAGTCTGTTATGTTTTCGCGATAATAAAAAATAACCCTATAAGAATTTTAAGAAACATATATTAAAGTTAAAAAGTTTATACCACTAATTAGAGACCCTCACATTCGCAAGGGTAAATGCAAAAAAATCAATGTTACTCGCCATTATCTCAGATATTCACGACAATTTACCTAATCTACAAAAGGCCTTAAAAGCCATTAAACAACGTCACACGCGCGTTGTTTTATGCACTGGCGATTTAACCAATAGAGATACTTTAAAAGTCCTAGCTACCGAATTTACTGGACCGATTTATATTGTTCAAGGTAATGGTTGTAATTATACAAAAAATGATTTAGCTAAGCATTTTAATATTCATGATTTGGGACGCAATGGCGGAACTATTAAACTAGATTCAGAGGTTTTTGGTCTTTGTCATGAACCTAAGTTAATAACTAACTTAATTAAAAATACTAAACAAGAGCCAAAAATAATTTTTTATGGACACACTCACAAACCCTGGGAAGAAACTAATCCTACCGGCATTAAATTGATTAACTCTGGGAACTTATCTAATACACACTACCCGCCAACCTTCGCTTTTTACAAGACCACTAACAAAAAACTAGAATTAATTTTAGTAAATGAATTATAAAAAAATAACTTCTATCCCCAGTTGATTGGCTAAAATAAGAGCTTCGGCTTGCTTTAACTCTTTAATATGAAAAGCTCTTTCCTTGTTTTTACTCGAGAAATTTTTAGATCCTCCGTAAGCACCACAATCTTCATGATTAATTAAAATAACCGTACCAGAATTGTGCAGTTCTACATGAAGATTAATACAATTTTATAAAAATCAAGCTATAACAAGCCTTTATAATTAGTACTTTAAAACACTAAATGACCCCATGAAAAAGCCGTCTAATTAGGAAGTCTATTACAGATCGTTACCCGAATAAGATAAATTAAAACTTTTGTTTATTAACGGAAAGTCCGGCACGACATTGCCTAGACTAACCTGTCCTAATAAAGACCAGTTAACAAAAGAAGGATCCCGAGGCGCCACTCGGTCAATTTTGCCCTCACTGTCAGTTGTTACAAAATACACTATTTCACCACGCCAACCTTCTACAAGACTGACAGTGACAGTGTTTTTTGGTAAAGTTTTTTTAATTTCATTTACCAAAGCTCCTTCTGGTAAAACTTGTAAAGCTTGAATAATTAATCTAATAGAAGCACGGACTTCTTTAATTCGTACATAAAACCTAGCATAAACATCACCATCAACTTCAATTTCAATAGTTTCTAAAATTAGTTTGTCATAAGCAGCATAAGGAAATTCAACCCGAACATCTCTTTTAAGACCTGTAGCTTTAGCCGCAATGCCAACCGCACCATAACTTTCAGCAATGCTACGAGATAATATACCAGTCCCTTTAAGACGATTTAAAAGTGAAGCACTGTTTTCAGCTACCTTAACTATCTCAGAAAAATCTTTCAATAAGTTCTCTAAGTTCCGAACAATTCTTACTCGCTCTTGATCATCAATGTCTTTAGTGATACCACCAGGTATATTAAGACCGCGCAAAAAACGATTACCTGTTAAGCGTTCACTAACCAACATAACAGTTTCTCGTAAACGTGCACAATGAGAACCACCAAAATTAAAACCAGCATCAAGCATAATTGCGCCAATATCTCCAAGATGATTGGCCAATCTTTCTAATTCAGAAAAAATGACTCGTAAATAATCAACTCGTTCAGTCGGTTTGGTATTAGCCAGTTGTTCAAGCGCCTGGCAAAAAGCCAAAGAATGACTAAAAGAACTGTCACCAGAAATTTTTTCCGATAATTTAACTTTGTCGTCCATCGATAAAACTTCAAATAATTTTTCAACTCCTTTGTGTGTAAAGCCTAAGCGTGGTTCCAGTTGAACAATTTCTTCTCCAGCTACACTAAACCTAAAATGTCCAGGCTCAATAATACCGGCGTGAATCGGTCCTACAGGGATTTCATAAACCCCTTCGCCACCCACCTCTTGAAAATTATAAACTCCATTAGCAATCTTTGGTTTAGTGTTCCAAGAAAAGTCTTTTCTTAAAGGAAAAATATCGGCTGGCCAATTTTCATGGAGGATAAATGGCCTGAGATCAGGGTGACCAACTGGAGTTAAACCAAAAAAGGTGTTTATTTTTCTTTCATAATTCCAAGTATCAGGAAAGTCGATAGATAAAGATGGAAAATTTTCAGTGTCTTTTAATTTGATAAATAAGGCAATAAAACCTTGCTCCTTTGGAACGCTAAAAATATACCAAACTTTAAAACCACCCCAACTAGACCGTTCATCAGTGGCCGTCATTGAAACAAATCTAAAATTTTTATCATTTCTGAAAACACGAGTTATGTTCAAGAGCTCTTCAGCGGGTGCCTCAAAAATAGCTGTTTGGCCAAAAGTTTCTACAAAAACAAGTTGTGGTAAATCCTGTGTAATATTATTTTGGTTCATACTGATTAATAGTGCGAAGCCGCATTATTTATTAAAACTTTTAAAAAGGCGGGCTGATAAAAACTTAATATCAAGACTACAGTCAACAACAATAAAGGTGGAAAAATTAACCAAAAATTTTCTGGTTCTTTTTTGATTTCGCTTGGCTTTTCTCCAAAAATCATACTGATTATATGCTTAAAAAATCCAACAAATAATAAAGCTGTTGCTAAAAGAGCAATAATTATAAAATTGGGATGCGTGGTTATACCAACGGAAAAAATCATTAGTTTAGTAAAAAACATTCCAAATGGTGGTGCGCCAGTAATGGCAAAGAATCCAGTAAACAACAGAATGCTAGTAATAGGAATAACTGCTATCGCCCCCTTAACGTTACTAATCTTTGCTGAATGAAATTTAATTAATAAATTACCAGACAATAAAAACAAAGCCGCTTTAACAAGAGAGTGATATAATAAGTGAATTATAGCAGCCACAACACCTAAGCCGCCTAAACCAAAACCAAGAGCCATAACACCTGCATTTTCTATACTAGAGTAAGCTAAAAGCCTCTTGTAATTTTTAGTAATCACCATTATAAAAGCCGAAAACAAAATAGACAACAAACCAAAAGACATTAACAGATATCGGCTAAACTCCGGACCAACAACGACATCGGTTATAACTTTAAATTTTAAAATTATCAAAAAAGCAACTGGTAAAAGAGCCCCAGAAAACAAAGCCCCAATAGGCGCTGGAGACTTGCTGTAAGCATCCGGTTTCCAAGTATGCATCGGGAAAAAACCAACCTTAGTTCCATAACCAACTAGCACTAGTATGAAAGCGAATTTAGTAACCAACGGGTTCATCACAGCGGCTCCAGACAATAAACCCTGCCAAGTAATCAAACCAACCCCCCCGTCTGTCAAAGAAGCTGTAAAATAAAGCAAAGTGCCCATAAAACCTATTAACAAACCAACCGAGTTTATCACCAGATATTTCCAGGCAGCTTCAACCGTTGACGGTTTATTATAAAAACTGATTAAAAAAGCGGTAGATAATGTTGTGGCTTCTATAGAAATCCAAGCAAAGATAGGACTATTAGAAGACACGGCCACAAACATCGCTAATAAAAAGAGATTTAACAAAACAAAAAATTCTTTAAAACGAGTAAACCCTATGATATTTTTAGCCACCTCCAGTTTCAAATATTGCCCCGAATAAATAACAACCGCTAAACCAACGCAAGCAACAACCATTATTAATAAAGCACCTAATTCATCAACAACAAAAAACGGTAAAAACCCATAGCTACCTAATTTAACAACTTTAAAAGCAATAGCAAAGGCTTCTATTAAAACTATAGAAGACGCAACAAACGAACTCACTTCAATAACACGGCTACGTTTATTAGTAATTATAGCCATAATAACCGCAACCAATAAAACAGTGATAATGATAATAAATTCCATAACATTAATCTCTTAAGTTTTTCATCAAACTAGTGTCCAGTGAGCCAAAATGCTTATAAATCATAGAAATAAAAACCGTAGCAATCACTAACCAAATTAAAATATCAAAAATTACACCAATCTGCAAAATTGGTGATTGCTCCAGTCCAGCAAAAACCCCAAAAACTACCAAGCTATTTTCTAAAGACAAAATACCTAAGGCTTGGGACAAAGCTCCTTTACGATTAATAATTAAAAAAACCGAAACCAACATAGCCGCTAGCGCCAGAGCTAACAAAGATTGATGGTTAGGAATAATGGTGGTTAATGGTGATAATTTTGTAGAATGTGCGACAGCTGTTAAAACGGTTAGTGTTATTAAAGTTAATGGAATGTTTAAATACGAATTAACTAAAAAAGTTAATTGATGTTGCTTGAGAAGTTTCATAAAAAACACCGGAGCCAAAACAACCTTAACAATAACTATCACCATAATAACCAATAACAACTGAAAATTAGGTGTCACTAAAAAAGAATCAAACATAATTAAGGCCATCACTAAAGACTGCAGGCCATAAGCTAAAACTGAATTGGAATTCTTTTTACTTAGATGTAAAAAGATTATCGTCAAAAATAACACACCTAATAAAAATTGTAGGAAAACTATATTCATATTTTTTGAATTAAACTGATGGCGACAGCGCTTAAAACAATAGAGGTTATTAGTAAATCTGGTAAACGAAAAAATCTAAACTTGGCGGTAACAGACTCAATAAAAGCAACAACTAAACACATTATTATTATTTTTACTAATACCACAATCACGCCAATAGCCACTGGCAATAGGTTTAAATTTTGAGCAATCCCCCAAGGAAAAAATAAATTAGCACCTAAAGCAGCTAAAATAAAAAATTTATTGGCCGCCGCCCACTCCATCAAAGCTAGTCTTTTTCCAGAATATTCCAAAATCATAGCTTCGTGAATCATGGTCAGCTCCAAATGAGTCGCCGGATTATCAAAAGGAAATCTCCCAGACTCAGCCAGCATTACAATAAAAAAACTAAAAAAAGCCAAGATGGTTGGTAGAAAAAAATTATTAAATAATATATTTTTAGAGTCAGCAATAACAAAAAGATTGGTGCTACCAATAATTAGAGCTACAGTGAATAGAGATAAAACAAAACTACCTTCAGCTAAAGCGGAAATAGTCATTTCTCGACTAGAAGCGAAGCCACCAAAAGCACTGCCAGTATCCAATCCCGCTAAAGCTAAAAAGAAAGTCCCCCCTGCTAAAGTGTAGATAACTATTAACAAATCACTTGTTAATAGTTGCTTAAACACGGTGGTAAACAGAGGAATACTAGCACCTACAATAACCGTCACAATAAAAACAATAAATGGCGCTAAACGAAAAATCCAAGAAGCGTCAGAACTAATAACTTCATCTTTGTGTAATAATTTCCAAATATCTCGATAAGATTGAAAAACGCTGGCACCTTGGCGATTTTGAAACCTAGCTTTAATTTTTTTAATAAGGCCAATAAATAACGGCGAAACCGCCGGAACAAAAAAAGCTTGAATGATGCCAATAAATATTATCATAAGTTTAAACTAAAAGTGAAGCAACGATTAAAGCAATTAAAATATAAAATACATAAATGTTAATGTTACCACTTTGAATATTCTTAGCAGACAGCGCTAAAACAGCAATCCCTTTTTTTAAAGGCTGATAAATATAACTTCGGTAAACATCGTCAGTGCTAAAATTAATTATTTTAGATTTAGGCAGATATCTTATTTCAGAATCATGATATTCAATATCTTGTTGAGTACTTGGGCGTAAAATACCAGCAAAAATAAGGACGATAGATCGAGCAAAACCAGTAGCGGTAATTTCCGTACGCGAACCAAGATTAACACCACAATCCCAAGTAGCGCCAATTTTAATTTTCTGATTTTGATTAATAATATATTTTATCAAGATCACGACCACCAGAGCAGTTCCGACAAAAATAATAAAAAATAACAAAGCAGAAACTGAACCGCTACCACTAGGCGTGACTAATTTATCGCTTATCGGATAAACTGTTGTAACAACTAAACTTTGTAAACTGGAAGCGATTGCTAAAAACCACGAACTTAAATAACCAGAAAATAAACCAAAAAATAAACAGATAACCGCTAATGAACCCATGGCCACAGATAAAGCGAGATCAGACTCTTTAGCGTGAGTAGCCTCAGAACTCCTTGGCCGTGCTAAAAAAGTAATAGCAAAGGCTTTTACAAAACAAGCTAACGCTAAACCACCAGTAACCGCTAAAGATATTGTTGCAAAGATAAAAACAGATTTAAGCAAAATGCTAGTTGAAGCTAAACCAACCAACAAAGATTGAAAGGTCATCCATTCACTAAAAAAACCATTAAAGGGCGGCAAAGCTGAAATAGCCATGGAACCAATCAAAAAAAACAAAGCGGTGCGAGGTAAACGCTTTATTAACCCACCATATTTTTCCATATTACGCGTGTGTGTTTGATTAATAACTGAGCCCGCGCTTAAAAACAGCAGGGATTTAAAAATAGCGTGATTTAAAATATGAAAAAGGGCTGCTCCTAAACTAAATAAAGCTACCGGTAAATTGCCTAGCACTAAAAAAATCAAAGCACTGCCAAGCCCTAATAAAATAATACCGATATTTTCAATGCTATGATAAGCTAATAACCTTTTAATGTCGTGCTCCGTAAGAGCATAAAGAACACCCAAAACTGCCGAGACAGCACCAATAATCAAAACAACAACCCCCCACCAAAGCTGTGTTGGTGGTAACATGTCAAAAAATAACCTAATTATCATATAAACACCTGTCTTAATCATTACGCCAGACATTAAAGCTGAAACATGAGAAGGTGCGGCCGGATGAGCACTTGGAAGCCAAATATGAAAAGGAATAATCCCCGCTTTAGTGCCAAAACCAACTAAAGACAGAACAAATATAATATTTTTAAAAGTAGCTGGGATTAAATCAGCACTAGCTTTTATGACTAAAAAATCAAATGAACTTGTAAACCTGTACATTAATAGCAACGCCAAAATTATAAAAGTTGTGCCAATATGGGTCATTACTAAATATAAAAAACCTGCTTTAATATTATCTGGTTCGTTACGATCGTAAACGACTAGAAAATAAGAAGCGATGGACATAATTTCCCAAGCAACTAAAAAGAGCAGTCCGTTAGAGGCTGAAACCACCAGCAGCATGCCGACAATAAAAAGATGATAAAAAAATCCCAACAAACCAATGTCGTATTTTTTGTAAAAATGCTTAATGTACCCCAGACCATAAATAGAACAAAAAAGTGTCACCAAAGAAATGGTAAAAATAAAAAATGTTGACAATTTATCAAGATTAAAAGAAAAATTTAATAACGGAAAAATAGACCAGTCAGCAGTAAAAACCAAGTTTGTTGGCAAAACAAAAGCTCCAATGGAAAAAATAATTCCCCAACAGGCAACAATAATACCAAAAAAACTCTGCCACACATTAGCTATCTTATTGTGTTTATGAAACACTAAAGAGCCCAATGCACCCACAGCATAAAGCACTATTAAAACAGCGAAACCCATTTCGGATATCATAGTATTTATTAAATAAGTTAACTTTGTCTTTCGCCAACTTTTATTTCTAGCAGGCGCAATAAATGTAGGAGAATTGTTTTAGGTGATGGTGGATTACCAGGAATACCATAATCAACAGGAATAACATCGGACACTTTATTTTTTACAGCATAAGAATTTTTAAAAATACCACCGTTAATAGCCTCATCGCCCACCGCCACAATTATTTTGGGATCAGGCGTAACAGCATAGGCACGACGCACCGCTTCGGCCATATTTCTAGTAATCGGTCCAGTAATCATTAGCAAATCAGCATGTTTTGGTGAAGCAACAAAATGAATACCAAAACGTTCTAAATCATAAAAACTATTAGACAAGGCTACCAACTCTTGCTCACAAGCGTTATCAGAACCACCATCTATTTGTCTAATTGCTAAAGACCCTCTAAATAAGTGCTTGACTTTACTCTGTATTTTTTTACCCAAAACCAAAAGCTCTGTTTGGTCACTAAACTCGTTGCTAGCCAAAACAGTTTTAGGTGTTTGTAATATTTTTAAAAGCATTCTAAACATAAAAACAGGTTAATAGACTTTGCTAAACAATTTATTTTTTTAATCTTCGCCAATACTTCACAGCGCTTAAACGAGCTAATTCCTTATCTAACAAAGCAGAAACGTCAGCAAAATTGAGATCATCATGATTAGCGGCTGATTGCTTCAAGAATTCAGCTTTAGCTTGAGCTACCTTAATTCTTTCTTCATCTAATTCTGAAGCCATTTCAGCAGTATCGGCTAAAACAACAACTTTAAACTCTAAAACTTCAACAAAACCACCGGACACAGCAATAACTCTTTGCTCACCCTTTACTTGTAAAGCTATCATAACGCCAGGCTTCAAGACAGAAACTAATGGTACATGGCCAGGTAGAATAGTGATCTCGCCATTAACCGTAGGTAAGGTTAATGAAGTCAGTTGTTCTCTAAGAACCACTCGCTCTGGGGTAACTAATTCAAATTGGAAATTCTTTTCCATAAAGTTATTGGATTTCTTCGATACTACCAATCATAAAGAAAGCATCCTCGCTTTTATCATCATATTTACCTTCTAAAATGGCTTTAAAACTACGAACAGTATCCGCTAGCTTAACATATTTACCGCTACGACCAGTAAAGGCTTCAGCTACACTAAACGGTTGAGATAGGAATTTTTGAACCTTACGAGCGCGAGCCACGACTAATTTATCTTCAGCGGATAATTCTTCCATACCTAAAATAGCGATGATATCTTGCAGCTCTTTATAGCGTTGTAAAATTTTCTGAACACCACGTGCTGTGTTATAATGATCCCCCCCAACAATTTTTGGATCTAAAATAATAGAAGATGAATCTAGAGGATCAACGGCTGGATAAATACCAAGCTCTGATAAAGATCTTGATAAAACTACAGTGGAATCTAAATGACCAAAGGTGGTAGCTGGTGCAGGATCAGTTAAATCATCAGCCGGCACGTAAACAGCCTGAATAGAAGTAATTGAACCTTTATTAGTAGAAGTGATGCGTTCTTGTAGCTGACCCATTTCTGAAGCTAAGGTTGGTTGATAGCCAACCGCTGAAGGCATGCGGCCTAATAAAGCCGACACTTCAGAACCAGCTTGAGTAAAACGAAAAATATTATCAACAAAGAATAAAACATCTTGATTTTGTTCATCACGAAAATATTCTGCAATAGATAAACCAGTCAAAGCTACACGCAAACGAGCCCCAGGCGGTTCATTCATTTGACCAAAAACCATAGCTACTTTATCTAATACACCAGAAGATTTCATTTCGTGATATAAATCATTGCCTTCACGAGTGCGTTCACCTACCCCAGCAAAAACTGAATAACCACCATGTTGACTGGCGATATTGTTAATAAATTCTTGAATGACTACAGTTTTACCAACGCCAGCGCCACCAAACAAACCAACCTTACCACCTTTAACAATAGGACAAATTAAATCAATAACTTTAATACCAGTTTCTAAAATTTCTACTTTGTTAGATTGATCGACAAAAGCTGGAGCACTGCGATGAATTGGGTAACTTTTTTTAAACTTAGGCTTGTCAGCCCCGTCCACCGGTTCACCCAAACAATCAAAAATACGGCCCAAAGCTTCAGGCCCAACGCCAACAGAAATTGGAGCGCCTGTATCACGAACAATATCACCACGCTTTAAACCATCTGTTGAACCCATAGCCACAGCACGAGCTACATTAGAGCCAATATGTTGCTCTACTTCCAATACTAAACGACGACCATTTATTTCTGTTTCCAGGGCGTTATAAATAGCTGGTAAATCTTTTTCAAAATAGACGTCGGCCACCACACCGATAATCTGCTTAACAATACCTTGATTCATATGTGTAAGTTAAAAGTTCGTAAAGTTTGTAAAGTTTGTAAAGTTAATATTGAAAGTTTATAATAAATTAAAATTCACGAAGCGACACATGCCAAACTTTATAAACTTTCTACTTTATAAACTTATATTAGTCTACCTCATTAGTGCCAGCACTAATCTCAGCAATCTCAGCCGTAATACCTGCCTGACGTGCTTTATTATAAAATAATGTTAATTCGCTAACCATATCACCAGCAGCTGTTTGTGCTTGATGCATAGTAGACATCCGCGCACTATGCTCAGAAGCATCAGATTCTAGAAGCGATTGATATAGTTGAACCTCTATTAAGCGAGGCAACATTTTGTTTAAAACTTCAGCTCGATTAGGTTCAAATAAATACTCATAGCGATAACCATTGTCAGATAAATGAGCTTTACTTTTTTCGGCAATAAAATCTTTTTTAGTTTCTAACTTAGGGTTCTTACCAACCACCCCTAAAAATTCATCTTTAGTGTCAATTTCGACTGGCAAAAGCTGTCTAACACGAGGTACTTGTTTAGCCGCACTAATAAAGTCGTTATAAGCTACCATAATTTTATCATAATAACCGCTTAAAAACTTTTCCTTAAGTAAGCGCGCAGCTGGCAAAATATCACCCACACCACCAGCAACATCGTATTTAGGAAATTGGGCGGCAATTTCATAACCCCAACGAGCAACTACTTCAGATTTTTTACCTAAAATTATAAATTCGGTTTGGACAGTATCAATTTCGCCGGTTTCATGTTTTTTAATAGACTGACGAACTTTATTTAATAAACTAGAATTAAAACCCCCACATAAACCTCGATTAGATGCAATAATTACAACCGCAACTCGTTTAACGATAGGCCTTTTAACTAATAAAGGGTGCAGTGGTTCTTGGCTTTCTGCAGATTGGCGTGCTAAATTAAGCACGGTTTCCCAGCTTAAGTTAGCGTAAGTGCGTGTTTTTAAAACCGCTTCCACAGCGCGTCGCATTTTAGCAGCCGCTACCATCTCCATAGCCTTGGTAATTTTTTTGATATTATTAACGGATTTAATGCGTCGTCCTATATCACTAGTCTTAGCCATACCAATAAGTTAAAGGTTTATAAAGTTGAAAGTTTGTAAAGTTTTACGCGAACCACTTCGTGAATAATCTCTCTATAAAGTTAAAAGTTCTTAAAGTTCCGTATGAAAAGTTATAAAACTATAACTTGATGAACTTTATAAACTTATTGTTTTCTTGTAGTCACTGATTAATTCACCTAGAGCTTTTTCGATGACTTCATCCCATTTACCGTTAGTCGCTAAATCTTTTACCACTTGATCATTTTTATCTGCTACAAAAGATTTTAAACCAGCTTCAAATTCTGAAATTTTTTCTACCTCAACATCATCCATATAACCAGCGGTTAATGCATAAAAAACTAAAACTTGTTCAGCTACTGACATTGGAGAAAACTGACCTTGCTTAAAGACTTCAAATAAACGTTTACCACGTTCTAGTTTTTTCTTAGTGTCTTCATCTAAATCAGAACCAAATTGAGCGAAAGCCGCTAACTCACGATATTGAGCTGCTTCAATGCGTAGTTTGCCAGCTACTTTTTTCATAGCTTTAATCTGTGCAGAACTACCAACACGAGAAACAGACAAGCCGGCGTTAATAGCTGGGCGATTGCCTTGATAAAACATATCAGGTTCTAGATAAATCTGACCATCAGTGATAGAAATCACATTAGTTGGAATATAAGCAGAGACATCACCAGCTTGAGTTTCAATAATAGGTAAGGCTGTGATGGAACCACCCCCGTGCTCAGCGTTTAGCTTACAGGAACGCTCTAAAAGACGAGAATGTAAATAAAACACATCTCCAGGATAAGCTTCACGTCCTGGTGGACGACGTAATAATAAAGATATTTCACGATAACTATTAGCATGTTTAGATAAATCATCATAAACAATTAAAACGTCTTCACCTTTATCTAAAAAGTATTCAGCCATAGCGCAACCAGCGTATGGAGCAATATATAATAAAGAGGCAGGGTGACTAGCGCCCGCTAATACAATTGTGGTATATTCCATGGCTCCAGTGGCCTCTAATTTAGCTACAATATTGGCAACTTTAGATTCTTTTTGACCAATAGCAACATAAATACACTTTACCCCCTGGCCTTTTTGATTAATAATAGTGTCGATAGCAATAGCAGTTTTGCCAATTTGACGATCACCAATAATTAATTCTCGTTGGCCTCGACCAATTGGCACCATAGAATCAATAGCTTTAATACCTGTTTGCAGCGGTTGATCAACAGACTGCCTACTAATAACACCTGGGGCAATTTTTTCTACAGGGTAAAACTTATGACTACGAATAGCACCTTTACCATCAACAGCTTCACCTAAAGGACTGACCACACGACCAATCATTTGTTCACCAACAGGAACCTCTAAAATGCGTCCTGTAGCTTTCACAATAACCCCTTCTTTAATAGCTGTATAATCACCTAAAATAATAACACCAACTTGATTCTCTTCTAAGTTTAGTGCTACACCACGAACTACACCAGAAGCACATTCAAACTCTAAAATCTCACTCATCATAGCCGTAGATAAACCTGAGACTAAGGCAATGCCGTCAGCAACCTTTAACACTTTGCCTACCACCTGATCTTTAGCGGTTTGTTCAAAACCGCTTAGTTTACTTTTTAACTGCTCGACGATAAAATCTTTAGTTTTAGACATATATTTTTGCAATTATTCAGCTAATGTTTTTGTTAGTTGTTTTAAACCTCCAGATAAACTGAGATCTAAAATATGATCACTATAATTAACGATTGCGCCACCAATAACAGTTTCATCCAAACTAGTCTGACAAGTAACCTTTAAATTAGTCTTAGCACTAAGCCAATTAGTTAACCGCTCTAAAGTGTTTTTGTCCAGTTTTCTAGCACTCTTAACCTCGGCCGTTAACTCGCCGCTTAAATTATCATAAACACTAGGAAACTCTTTAATAATAAGAGCTAGACGATTACTGTCGCCATTAGTACTTAACAAAGAATAGAAGCGGTTAATGATTTTTGGCCACTCGGCTTCAGAGTTTTCTAAACAACTTTCTGCTAAACTTCTGGCGTATTGTTCATTACTGATTTTCATAATTATTTTTTGAGCACTTGATCAATCATTCTTTTATCCGAAGCTAGATTTGCTGCTTCTGGTAATAATTTAATCAAAGCCTCGCTAATTAAACCAGCTAATTCTTTCTTAATATCGTTTAAGACCACTGCTTTTTCTTGTTGCATGGCAATCTTTTCTTGATTAATAACCTGACCGATCTCAGCACGAGCTTCTACTAACATTTCTGCGCGTCTAACTTCGGCTTGCTCACGAGCCTCTTGTAAAATAACAGCCGCTTCTTTTTTGCTTTGATTAATAAAAGCTCGTCCATCGGCCTCGGCCTTTATTAAACTCTCAGCCGATTGTTTAGCCTCGGCTAAACCTTGTTCAATTTTTTGATTGCGCTCGGCAACGGTTTTAAATAAAGGACGAAAAACAAACCAATATAGCACGCCAAAAACAATACCGAAGTTAATAATTTGAGCCAGCATTAAACGCCAATCAAGATGAAAAGTTTGAATTAAAGAATCCATAGGAAATAATTTTTAATTTTGTAATTTTTAATTTTTAAATAAACAAATACAATTTTTAATTTATTAAACCTAATACCGAATGCGATGCTTGTTTAGAAAATTAAGAAATTATTTAGAAATTTGAAATTAAAAATTTGACATTCTGTTTGTATAACCCGCTAACAACTACACCCAGAATAAAAGGTGTAGACGGTCAACGGACTATTTAATAGAGAAAGCAATAACTAAGGCGTAAATGGCCACAGCTTCAGCAAAGGCGCAAGCCAACAACATTGGGACTAAAATTTTACCGGCCGCTTCAGGGTTGCGACCAATCGCTTCCATAGCTTTAGCGCCAATATAACCGATGCCTAAAGCTGGGGCAACGGAACCGATACCAATAGCCAAGGCTTTGGCCAACATGACATTTTCCATAGATTTGTTAATTATTTTTAAATACTATTTTCTAACTTCTAAGGCTTGAACTTAAAAATTAAAAATTAAAAATTAAAAATCTTATTTCTGGCTTCTAATGTTCCTCCGCAGTAGTGGCGATGTGTAAATAAATTAAAATCAACATTGAAAAAATCAAAGCCTGAATTAAACCAACAATAATTTCCAAGAAGATAAAAGGAATCGGTACACCAACAGCCACAAGCGTCGCCATGGAAGCCAATAATACTTCACCGGCAAAAATATTACCAAACAAACGGAAGGACAAGGAAGCAACTTTAGCCGCTTCGCCAATAATTTCTACTACGCCAACGAAAGCTTTGATCGGATTAACTAAAATAATAGTCGGCTCTTTCATTATTTTCTTAGGAATCTCCAAGAAAGCTTTTATATTGATAAACTTATTAAAATATGTCCAGCCACCAATAGTGACGACCCCAAAAATATGACTAGCCACCACACCAATTAAGGCTAAAGCTAGTGTTGTATTTAGATCAGCGGTACCGCCACGAAAAAATGGTACAAAGACTTCTTGCCCGCCAAGTTGTTCCATTAAACCGATAGAACCAACTCCGGGCACTATACCTAACCAGTTGTTGATTAAAATAAAAAAGAAGAAAGTTAAGACAAAGGGCGCAAATCGCAAGGTTTTTTGACGATTATTAGTCACGCCATCAAACAAATTTAGAAAAATTTCTAAAAACATCTCCATCACCGATTGAATTTTACCGGGGATTAGCGCTATTTTTTTATGTAATGTTATGGCTAAAATTAAAACAACAAAAACAGCCACCCAAGAATTAACCAAGGAATTAGTAATCGGTAGAGAGCCAACATGAGCAATTGGCTCAGCATAAAGGGTATGCCCTTCTTCGACAACATCAGCTTTTTCTGGAACTTCAGAAACTGCTATTTCTTCTAAATTATTGACTGGCGTAACTGACATAAAACTATTAATCTTTTTTTAATTCTGAATCTTTAGCGCTTGGCGTTTTAATGTTTTTTAAGCTAGCCATCGCTTCTTTGACTAAACCAAACATCGAGATAACAAAAGCCAGCATCGTAACCGATAACAAACCCCAAGGGGCTGTATTTAGACGTTCGTCCAGCCAATTGCCAGCAAATAAAGCAATAACGGCTGGCAAACCAATCCAAACGCTTAATTTACCAAACAGCACTAAGGCTGGTTGATAATCTTCTTTTGCAATCATACACAACAAAAAAACGGAAAAGACTTACGAAAAGTGCTTTTCACTACCTCTATTTTATAGTCCACCGAGATAAAAAAGTCAACTAAGGATACGGCTCCTGATAATTTTTTTAATTTTATACCCTTTGCAATGCTTCAAA
>PFAM01000005.1:5624-5908 GCA_002778705.1 Candidatus Falkowbacteria bacterium CG10_big_fil_rev_8_21_14_0_10_37_14 | reverse complement strand
ACAATTCACTGCCTACACTGGATCTGGTGCTAACGCTAAGCGACAAGGTATTTGCCCGGTCGGTTGGCATATCCCAAGTGACAAAGAATTTGCTACCCTAGAAAATTATCTTGACCCTGTTATTAACGATGGTACTAATTACTTTGCCGACCAGATGGGTACTAGTGGCACCACAGGCTGGCGACCAACGACTGTTAATGTAACTACTAATCCTAGTAGAAAGATGAAATCTGCTAGAACTGCATTGGGTAGTCTGAGTGTTGGTATACCTACTAATATCTATC
>PFAM01000005.1:5281-5601 GCA_002778705.1 Candidatus Falkowbacteria bacterium CG10_big_fil_rev_8_21_14_0_10_37_14 | reverse complement strand
TATTATGGCACTGATACTGCAGGTTTTTCTGCTTTACCGGCCGGCGAAGGATTAGTTGCTGCGTTCACTTATCGTGGCATGGGCGCTGACTTCTGGTCGTCGTCTCAGTACTCAGCCACTAATGCGTGGCGCCGTATCTTGTATTCTTACCGCTCGCAGTCGTACCGTAGCAGTGATTCTAAGAATAACGGCTTTTCTGTCCGCTGTCTTAAGGACTAGCTAAAAGTCTCTCCGATATTTATATCGGAGAGACTTGGTTAAAGATCTAAAAGTTTCCTTTTAGTATTGTTTGTTTTAGAGCAGTATACAAGTGGTTATAA
>PFAM01000005.1:0-5257 GCA_002778705.1 Candidatus Falkowbacteria bacterium CG10_big_fil_rev_8_21_14_0_10_37_14 | reverse complement strand
GCAGTTGTTTCAGGTTTATTGTGGGGCTAGACAAGCGATTTTATGAATATTTTTGGGTGGACAGGAAGATGAGTAAAGTGGGGGTTAGAAAACAGGGGTAAATCTTTTACACTTTTTTTAAAAAGTGCTATAATGAACAAATAAAAGACAATCAATTTTTTAAACAAAAACTCTGTGTTTATTTAAAAATTAAAAATTACAAAATTTAAAGTTATTTATCCCTATGCCCAAATTTATTAAATTCTTTGAAGAATTAGGTATCAAAGATGTGCCACAGGTCGGCGGTAAAAACGCTTCGCTTGGCGAAATGTATCAAAAACTAACTAAACAGGGTGTTAATATCCCTAATGGTTTTGCGACCACCGCTGAAGGTTATCGTTTTTTCTTTGAAAAAACAGGTTTAAAAAAACAGATTCACGCTATTTTGGATGGCCTGGATACTCATAAGGTTGTAGATTTGGACAATCGCGCTAAGAAAGTGCGAGCCGCAATTATTGCCGCCAAATATCCTGATGTTTTGAAAAAAGAAATTATTATAGCTTATCGAAAATTATCAGCTCAACATAAAACTAAAAATCTTCATGTCGCAGTCAGGTCTTCGGCCACTGCGGAAGATTTGCCTGATGCTAGTTTTGCCGGGCAACAGGATACTTATCTAAATGTTTCTGGCGAAGAAGCTTTGTTAAAAGCGGTACAGGCTTGTATTGCTAGTTTATTTACCGGGCGGGCTATTAGTTATCGAGTAGATAAAAAGTTTGATCATTTTTCCATCGCTTTATCGGTGGGAGTGCAAAAAATGGTGCGGTCTGATTTGGCCTCTTCAGGTGTGATGTTTTCCATTGACACAGAATCCGGTTTTGCTGGTACGGTATTAATTAATTCGATTTATGGGTTAGGCGAAAATATTGTTCAAGGTAAGGTTAATCCTGATGAGTTTTTGGTCTTTAAGCCGACTATGAAAATTATTTCTAAACGACTCGGATCCAAGAAAATAAAAATGGTCTATGATATGAGGGCTAAGGCCAAGCGACCAGTTAAAGATGTGCCAGTGGCTATTAAAGATGAAGAACGCTATTCTATTACTAATGCTCAGGCTTTAACTTTGGCTAATTGGGCAGTAAAGATTGAAAAGCATTATAAACGGCCGATGGATATGGAATGGGCGCTTGATGGCAATGAAAAGAAATTATATATCGTGCAAGCTAGACCAGAAACTATTCAAAGTGTCCGTGATTATAGTGTGATTGAAGAATATGTGATTTCTAAAAAAACTAAAATCTTGGCGCGTGGTCGAAGTGTTGGCAATAAGATTGGTAATGGCGTGGTTAATAAAATCATGAGTGTCAAAGACATTGGCAAATTTAAACAGGGTGAAGTGCTGGTCACTGATATGACTGATCCAGATTGGGAGCCGATTATGAAAATCGCTTCAGCAATTGTAACAGATAAAGGTGGACGAACTTGTCACGCAGCTATTATTAGTCGTGAGCTAGGTATACCATGTGTAGTTGGTACTGAAAAAGGTAGTCAATCTTTGACAACTGGCGAAAAAATAACAGTTAGTTGTGCTGAGGGTGATGATGGTTATGTTTACGAAGGTGTCGTGCCGTTTAAGGTTAATAAAACCAGTATCAAGGATTTACAAAGACCCAAGAAGACTAAAATAATGATGAATATCGGTAGCCCCGATATTGCTTTTGCCTCTAGCTTTATTCCAAACGACGGTGTGGGCCTGGCGCGTGAAGAGTTTATTATTAATAACCATATCAAGATTCATCCTTTAGCTTTGGTTAATTTTAATACTCTGAAAGATAAGAAATTAAAAAAGCAGATTGGTGAATTAACTGTTGGCTATAAAGATAAGAAACAATACTTTGTCGATAAATTGGCCGAGGGTGTGGGCGTAATTGCGGCGGCCTTTTATCCGAAAGATGTGATTGTGCGATTATCTGATTTTAAGACTAATGAGTATGCTAATTTAATCGGTGGAACGGATTATGAACCGATTGAATCCAACCCGATGATTGGCTGGCGTGGAGCTTCTCGCTATTATGACCCTCGCTACAAAGCGGCTTTTATTTTGGAATGTAAGGCGTTACAAAAAGCACGTGAGGAAATGGGTTTGACTAATATCAAAATCATGATTCCGATTTGTCGAACAGTGGAGGAGGGGCAGAAAGTTTTGGATATTATGGCTGATAACGGTTTGAAGCGTGGAGTAAAGGGGTTACAGGTTTATGTGATGGCAGAGATTCCTACTAACATTATTTTAGCTGATCGTTTTGCTAAGATTTTTGATGGTTTCTCAATCGGTTCTAATGATTTAACGCAATTTACTTTAGGTATTGACCGTGATGCTGGTGATTTACATGTGGCTGGGATTGCTAATGAAAAAAACGAATCGGTTAAAATGTTAATTCGCTTTTTAATAGAGGTTGGCAAAAAAACCGGCAAAAAGGTGGGGATTTGCGGGCAAGCGCCTTCAGATTTCCCTGATTTTGCTAGATTTTTAACGGACGCCGGTATTGATTCTATCTCGCTTAATCCAGACACGGTGATTAAAACCACTATGGATTTGGCTGATTACGAAAAAAACAAAAAGGAGGTAACCCCGCGAGGCGGGGCAAGAAAAAAGGCTTGACGCTTTAGGGTTATCTGTGTTAACTTGTTAACGCTTTGTTTTTAATTTATGAAAAAATTTTTGTCAGCAGTTTGGGAGACTTTAAAGATGTTTATTATCTCCTTGGCTATTATTTTGCCGGTGCGTTATTTTATTGCTGAACCGTTTTATGTGAAAGGTGCTTCTATGGAGCCTAATATGCATGATCACGAGTATTTAGTAATAGATCGTTTAACCTACCGTTATAGTAATCCTAAACGAGGAGAGATTGTGGTGTTTCGTTATCCTAAAAATCCTCAGGAGTACTATATTAAAAGATTGATTGGTTTACCTGGCGAGAGGATAGTGGTTAAAAATGATCATATTAAAATTTATAACGAAGCGAATCCTAATGGTTGGCAATTGCCAGAAACATATTTACCGGCTGATTTAGCTACGATCGCTTCTAATCCTTTGTTTGCGGATTTTCAATTGAAAGATAACGAATACTTTATGTTCGGAGACAACCGAATGTTTAGTCAGGATAGTCGAGTTTTCGGTCCTGTTAATAGTAGTTTTTTTATTGGACGAGTAGTCTTTAGGGGTTGGCCGTTTGATAAATTTGGTCTTATCGAAGGGGCGAGATATTAATAAGTTTGTAAAGCTCATAAAGTTTTTAAGTTTGATATAAAGTAAAAAACTAATACAAAATAAAAATCCGCATAGCGGTACATTATGAACTTTATTAACTTTTAACTTTATAAACTTGTAACTAATAGCGTATGCCTAGTAAAACGAACAATAATCGTTACAAAAAAACCATAGAAGTCCCTAAAAAAAGCAAGGAGACGGCTTTGTTGTCTAAAGTTAGGGGCCTGAAAGATGTTTTGCCTGATGAATATAAATACTGGGATTTGGTAAACCGCAAGCTAAATGATTTGGCAAAAATTTATAATTTTCAACGCACTGAATTACCTTTACTTGAATATCAATCGCTTTATGACAAGGCAGCTGGTAAGAACTCGGTTTTAGTAACTGAAGAATTAGCTTTAATGCAAACTAAAACTGGAGAAAAAGTGGCTTTGAGGCCTGATGTTTTACCGGGATTGGTTCGCAGTCTTTTGGAACATGGTTTATTAAATTTAGGAGGTATTGTTAAAAGTTTTTGGACAGGTCCAGTGGTTGTGTATGATGCGGCGCAGGGTGGTCGAGCTAGACAATTTACTCAGGCCAGTTTTGACTTGCTTGGTAATTTTGGTGCTTCGGGTGATGTTCAACTAATTTTAATGGCGTATCATTTTTTTGAAGAATTGCAATTAGAAGTGGAAGTACAAGTGAATTCTGTTGGTTGCCAGGAATGTCATCAGGCTTACTTAAAAGAACTTAATGAAGCTTGGAAAGAAAGAGGTCGCAAGGCCAAATTGTGTAATGATTGTAAAAAGGCTGTATTGAAAAATCCTTTGGCGGTGTTTGCTTGTAGAGAAACCGCATGTATCGAGGTGGCAGCAGAATTGCCACCGGCAGTGGATCATTTATGTGATGGCTGTCGTAAACATTTTGAAAGAGTCTTAGAATTTTTAGATAATTTGTCGATTCCTTATGCTCTTAATACAAAGTTATTTGAACTTCGAGGTTATGATTTTTGGAGTAAAACTATTTTTGAAATTGTGCCTTTAGGGGAGACTCGCCGCCACACTGCTTTGGCCTCTGGTGGTAATTATGCTGGTTTAATAGATATTTTGGGTGCTAAAATTGGAGCCGCTTCGGGTATTGTGATTGATGTGGAGAGAACTATTTCTCGGATTCGTAGCCACAATATTACGGTTGGAGGGTCAGAAAAGATTGATATTTTTATTGCTCAACTAGCTGAATCAGCTAAACAGAAGTGCATGACCTTGTTTGAAGAACTTCGGCGTGCTGGTTTTAAGGTTCGAGAACACTTTATTTGTGATAACTTAAAAGGCCAACTAGATGAAGCTGAGAAGGTTAATGCTCGTTTTACTTTAATTTTAGGTCAAAAAGAATTAATGGATGATACTATTTTGCTGCGTGATATGGAATCAGGAGTGCAAGAAACAATTGATATGCGTAAATTAGTCAATGAACTTGACAGACGCTTAAACATCGGCTAATATAAGCCACAAATACAAACTAGAAAGGTCGGTGTTATATTATGGTGCAATTCAAAAGAAAGAAAGGCGAAAGTTTTGAAAGCTTTTTGCGACGTTTTAATAAACGTTTACAACAGTCTGGAAAATTGATGGAAGCCCGTAAACGCCGGTATCATCGTGGTGAGCCTAATAGCAATGCTATTAAGGGTAGTGCGTTGATTTCCCTTGAATTACGTAAGAAAAAAGAATATTTGCGCAAGCTAGGTAAGTTAGAAGAAACCGGTAAGCGTTGGTAATCTTGAATTTATCTTTGCAATAGCGAAGATCTCCAAAGAACAACTAAGAACAATTGTTTACTTTAAGATAAAACATGGGTCAGTAATGAACCTGTGTTTTTTTGTTTTTTGTTAGTTTCTTGTGAGGGGGGTGGAATAGTGTTATAATTAATAAAATGATTATTTTTTAATTTATGTTATTATTTAACAAGAGATTAGTAATTGAATCAGGCTTCTCAATGATAGAAGTTTTGTTTAGCATAGCTATCGTT
>PFAM01000020.1 GCA_002778705.1 Candidatus Falkowbacteria bacterium CG10_big_fil_rev_8_21_14_0_10_37_14 | reverse complement strand
CCGCTTTAACCGGCGAACAGCCGGACCCTTGGGACCTTCTTCAGCCCCAGGATGCGATGAGCCGACATCGAGGTGCCAAACCTCCCCGTCGATGTGAGCTCTTGGGGGAGATCAGCCTGTTATCCCCGGAGTAACTTTTATCCGTTGAGCTTCCGCCGTCCTATATCGTACGGTCGGATCACTAACTTCTGCTTTCGCAACTGCTCGGGTTGTTGCCCTTGCAGTAAAGCTGACTTTTGGGTTTGCCCTATCGCGCTGATTTCCATCCAGCGCTAGTCAACCTTTGTAAACGCCTCCGTTACATTTTAGGAGGCCACCGCCCCAGTCAAACTACCCACCAGATACTGTTCTTTGGCCGGCTAACGGCGCAAAGTTAGATATACAAAGTTTTAAGGGTGGTATTTCACTGGTAACTCCACTTGAGCTAGCGCTCAAGCTTCAAAGTTTCCCACCTATTCTAAACATAAAAATCTATATACCAATATCAAGTTATAGTAAAGCTTCACGGGGTCTTTTCGTCTAACCATGGGTAATGAGCATCTTCACTCATCTTGCAATTTCGCCAAGTCCCTCGTTGAGACAGTTTTCAGATCGTTATGCCATTCGTGCAGGTCGGAACTTACCCGACAAGGAATTTCGCTACCTTAGAACGGTTATAGTTACCGCTGGCGTTCATCCGCGCTTCGGATCAAGGCTTGCACCTCTCCCCTTAACGTTCGGACACTGGCCAGGCATCAGCCCCTATACGTCACCTTACGGTTTAGCAGGGACCTGTGTTTTTGGTAAACAGTCGCCTGAAATCTTTAGCTGCGGCCCGGCAGATGCCGGGCAGGCCTTATTGCGAACTTACGGCCGCTTTTTTGCCGAGTTCCTTAACGAGGGTTATCTTGTACGCCTTGGTCTTCTCGACCTATTCACCTGTGTTGGTTTACGGTACGGATAGTAAAAGCTTAACGTTTTATAGTTTTTCTAGGCAGCACGCACGCCTGAATTGAATCCACCCGAAGGTTTTTTCTTCTCACTAACTGATCTGGCGTAAACCAAACCTGAAAGCAAACGTCCCAATCCAAAAGGACGTTCAAGCAGTTAACGCTGCGTCACTATAAAACAAACAATTACTAGGGACGGAATATTAACCGTCTCTTCCATCGCCTACGCCTTTCGGCCTCGGCTTAGGATCGCCTAACCCTGGGTCGATTATCGTTGCCCAGGAAACCTTGAATTTTCGGCGGGCAGGGTTTTCGCCTGCCTTCTTGCTACTTATGCCAACATTCTCGCTTCCAGCTGCTCCACGCCACCTCACGGTGTACGCTTCAACGCCACTGGAATGCTCCTCTACCAATAATCATTAAAAATGATTAGTTCGTATCTTCGGTATATGGTTTAGCCCCGTTAAATTTTCGGCACGAAAGGACTGGACTAGTGAGCTATTACGCTTTCTTTAAAGGATGGCTGCTTCTAAGCCAACCTCCTAGTTGTATGAGTCCTAACACCACCTTTACCACTTAACCATAATTTGGGGACCTTAGATGACGATCTGGGCTGTATCCCTTTTGACCAATGGAGCTTCGCCCCCATGGTCTGACTTGTTTGCTGAAAACCGCGGTATTCGGAGTTTGGTTAGGATAGGTAGACAAAAGTCACCCCATCCCATTCAGTGCTCTACCCCCGCGGGTATACAAACAGCTAGTCCTAAAACTATTTCGAGGAGAACCAGCTATTGCCGAGTTCGATTGGAATTTCTCCTCTAACCACAGGTCATCCCCTTGCGTTATACGACAAGTGGGTTCGGGCTTCCTCCGCTTATTACGGCGATATCACCCTGCCCATGGCTAGCTCACTCGGCTTCGGGTCTTATACATACTACCTTGACTCAATTACACTGCCCAAAAAGGGCAATGTAATAAAGTCATACGCCGGTTAAGACTTGGTTTCCCTGTGCCTTCACTCCATAGGAGCTTAAGCTGCAGTATATATAAACTCGTTGGCTCATTCTTCAATAGGAACACTGTCACCCACCTTCGCCCTACGCTCCGCTTCGGGCTACGGTGGGGCTACGCCCCATACATAATTATATGCAGGGCGAAGCCCCTCCGTAGCTTTTGCGCGAAGCGAAAAGCGAAGGAGGGCTCCAGCTCTTTGTAAGTAAACGGTTTCAGATACTATTTCATCCCCCTAAAAGGGGTGCTTTTCACCTTTCCCTCACGGTACTAGTTCACTATCGATCACAAGAAGTATTTAGCTTTAGCGCATAGTCGCGCTTGATTCCCACGGAATTTCACGAGTTCCGTGGTACTCGAGAAATATTATAAGAGTATTAACCCCTTTTGCATACAGGACTATCACCTTCTCTGGTCCTACTTTCCAGTAGATTCTACTAGGGAAGTTAATTTTAACTCTTTATAAAAGTTTGCGCTTTTAAAATATAATATTCTCACAACCCCATAATCAACATATGGCCGCAAAGCCTTCCACAAAAATCCTCTTCCCCGAAGGGAATTATCATTCTGCTTAAGTTAATTAGGTTTTAGCTGATCCGTTTTCGCTCGCCGCTACTAGCGGAATAGAACACGATACTTTTACCAGCCGCTCATGAAAATGGCTAGTAAAAGATCGTGCGTGTTTCTCTCTTTTCCTCTGGCTACTAAGATGTTTCAATTCGCCAGCTTACCGTCATATACCTATGTATTCAGTATATGATGCTATGGTCTTCCACCATAGCGGGTTTCCCCATTCGGACATTCCCGGGTCAAAGGTTGTTTGGGACCTCACCGAGACTTTTCGCACCCTACAACGTCCTTCATCGGCTTCTTGTGTCTAGGCATCCACCGTTTACACTTAATTGTGCGCAACCACTTAAATAGTTAAGTGATTACTTGCGTCTATCTTAAATGCTATTGAATCACTTAAGATAGATTATTGTTTGATGTAATTCTACTAATCAACTACTTAATTACCCATAAGTAGTTAAATTGATGCTCGTTTCCAACAGCCACATCTATATGGCTAAATATAGAGGGACTGTCAAATTGTTAATTTGCTATCCGCTTGCCCCTCCGTAACTTTAGTGAAGGGGGGGTTGATTTTCACAGAACAATATTACTTTACTATTCTCTAAAAATCAATGATTTTCTATTCTAGAATCAAAAAACCGCTAACATAAGCGGATTTTTATTTTTTAATAATTAAAACAATGTGGTTATCCGCCAATTTTTTCCTTTAATTTAGCTACTTTTTCCATACTGTTGATAATTATGTGGATTAGAAGTGAATAACTCACTTTTATCTCAATTTCTGAATACAATTATAACGCAAGCTAAAATAAAAGTCAAATACTTTATTTTTAATAAAATTGGCCTATTTTAGCCATTTTAAAACTACATTTAAAAATAAAAAATACTAATCTAAGTTAAAAAATAAAATTAGACATATTGGTTATTTTTTGTTATGTTTGTGATTAGTAAGCCGGAGTGGCGAAATTGGTATACGCGCCAGGTTTAGGACCTGGTGCCGCAAGGCGTGGAGGTTCGAGTCCTCTCTCCGGCACCACCCTTCGCTCTGAATACAGAGCTATGGGTGGCAGACCAATCATATTAATAGGAGGATATGAAAAAGAAAATAAAAAATTTTTGGGCCACATTTATGTTTGTGGTTTTTTTTATTTTCGCGCCACAGACTCAATCAGCATCAAATATAATATTTACAGAAATAATGTACAACTTAGAAGGAACTGATAGTGAACATGAATGGGTTGAAATCTATAACAATAGTGATTCAGAAATAGATTTGAGTAACTGGAAATTTTATGACGGCGACGGAGAAACTAAACATGGACTAAATATTTTCCAAGGATCAATTGTGATTCCTAAAGAAGAATATGTTATTCTAGTCGACAAACCCGAAATTTTTCTGGAAGATTGGCCGGAATTTTCTGGAATTATCATAGATAGCGTGGTTAATCTAAAAAATGACTCTGACAACATTAAACTGTTTGATTCTGAAAGCATAGAGATTGATTCAGTAGTATATCAAAATGACTGGGGCGCTGATGGAGATGGCAATTCTTTGCAATTATCTGGCTTAAATTGGATTGCCCAAATACCAACTCCAGGACAAGTAACAGCAGAGGAAAATCCAGCCGAAGATCCAGAACCAGACCCAGAAGAACCATCAGAGGAAACTCAACCAATAGCAGAGCCAACCCCAACAACAGGAGGAATTATTCTGCCAAAAACTGCTTATCCTGAAAATGTAAAAATCACAGAAGTTTTTCCAAATCCAAGCGGATCAGAAGAAGCTGAATTCATAGAAATCTGGAACAATAATAATACATCAATCTCTTTAGAAAACTGGAAGCTTTCTGATAAATCAAAAGTAATCACACTTAAAGCAATTACGCTCGTACCAGGAGAATACAAAGCAATATATCGTTCAACAACGAAAATCGCGCTTAATAATTCTTCAGAAATAATTTACTTGTATGATTCAAATGGAAATCTTGTTGATGAGGTATCATATTCATCAACTATTGAAGATTACAGCTATAGTTATGACATTAAACAAGATGATTTTTTTTGGTCATCAACAAAAACTCCTTCAAGCATGAATGATTTTACAAATCCAAATAATTTGCCAAGCGCTGTAATTAATTTTTCAAACAACCCAGTGGCCCCAAAAGAAATATTTACAATTTACGCGGACAATTTATATGATTCTGATAATGATAATTTATCTTGTCTTTGGGAAATTGGAAAAAATTTTCAAGCAAATGGAGAATCTTTTAAATATTCTTTTAATGATTTAGGGGAATATATTATTAAGCTAACAATAAATGATGGACACAATGAAGTTATTACAACATCTGTAATTCGTGTTTTAAATTCAGTTGATGTTGTTTATATTAGAAGCAAAAAATCTGAAAGCACAGGTCCAATAACTAATACAATTTTAACTCTATCTAGTTTAGCCACAACAACAGGCCAAATTTTTATTACAGAAATTTTTCCAAACCCAGAAGGCAGTGATGATGCTGAATATATCAAATTATATAATCCAAATAATTTTGATGTAATTTTAGATAACTGGACAATTGATGATCAGGACGGTGGAAGTAAGCCACACACTATTCAAGACCGCGCTATCAAATCGCGGGATTATCTTATTTTGGGAAAAGAAGAAACTAAACTCACACTTAACAATACTTTTGATGAAGTCCGCTTATTTAATAAAGATGAACACCTGATTGATTCTGTTTTATATGATGATGTAAAAGAAAATCAAACATATAAA
>PFAM01000018.1:23512-24146 GCA_002778705.1 Candidatus Falkowbacteria bacterium CG10_big_fil_rev_8_21_14_0_10_37_14 | reverse complement strand
CGGGTTAACTCAATATAATCAAGAATATCAGCCGGATTGTAGTTTTAGTGAAATGGTTAGTAATTGGCAAACAGAGGCTGATCGTATTCGCAGTTTATCAGCTAAAGATTATTTAAAAAAACTATCGACTAATTTTAATCCGTTAGCTAATGATTTATCAGTCGCTCTAGAAGTTAGTCAGCGTTTAGTGCAATATAAAAATAGTCAGGTTCTAATTTCAGAAAAAGAAACTATCGCTAATAAAGGTTGGTTGGATGTTCGTAATTTCGCTGGCGATTTAACCGGTACACCTGGCGAGGCCGAGGCCAGAAAACAATTAACGGATCAAAAACTTTGGGATAATTTAGGTACCGTAACTGGTGATATTTTAGTCGATGCAGCTAATATCTTTTTAAATCGAGCTGCTTTGGTTGGTTGGCAGACTTTAATGGGAGGCATTAACGAAAGTGAGTTTGTTAATTTAGCTGATTATCGTGGTCGAGGTAGTAACCGCCAGGCTATCGAAGCTAAAATTAGTCGAATGACCGAGCCAGTTTTTTCTGAGCCTGGTCGCCTTAATGTTCTATCAGATTTGAGCACTTGTTCTAATCCTAAAAACCCAGGTCCAACCGAGTGCGTTATCAGCACCCGTTTT
>PFAM01000018.1:0-23457 GCA_002778705.1 Candidatus Falkowbacteria bacterium CG10_big_fil_rev_8_21_14_0_10_37_14 | reverse complement strand
AGGCTATCCTTATCGTTCCATGTTAATTTTGCGTAAATATCGAATTATTCCAGTTGGTTGGGAATTAGCCGCCCAAAAGATTCAATCTATGTATGCTGGTAATAATTTAGCACAAGGTCAGACTCTGACAGTCCTTAACAATAGTGTACCCCAAAGACCAAGCGGCATATCATTAAAAGATATGTTGGCTTGCTATGCCCAAAATGATGATATCACTGGTTATTACAGTGACTGGTGTGCTGGTTTAGTTGACCCTTACTGGGTCTTAAAGCTACCAGATTATTATTGTGCTGCTCGTGGTTTTGGTGCTTATTTACAACAAGATCCTTCTTCTCGCGAGACTGGTACTCGTTATTGTTCTTCGGATGCCGGTAAAACAGTTGCTAAGGTTGATGGGCAAGAAGTTTCGTGTATTATGGCTGATGATTGTTGTACTGAAGGGGAATTAACCACTAAACAAAATCGTAAAGATTTTAAATGCTTAGCTGATTGTACCTATGTCCAACGCCAATTAGTAGTTGATCGTACGAGTGATTATTGTGGGGATGAACGATCTTGTATTAAAACCGGTAATGATGGTTCTTGTCAATTCTACGGGTACTGCACTAAAGAACGTCGTGGTTGGCTATTTAGTCAAAATAAAAGCGACACCGAGTGTGCTCCTTTATCTAACACTTGTACCGCCTATCGTTCTGCTACTGGCAAGGCTGTTTATTTGTTAGCCAACACTTTAGACTTTGCTCAGTGCGATGAAAGCAATGTTGGCTGTACTCGCTATGCTACAACCGGTAACTACACAGCTAATGTTGATAAGATTGATTGGGTTGCCAACAATTCAATTTTCTTAGATAAAAGTGTGGTAACTTGTCGTAATAACGAAGAGGGGTGCCATCAATTTATTCGTTTCAATGATGATTTAGGGACTAATTTAATTGGTGATGGTAGTTTTGAAGCGGTTGATACTAAACGCTGGTCCGCTAGTGGAGCAGTGGCCATTAAGGGACAGACTGGCGTGGTAACCTACCAAGGCTTAGGATCTCTCAATCTTGGTAGTCGAGGTGTTTATTATGGACCAAGCGATAGTAGTTTAATTCCAGCTGGTTTTAATTTTGACCTAGACCGTCTATACACTTTATCCGCTTATGTTTATGTGGTTAGCGGGCAAGCAGAAGTTGGTATTGGTAAGTCGGGGACCTCTCAAGCTGAAAAATTATTCTCTACCACTGTTAATAGTTGGGAGCAATTTACATTAACAGTTAATAATAATTTTGAATTAAATGCTGATTCTTTCTGGATTAAACCTTCTGCTGGTTCTGAGGTCTATGTTGATAATATCAAATTTGAAGTTGGCGTAGCCTCTAATTATACGGAGTATGGTTCTAATAATTTGTCTTATCTTAAATTATTACCAAGTTATTTAGAAAAAGCTTGTTATGTTAATCCTCCAGTCGATTATAATTTACGTCCAGATGCTCCAACCGTCTGTGCTAAGTTTGTTCGTCGTTGTAGCAAAGATGAGGTTGGTTGTCAGTTATTTATTGATGTTAAAAATCAAGATAAGATTGCCGCTAAAACTAAGCCGAAAGATGTTTGCCCTAAAGAATGCGTAGGTTTTGATACTTATATCCAGCGGGCCAATACTTTTTATGAGGCACGGGAAGAACATTTTATCCCAGCTACGACCAAAACTTGTCGACCTCAAGCCACTGGTTGTTCTTTGTTTGTTAATTTAGATCGGGTTAAAGAGGGCGGAGAAGAAAATGAGTATTATGCTAGCTTGCGTCAGTGCATGGCTAAATCTGAAGATTGTGGAGAATTTTATACTTGGGAAGGCTCGGCTGAGACCGGTTTCCAATTAGTAGTTTACAGCTTAAAGGCTAATCAATCTACCAAAGGTATTCTAGATCAACCAGCTACGTTAGATGACGATAACACAGGTGATAGTATTGATACTGGTTTGTGTGATTCAACTATTTTTGCTTTAGCGCCTGACAGTCCTGACTATAACCCTGATTGTCGTCAGTTTTATGGTAAGGATGGTCATGTTTCTTACCACTCCTATAAAAAAACTGTCAGTTGTGCCGATAATTGTCATCCTTATCGTATTGCCAACCCTAATGTCAGTTCTCAAATCAGCAATGTTTCAGAGTGTACGGCAGCTGATGGTCATTGGCGTAGCGATACTCTTGATTGTGTTGTCTGTCGTGGTGGTGGGGTTTGGCAAGATGAACATCAATCTTGTATTTACATGGCTATCCCGGGTGAGGGAGTTAAATGTAGTGCCGCTGAAGCTGGTTGTTCTGAATATGTTGGCAATTTTGGCAATAAATTACGCATTTTATTTAATGACACTTTTGAAAAGGGCTTAAATAATTGGGGTCCCTCTACCGATCAAGTTACTGTGGCTTCCGAAGCGGTGGTTCAAGGCGGGCATTCCCTACAAACCTCTGGTAATTTTTTGGTAAAAAATGTTAGCGGCGTAAAAATTAGCAAAAAATACGAACTATCTTTCTTGGCTAAGACTAACACCCCTAACCTTAGTATTAGCGATATTTCTTTTAATGCTGGTTCACTTACCGCCGATAATTTAATGTTCGGTAAGAATATTAGTTTAACAGCTGATTGGCAAGTTTATAAATTTGCTATTTCCGAGATTACTCGTGATGATTTAGATAGTCTTGTTATTAGATTTAGTGATAATGCTAGCGGTGTTTATTTAGACAACCTTAAATTATTAGAAGCCGACGATCGTTATTATCTAATTAAAGATTCTTGGGTCACTCCAGAAAGTTGTAATCAAGATCACCAAGGCAATCCATTCCCGTTGTATATGCTTGGTTGCCGTCAATATAAAGATGGTAATGGTCAAGATCGTTTCTTGCGAAGTTTTGATGCTCTTTGTCAAAGCTCGGGTGTGGGTTGTGAAGCTTTGTTAGATACCCATAATTCTAAAAACTTTGGAGCTCAGATTTTTAATGATACTAATAAAGATGGTCTTTGTAATGAACCGGACTGCGTTAATGTGCCGGCTGATAATGTCACTTATGTAGTTTATGATGAAGCTAAAAAATGTGATTCAGCTAAAAAAGGTTGCCAAAGACTAGGTGCTTATAATGAAGAAAAATTGGCTTATAAAGATGGCTATTGGTTAAACAATCCTGATACTTATGCTGAAAATCTTTGTAAGACGGTTGATGTTGGTTGTGTTGATTGGTTGGATAGTAATGGCGGAAAAACTTATTTCAAAGATCCGGGTAATAAGCTTTGTGAGTTTAGACAAGTAGATAATAATTCCGATTGGTATCAAAAAAGATTGTCTTATTGTTTTGCTGAAGCGGTTTTTGCCAGCGAAGATATTTGTAAACAAGCTTGTCCGGAAAGCGACACTCAAATCTGCCGTCAAGACGATAAAGCTGGTTGGCATTGCGCCAGTCAGGGTACTTGTTCTAATAAAGCTGATTGTACCAGCAATAATCAGTGCTTATTAACTGGCAGTAATGTTAAATGTACTCTGGATACAGATTATGTTGACGCGGACGGTAATCCTAAACAGTATTTACAAAAAACCGTCGGCTTAGGTGTGGTAGCTGACAAGAGCCAACCAGTTGGCATGAAGGCAGACGGTTGGGCCGGGGCTTGTGGCCAAGCACAAGATACTTGTACAGAATATATCGATCCTGAATCTCGTATTAGTTATAATTTGATTGCTAGAGATACTACCATAAAATTGGATTACGACAAACTATACATCTTGAAAGCCGGCAATGTCGGCTCAGCCAATATCACTTGCCCAAATCAAGAACTACAAGTACTTGGTGCTGATAATTTATTGCGTGCTGTTAGTAATACTGTTACTACACCGCAATATTATAGCGAAGAGTTCTATATTAGATCTCCTCGTGTCGCTAGCGCTAGCTCTGTTGCTTGTACAGTCGGCGGTAATTACGCAGAACTGAAAGAAGCTATTGTTTCTTATCGCTTAAAGAAAACCCTCGGGACCGAAAGACCTAATGAAATAGATTTTGTCAAAGGCCAAATCTTGTTTAATGAAAGATCTTTTGTTAATGGGGTTATTCAAAATGTTGTCTATCATACTGCGGCCAGTCCTGACAATTCAGCTCCTAAGGCCGGTGAAACGCCACCGGGTAATAATGCTAATATATTGTTAAAAGTCGATCCAGACCGTAGCTGCTCCGAATGGTTGGGTTGTAAGAGTTACGGTATCAACCCTCTTAATGACAAAGAAAAAATTTGTTACGAGCGAGCGGTTTGTGATCGTTTAAATGATGCTGGTGAATGTGTTAATTTCTTAGACAAAGAAGCTCAAAATCAAATCTACCCCACTCCTTTAAATGATATTGCTAACCTTTCTGGTTATAGCAAGGTTGGTTATAATGGTAATAATTTAGAAGCCGGGCTGTATCCTTTGGGGGCGATGACAGAGTATGGCGATGGTTTAGTTAAGTTTGATGGTAGTTTTGAAACTAAATTTAATACTGGTTTTTATAATGTTAACAGTGACGGTAAGACTAATTCGGCTATGGCTCCCGTAATTCGTGATATTGCCGTGATTCAAAAAGAATTGGGTTATGGCAGTTATAAACAAGTCCCTGACGGTCAAGCTATTGGTAAGACTACTGGGTGCGTAGAGCGTGAAATAGATGGCGTGGCTGGCTTAAATTATGTCGCTTCGGCTTATATTTTTATCCCTTTTGGTGCCCAGGCCACAATCTCTATTGGCGGTAGCACAATAGGTAATTGTCCTCTAAGCCAAGGTTGTAATAATGGTTTTGCGGTGATAGCTACGACCAATAAAGTTAGTCAATGGGTTCGTTTGTCTGGTAATTTCCAAATTAAAGATGGTTATAACGACACTAAGATAAAATTAAGATTATGTGCTAAAGGTTCAATGTATTTTGATGATGTTCGTATCGCCTCAGGTTTACATGTTAGTGATAATCAATATTTGCATCCTTCTTGTCGTCTTTACCCAGAACGTGATTCCCTGTCTTGTGATTATTTTAATGATAGCGGTTTGCGCAAAAAAGGTTGGGAAGGTTATTGTTTAGAATATGATCCAAGAAACCCTTCAGTTTGCCTACTTTGGTACCCATTAGATAAAGTAAGCTCCGAAGAGTTTGAAGAGGGAGCCGCTTTAGATATCCCAAGTGACTTATATTATTGTATAGACGCCGAAGATCAGTGCCGGGCAGAAAATCTGGTAGAACCAGAGTTTGCTTGTAAAACTTTTATCAAAGTAGATAAAAACAAATATTGGTATTCTCGTATCCTGTCAGGCTCTAGTTATAATATTCCTCGAGGTTTATTAACTGGCTTATTTGGACCGGAAACTGCTATTAAGCAGTCTAAAATTGATTTTGGTGTAGATGGTAAAAATAAACCGGGTGGTTATAAAAACTTTGATCTAAATCAATCAGCTGGTTCTGGATATTATGGAGCTTATCTTTCCAAAACCGAGCTAGCTGACAAACAAGCCACTATGGGCATTACCGGCTCTAAGACTGATAAACGCTTATATCCCTTCGTGCCTTATTTTGGCACCAGTTTAGGCGGCAAGGATGTTGGTGATCCGAATCGTAACGCTTTGTGTATGGCCACTATTGATGACCAGAAACGTGATAAGCCTTATATCTTAGGCAACGATGAAGGCAATGGAGGAAACGTCTCTTCGGAGAAAGCATCAATAGGCCCTTATGATGATTGTTTTATCCGTATGCAGGGTGATAATTATGACGATGGGGCTGATAGGAATTGTGGCAGTGGTTTTGATCAATGTTGTAATTGGGACGCCGATTTACAAAAGTGTTCTGGTTTTAGAGGGGCTATGTATTCTTGCACTAATGGTAGTAAGCTACCCGACCCACCTTATATGACATGTTTGTCCAAAGCTTGTGTCAATGAATACGGGGATGATATGTGTAAAAATAAAAATACACCACGAGGATCTTTTAGGTTTACTAGCATGCCATATAGATATGCCATGCCTCCTGTAGCTGGCGATCTTGGCACTAATTGTACTATTTGGAAAGATGATAAAGGAATGATGTTATTTACAGTGAGTGATGTTTCGAATAATAATGGTAATCCGGTTTGTTTATTTGACTGTGTTAATCACACTAAATCTTTTTATGTCTCCGACAATAAAGATCGAGCTGTTTATGCTGTCAATCGTTTATTTACCAATGTAGATTCCACTAGCTGTTATCGTTGGAATAATGGGGCTTATGTTCCAGATGCTAATTGCCCAGAGGTTCAATCAAGCTTTCAAAAGCCAGATGACCAATATTTTAAAGCTTGTAATGGCCCTAGACCAGTCTTCAATAACAATAATTCTACGGCTGACCTCTGTTATATTAGTCCAGTTGTAGATGGTGTTAAAATTAACCTCCCTAAAGTTGGTGCTGATTCTGCTCAACAATATGTTTTACATAGTCGAGGTTGGGTACAAATTAGCTTTAATAGTCATATCGATCAAGAGCAATTACCACTTCGTGAATATACGATTAATTGGGGGTATAACGGTCGTAAGATGGTTCGTTCTGCTAATATGTTTGAGAGACCTGACCAAACTAAACCGCATATAGCTCTACATTTCTATGACTATACAAAAATAGATAATAGCTATATTGGGGCTTGTGGTACGGCTGATAACCCAGGTAAATTAATTAGACCGGCTGTCACTGTTAAAGATAATTGGGGAATGTCTAGCAACCCAACTACTGCCCAAAGTTCAACTGATTTTCCTATCTGTGTTTTATTAAAATAATAAGTAAAAAAATAATTGCTAACACCCCCAAATTTTGGGGGTGTTTTTAACTGGTTGCTCTTTATAAAATATGTTATAATACTTAAGAACAGTAATTTTTATGGACACCACGCTAAAATCAGCGTCTTTGTCTTCGGCTAATCTTACTTTTGACCAATCGCAGACCTCCCGTCTTGCTGAATTTCAGGCGAGTCAGACTGCGGATGATTTGCGTTATTTAAAGCAAACTGAAAGATTAAGACAACTTGCCGAAAATCGTTCTTTGCCTGACACTTCAGTTAATCCCAGTGGTCAATTAAAAACTAGTGAAGAAGATTTAGATATTGACAATATTGAAGAAGACCAACGTTATAGTGAACAGCGCAGACAACGTCAGCAAGCTAAGAAAAATGGCGAAAAAAGCAAAATTGGTCAAGCTTTCGATAGTGCCACTTCCAGTCTGTCTAGTTCCTTTAGTAAGGCCTTGGCCCAGGCTTGGCTTAATTTAATAGATTCTTTTGGCTTAACTTTGATTTGGATTAATGTCCATACTTTTTTAAGTTTAGTTTTAGGGGAGCATATTTTTGTCCGTTTAGGGCATGAATGGATTGATCAGTTTGGTGCCGACAAGCTTGGTGAAAATAAATTAGCTCGCCAAACAACTTATCGGGTCGGAGAGAAAATCCATCTACTAGAAGTATTACTGTTAATAGCTTTAGATCTAATAGTTTTAATTTTAATAGTTTTAAGTGTTGCGTTATTTTTGATAATTTTAGCGTATTTATCTGCTCCAGCCTTGTTGTTATACTATGGGTTGGCTCAAATTTTTTAATAAAACTGTGTTTAATTATTTCAAAATATTTATTAGTAAGACATTACTCAGTGCTAGGCTTACTAAGCATCGACGCTTTTTAGGCGTGTTTACTTTGTGTTTATTAGTTGTTGCTTTACTTGGACACAATGCTTGGGCTCTAGGTGATAATCCTGTTAGCTGGTTTGTTTATGGTACTTTAGGTGCTGCTGCTGAAGCTATTATCTGGTTTATTGGCAAGCTCCTTATTTTAGTGGTTGATGTCATGATTTCCGTAGCTCAATACAATGGCTTTGCTAATTCTCAGCCGGTGCGCGATGGTTGGTTGGTTATTCGTGATTTGTGCAACATGTTTTTTATTCTCATCTTGTTAATTATCGCTTTCGCCACAGTTTTGAGGGTTAGTAAATACAGCATCAGCAGTTTATTTAAAAAGGTTATTTTCGCGGCCATCTTTATTAATTTTTCGAGACTAATTTGTTTCTTAATTATAGACTTTGCTCAGGTGGTAATGTTAACTTTTGTGGCTGGTTTTCAAGATATTGGCGCCGGTAACTTGACTGAAATGCTTGGTATTAAACAGTTAGTTAGTATGACAGGCTCTAGCTCGGACATGAATGGTATTACTATTCTTGGTTCTTATTTTTTAGCCGTTCTCTATGCTTTAGTAGCTTTAGTCGTCATGATTGGCATGTTGTTTATGTTAATTTCCAGAATAGTTTTCTTGTGGATTTATATCATTTTGTCTCCGGCTGCTTATTTAATGAGCGCTGCCCCTGGCGGTTCTGGTTATTCCAGTCGTTGGTGGAAAGATTTTACAAATAATGTAGTTGTTGGTCCAGTGTTAGCCTTTTTTATTTGGCTTTCGGTTTCTACTTTGGGTAATGTCAGTGGCACTGATCCTAATACTGATTTTAAAGCTAGAATTGGTGCCAGTTCCTCATCCATCAAAGACGAAGGCAATAAAAGCTTTCCACCGATAGTGGGTGTTACTCAAGCCGGAACGCCAGATCACTTATATCGCTTGGCTATTTCTTTAGCTTTTTTAGTGGCTGGTTTGATTACAGCTAAAAGCACAGGCGCTGCTGCTGGCGTTGGCGTCGGTTGGGCGCATACAAAAGTTATGGGTGGAGCTTCTTGGCTCAAGAAGACAGTTATGAGGCCTGTTAATAAAGCCAAAGAAACTGCTGTTTCTGCAGCTAAAACTACTACTAAAGCTGGTTTAGCCAGCACTATTGGTATTGCTAAAACAGCTGATGCTGCTTTCGCCCGTAAAGTAACTGGCAACGAGAACCGTCAAGGCTTTGTTACTCAAGGTATTAGCTTGGCTAAATCAATTATGCCTAAAGAGGCTTGGGATCGTTTTTCGACTGGTCGCTATAATCAAAGCCAGGCTCGTTACGACGCCACTAAATCAGGTAAGCGTGTAGAAAATGGTGTGACTTACAAGAAGCAAAATGATGGAACATTCGCATCTGCTGATAAACAATTATGGCGTGATAAAAATGGCCAAGTTATTAAAGCTATGGGGGCGGGTGGTCAAGCTTTTTATGAAAATTATTATGGTTCCAAACGCAAGCGTGATCGCATTGAAGAAATAAGTTCAGCCCGCGATAAGGAAATAAAAACAGCCCGTGAAAAATACAAAAATTTGACTCAAAATGATTTAAAAAGTATGGCTAGAGGGGCCACTAATCCTAAAGAGCGAGAAGCTTTTGCGTTGGCTGCCTATGACAAAGGGCCTTTATTTGATTCTGACTTTGCTCGTTTTGCAGAAAAGGCTGTTGCTAGCTCTCCTAAGTCAATTAAAGATTTGCGAGAGTTGCGTATGAAAAATGAGGCTTTCCAGGGTTTATATAGCAACACTTCTAGTGAGATAGCCGGTTTTAAAGATGATGCCAAAAAAGGTAAAGTTAAATTATCAGAACAGGCTATTAACGAAAAGAGCAGTGCTGAAAGTTTAGCCGATTGGTTACCTCACTATGCTGATGCTATTGGCATGGAGCGTTTTAGAGCTGAAATAAGCAAGATAGATAAAGAAGATTCTCCAGAAAAATCAGCCAAGATTGCTGAGGCACTACATATTGCCGCCGACAGAAGTCTGGAAGCTAATTTTAGAGAAAAAGTTGAAGAACGTGTTAAGGTTTTAACAACTGACGAAAAAAATACTGATGGTCAGATAATTAGAGCTAAGGTAAGTGAAGCAGATGCTAGAACAATGATTCGTAGTAATACTAATGGCGAAAAAGATAGAATTTTTAAGATGTCAGTAGAAGCTGATCGCAATGGCTTTAATATGCGAGCAGAAAATATTAAATTAACCGGCAAGCTAGATGCTATGGCTTTTGTAAACCGTGAGCCTAAAATTGGTCCTAATGGCCAGCCGTTGCCTAACCAAGACTCTAAGATTAATCCAGTTTTATTACAAAAATTTGCTCAGACGGCTTCAGTTAAACAACTTTTAGGTATTGATGCAGAAGACCACACTTTAAATAATAGAAATCTACAAGGCGAAAAATTAGATAACGATGATTTATCTAATATTCTTGTTAGCAGCTTATCGGCTGAAAAAATTAAAACCATGGATCGTAGCGACACCAATCCTCAAACAGCCAGCAAGTTAACAGAAATGATGGTTAAATATCATCATCCTCAGTCTGGAACAGTTACGTTAAACTCCAGAACTGAAACTCCAGTTGATATGGATAAAGTTGAAAAAAATAAAGTAGTGCAGAACGCGTTACAGTCAATCAAGATTAATAATCCTGATATTTCTCCTAACGATGTTGGTTTACAAAACAAACTCAGAGAAGCGGCTGAAGCTGATATGAAGCAATCGCCTAAAACAGTTACGGCTCAAGCAGAAATTGATAAGGCTGTTGAAGTTGCTAACAAAAAAGAAGCAGAGCAAAAAAAAGCCGAAACTGCTTTAAAAGACTTATCTAGTGCGGCTAAGCTGGCGACTGATAATCTCAATAATCTAGTTAACAATCCTCTCAAAGCAGTCCCTAATCCTATTTCTCCCTCTGACATGGCTGCTAGCGAGCGCTATAAACAATATGAAAAAGATTTGCAATCAGCTCGTCTAAGGCAAGTAGAAGTTCAAAATAAAATAGCTTCGGCTCAAGCCCAACTCGAGATTCAAAAGGCTCAGGCTGATGCCGCTAAGCAACAATTAGCCGATATTAAAAAATCAAAGACTGAGCCAGTTAATTATTTCGACACCACTAAAGATGGTAAGCTTAAAGATTCTTCTAAAATAGCTTGGCAAAACTTCATTATCCCTAGTATTGATGTAATGGCCAACGCCAGCGGTTCAAGCGTCGGCACTAAGATAAGTCGTGCCCAACAATTAAATCCAGATATTCCGTCCATTATTAACGTTGTTAAACAACCTCAGCAAAAAACTTAAACAGCTTTATGAATTCTTTAACTAAAGAACAATTAAGTGTCTTACCTGAAGATATTTACTGGTATCTAACTTCTAATAAAGGTGACGATATTAGCTTACTTGTGGCCCGCAAATATGGTTTAGGAGCTGAAGGGATTGTACGCTTAGGTGAGCTTTTACGTCGTATTTATTTAAAAAAAATTTCTCCAGCAGAATTACCAATTATTGCCACCAGTCTTTTTAATTTGTCTGTTAGTTTAGCCAAACAGTTTGCTTGTGATTTAGCTGGCACCCGTTTGTTAGGTGTGGCCCAGTGGCTTGGTTTAGATGTTTCCGCACTGATTATTTCTTGGGGTGGTGACCCAACTAAATATCGCCCACATTGGGAGGCACAGCAATCAGCAATTGTTACAGAGAAACAAAAAGCCGCCATAGAATTACGTGATGACGATTGGATTTTAGAAAATGAAGCTAGCACTTCAACCGAAAGTCAGGTTGAGCCTGATATCGACACTAAACAGCAAGTTATTACTGAATATTTAAATAGTGATTTATTGTTTTTATTAAAATTACCAGATGAAGATTCAGAATTAATAGCCGGGTTAAATCAGGACATGATTTTTCTCTTAGGCTCTAAACCGGAGTTGTCCACCATATGGTCTTCAACTTTATTTAACAATCCAGAAATACTCAGTCGGGAAATATTAGTTTTAAATAATTCAGCTGTTGAGCCCACTATTGGTCACTGGTTGGAGTATTTTGTTCAAAGCCAGGGTACTGGGCATCTTGATGTTATAACAGCCACAACTTTTGCTACTACCGATCAGTATGCTAAATTATTAGCCCCTTTAGAATGCCATTGGTTAGTTAAGTTGTTACTGCTTTATGGACGAATAAAATTCTTTCCAGCTGGTCAGAGTGGTGATAATCCAGAATACTGGCAAATCTTTTCCATACCGGTTGAAAACAATGAACTTGTTAATTCTTCGGTCGAGAGTGGCATATTGACAAATACGACTCAAGTCTATAATCGCCCTCCGGTAGTCTTGGCTGAATTGCCGGTCACTAAATCAGCAGCATTAAAACCAGTTACGCCGTGGGTAGCACCACCAATTGCCACAGAACCAACTATCATTTCTGAGGTTACTATTAAACCAACTGTGGCTGATAACCAAGTATCCAAAGCCTTGGAATTACAAAGACAACTAGATAATTATCCTGTTGGAAGCTTAGAGCGTTTAGTTTTAGAAGAAGAATTACGCAAATATCAATAACATGCTAGAGCTATTAGAAAAATTTAAAGCCTTACCGGACAACTTAAAGAACGCTATCGGTGCGCCGGAGGTGACCACTGCTTTACAAAACTTGGAATCAAAATATCAAGTTTCTTTGGCTGTTTTTATTATGCGAGTCATGGTTAAGGAAATAGAGCCGGCCGAGTTTTTAAGTTATTTTACAGAAGAAATGAATTTAGGTTGGTCTAGCGCTAGGGAATTAGCCATGGACTTGCGTCGTAGTGTCTTTTTCTGCGTCGCGGATTACTTAGGTATCACAACTAATGAGTCGGCTTCTAGCGACGGGGGAGTTACCGCTAAGTCGGAAACTATTGCTATAAAACAAATAGAGTCTGTTGCACCAGAAGTTGATTTAATAGACCAGGCCATTAAAAACAGTCGTCTTACTTTTAGTAGCCGTAGTTTAACTGAACGAGCTAGAAATGTTGCCACCACTTATTTAAAAGGTGTTCGTAGTCGTTCAGCTAGTAAAGAAACCCTATTGAAAGCCATTGATGCTGGCGGGCTAGCTATTTTGCCAGCCGTAGCTGACACTTTTTTGGATTTTTTAGATGGGCAGGAGCCAGTCGTGTCTCCTAAACCAGCTTGGTTGTCTGGTGTCACTATGCCATTGCTTCGTGATGTGGAATATGATTTTTCTGCTTTGCCTCAAATTGCAACAATCAATAAAGAAAAGTTGTTAGCACCAGTTAGCGAGCCAATGTTAGAGATGCCAAAACGCCATAGCTCTGATATGGTCAGTGTTAAGAAAGGGCCTGATGTTAACTATGATTTTACTGAACTTAAGCCGGTTATTAAAAATGATACACTTATCGCTATAGAGCCTATGACCGCTTCAAAGACTGTTGTACAACCTGAAGTAGCCAATTCTAAACAACTAATTAACGAAGAAAAAATCTTAACACCTACTATTTTGGAACCTGAGCCAACTACTCCTTTGGTAGATTCAGTACAAACTAATTATCAGAAGTCTGACAGTGGTAAAGTCTTAATGCAAGATGTTATGGCTCGTCCTAGGGTTTATACACCAATCGATGAACTACGATATTTTACTTTAAAAAATTTGCGTCAGTTATCTCCAGATCCTGTTAAGGCAACGGAAATGATTGAGCAAAAAATCCAGGCTATTACCGAAGAAGATTTTGGTTATAAAGTAGAGGCGGTTAGTGCCTGGAAACAAAGCCCCGTCAACAGAATGTATTTATCGGTTTGTACTCAAGCCTTAAATGAAGGTTTGCCAATTATTAAATGTTTAGTTAAGCGTCGTAGTCAAGAAACAGATTTCTTAACCGACGCCGAGTTTGAAGCTATTATAAAATTAAATCAACGCCTGTCACTTCGTCGCTAATTAAGCAAAATTATGCAGCAATTTACTGTTCCGCAATTTATTGATGTCGAGGCCAAGATTGTTGGCCCCTTATCTATTAGACAATTCCTTGTTTTAATGGTTGGTGGTATTTTTGTTGTTATTTTTTATCGTATCTTCGACTTTTCTTTATTCTTAGTTTCAGCTATACTTACTATAATGCTAGCCGCTATCTTTGCTTTTACCAAAATTCGCGGTATGGATTTTCATTATTTTTTGTTGTGCTTTATTCAAACTACGGGTAAACCAATGATTCGCACCTGGAATCGTGTTCCAGAAATGGACAATCACGACGACTTAATTCCGCCTTCCGGTCGGTCAAATAATTCGCCTAGACGTTTTACCACTTCTCATCTCAATAAACTATCATTAATCGTTGACACTAAAGGTTATTATTCCAGTGAAGATGCGGGTAGTGACATTAACGTTTATAGAAAAGGGCAGGAGCCTGAAGACATGTTAATAGGATAATATGGTTAAAATTACTGGCGGTGCTCCAATAGGCGAGCGCCAGGCAATGCCTTCGGTGCAAAAATATTTGCCCATTGGCGAAATTCGTGACAATACGGTAATCATGAAAGACGGCACTCTTACCGCGGCACTTTTAGTGTCCAGTGTTAACTTTGCTTTAAAAAACGAAGATGAACAGAATGCCATCATCGGCTCCTATGTTAATTTTTTAAATAATATCAATTTTCCTTTACAAATTGTTATTCAATCTCGTGAGTTAAATGTTGAGGGCTATTTAAATGATTTACGAGATAGAGAGCGTGCTCAAACCAATGAACTTTTAAAAGCCCAGACTACTGAGTATATCGATTTTGTTGGTCAGTTGGTGTCGATGGGCAAAATTATGAACAAGCGTTTTTATGTTGTAGTGCCTTATAATGCTTTATCTGATAATAAAAAAGGCTTTTTTTCTAGATTTTTAGAATTATTTAATCCCGTTTCGTTTTTAGAAATAAAAGATGATCGTTTCAATCAAATGCGCAAAGAGCTAAGCCGCCGTGTAGATAGTATAATCAGTGGTTTAGAATCTATGGGGTTAAATGTTGCTGAACTGGATACTCAAAGTTTGATTGAATTATTTTATAACACCTACAACCCTGAGATATCAGACAATCAGGCTTTAGAAGCCATTAAAGAAATTAGAGTTAAGTAATATGGTAGATCTAAATCGCGATTCTGTAGATTATAATCCAAAATCACCAAAAGATGATTTTGTATTTAAGGATCCAGGGCTTAAAAAAATAGACAGACAAGCTGACGTCGCCAAGGTGGCTATAGAAGAAGAAATAGCTTATCGTCGAGGAGTAGTGTCTATTAAAGATTTAATAGCTCCTTCTAGTATGCAGGTAACGCCTACTTATCTGCGTTTGGGCAACAAATTTGTCCGTACTATTTTTGTTATTACTTATCCTCGATACATTGCGGTTGGTTGGTTTGCTCCTATTATCAATCTAAATTCCACTTTTGATATCGCTATGTATTTTTATCCGGTAGAAACTCCTTTAATTTTAACTCAATTACGTAATCGTGCCGGTGTTTTAGAAGCACAGATTGAATCTGATGCTGAAAAAGGAGCTGCTCGTGATCCTCTGCGCGAAACAGCTTTGAGAGATATTGAATATTTACGTGATTCCTTAACTCAAGGCACGGAGAAGTTTTTTCAATTTTGTTTATATGTCACAGTCTATGGAGATAGTGAAGAAGAATTAAATAAATTATCTGATACTGTAGAAGACATCTTTGGCTCCAGATTAGTTTATTCTAAGCGTGTTTATTTCCAAAGTGAACAAGGTTTTAATTCAACCCTACCTTTAAATCATGACGAATTGGTTGTGGCTTTTAATATGAACTCGTCACCAGCAGCTTCTTCTTTCCCTTTTGTTTCAGCCGAATTAACTTCTGATAGCGGTATTTTGTATGGTATTAATCGTCATAACAATAGTTTGATTATTTTTGACCGTTTTAGTTTACAAAATGCTAATACCGTAGTTTTCGCTACTTCTGGTGCTGGTAAAAGTTATGCAGTTAAACTAGAAGTTTTGCGTAGTTTAATGATTGGTACTGATATTATTATTATTGATCCAGAATATGAATATAAACATTTAGCCGAAGCAGTTGGCGGTACTTACATCAACATCTCTTTGGCCGGTAAGTCTAAGATTAATCCTTTTGATTTACCGCGTGCCGTCGGTGATCAAACCAGTACTGAAGATATTATTAGAAGTGCCGTTATCACTATTAAAGGCTTGATTAAACTAATGATTGGCCAGATGACTTATGAAGAAGATTCTATTATGGACCGGGCTTTATTAGAAACCTATGCTAAAAAAGATATTACTCCAGATTCCGATTTAACTAAAGTAGAACCACCAGTTATGAGTGATCTCCAAGATATTTTAGAAGGTATGGAAGGTGGCGCTAATTTAGCGTTGCGTTTAAAGAAATACACCGAAGGCACTTTTGCCGGTTTGTTTAATAGCCCAACTAATGTGGTTATGAACAATCAATTGGTAGCTTTTTCTGTGCGTGATTTAGAAGATGAGCTTCGTCCAATGGCGATCTACATCATTGTTAATTATATTTGGAATATTGTCCGCAGTGAAGTTAAGAAGCGGGTTTTAATTATTGATGAGGCTTGGTGGTTAATGCAACACGAGGATAGCGCTAAATTTGTCTATGCCCTAGTCAAGCGTTGTCGTAAATACTATTTAGGTGTTACTAATATCACGCAAGATGTTAATGATTTCTTACGTTCTTCTTACGGTCAAGCTATCGTTAATAACTCGGCTATGCAAATTTTATTAAAGCAATCCAAGTCTGCAATTGAGCAAGTTCAAAAAACTTTTATGCTTACTGAAGGTGAAAAATATTTACTTTTGGAATGCGGAGTCGGTGAGGGTATTTTCTTCGCTGGTAGTAAACATGCTGCCATTAAAGTAGTTGCTTCTTATACCGAAGATCAGTTAATTACTTCTGACCCGCGTCAAATTTTAGAGATTGAAGAATCTCGTCGTCAATTAGCAGCTGATCAAGTTCGTGAACAAACTGCTGCTGCTACTTCACAAAAATTAATCTAACTTTATGATTGATCGTCGAATCATCGTGGCTTCGCTACTAGTATTTAGTTTAGTAGCCATAGCTTTAATTGTTTATTTTTTATTTTTCTATCATTTTGGCGCTTCTCCGGCTGTTATTGATAATCCAGCCGAAGAAACAGCTCTTGTAACTAAACAAAATATTTTAACTCCAGAAAATTCTAAGCCAATTACTGATTCTAATGATGTTAAACCACCAGCCGCGACATCTGAAGAAAGACAGTCCGTTAGTTTTAAAATCGTTGCAGAAAATTTTGTAGAACGTTTTGGGACATATTCCAGCCAATCTGGTGTTGGTGGTTTAGAGGACTTACGTTTTTCTGTGACCGATAAAATGTATGCTTGGTTAGAGAGCCAATATCAGGCTCGTACCAAGGCTGATTATAAAGTCTATTATGGTTTTACTACTAGAAGTATTTCTAGCAGTGTTTTGTCGTCTAATGAAACAGCTGGCCTCGCGACCGTCTTAGTTGAAGCCAAACGCAGTGAAGATAAAGATGGAGAAGTTTCTTTTATAGATCAAACTATTAAACTTGATTTAATTAAAACTGGTAAAACCTGGCGTGTCGATGGAGTTTATTGGCAATAATTTTAATATCTTAATTGAGGCGCTGTTTCCTAAGCGTTGTTTTGTTTGTAATCGCTTAGGCGCTTGGTTTTGTTTGTCGTGTCGAACTAAATTGCCTCGTCGCAATATTCGCCAATGTTTAGTATGTGGTCGCTTTAATTATTGGCAACAACTGTGTTCTGATTGTGGTGGTCAACAACTCAATAATTTAATTGCTAGCTATAACTACAAAGTAGTAGCCATCGCTAATGGACTTAAGGCTTGTAAATATCATTTTGCGTCATCGGTTGGTGAAGAATTAGGTGAACTACTCGCTGAATATTGGCTAGCTTGGCGTGAGGAGGCGTCTCAAGCCATAGTTAAACCTCGTTGGTTTAACTCCAATTTATTAATTATCCCAATACCTCTAGCTTCCAGACGAGCTCGTTTTAGAGGTTTTAATCAATCAGAAATTTTAGCTGAAATCTTAGCTAGGAAAACTAATTATGATTTAGATAGGCACAGTTTAATTCGTCTTCATTTTAAAAAACCGCAAGCTGAGCTATCAGCAAGTGATCGTCAGAGCAATGTTTTAGATGCCTTTAAATGGACGGGTACGCCACTGAAAGGTCGCAATATCTTATTAATTGACGATGTGGCTACTACCGGTTCAACGCTTATATCGGCCGCTAAAGCTTTAAAAATAGGTGGTGCCGGGCAAGTCATTGGTCTTGTTTTAGCCCACGGCTAGTGGTCTTGACATTTGGCCTAAAATGTTTAAAATAAGCACTTCTTTCCAGTTTCGCAACGTTTGAATATTGTTAGAAAAATGTCAAATTTCCAATTCCCAATGTCAAACCAACGGGAACAAAATCCAAATGTCAAAAGTTTCTCGTGTCTCTTTTTGTTTCATTTAGTCATTTAATCTTTGATTGGAAATTGGATATTGGAAATTTGAAATTATTATTTATTTTATGGATAAACTTGATTGCCAATGTGAGTGTCATCATGAACACAAAAAAACAAGCTCTGAGTGGCTTATGGCTTTTATGGTTGGCATGGTGGCGGCCAATCTGTTATTTCATTTTTTGCCAGAAATGTTTGAAGATGGAGAGCTGTCCTTATGGTTAGTTACAGCTTTTTTAGCACTCGGCAGTTTAACTCAATATGTTTTACATCGTTTTTTACAGCCTGGTAAAAATGGTAATCAATTTTTATGGTTTCTTAATCTACACAATATTACTGATGGCTTATCCATTGGCCTAGCTTGGGCACTTAAACCAGAATTTGGTTTATCTGTAGCTATTGGCGTTTTAATTCATGACATTATTCATAAAGGCATTGCCTTTCGTTTTTTGCGTCGTCAGGGCGACAGTCTAGGTTTGGCTTGGATAAAAATCATCGCCACGCTTATTAGTATTTCAGCTGGCTTTGGTTTAGCTTATTGGTTAAAGCCGGATCAAAACTTATCTATTTTCGGTGGCGCTTTTGCTGCTGGCTCACTAGCTTTTGTAGCTTGGCTTTTAATCCAAGAAGTTTTTGGCCAACGTCCGCTAGTTCATTTTGATAAAACCAAGGGGCGATTAGTAATTTATTTTATTATTGGTGCCACAGCCATGATACTAATCTTTAGTGTTTTGGAAAGGTGGTTTCCTGGTCATTAAAACTTACTTTAATAGAAAAACCCTAAAGTTTTCAAACCTTTAGGGTTTTTCTATTGATAATAGACGATTGTTGTTATTTTTGCTAAACTACAAGTAGTAAACAGGCATTATAATATAAAATCTTATGAATCTTTTCAAAGAGTTTTTCAAAAAAATAAAAAAGTTGAAGAAAAATTAGCACTGCTTAACAGAACCAATAAATTAATGGTCGGTCGAGAATTAAAGATGGTAGAACTCAAAAGAGATCTAGCTAGATTAAAAAATCCAGAAAATCTTTCTGATAAAAAACAATAATTTTGCGATGCCTATGGTTTATGATTTGATTGTTATTGGTGGCGGTCCAGCTGGTTTAATGGCTGCGGGCAGAGCAGCTAAACTCGGGGCTAAAGTTTTATTACTAGAGAAAAATAAAAAACCTGGTCTCAAACTTTTAAGCACTGGTCAAGAGCGTTGTAATTTAACTAACAGCATTAACTCTAGGGAGTTAATTAAATCTTTTGGCAACAAGGGTAAGTTTTTATTTTCTGCTTTATCTAGATTTGGTGCCAAGGAGGTTATGGCTTTTTTTGAAGCTGGTGGAGTGCCTTTAAAAACAGAGGTTAATAATCGCGTTTTCCCGGTCAGTAATCAAGCTAAAGATATTTTAAAATATCTTTTGGCCTACCTTAGCCAATTTAAGGTTGAGACTATAACTTCTGCAACAGTGAAAGAGATAGTTAAACATCATAATTTAATCACTAAAGTTGTTCTAGAAAACGGTCAAGAGTTTAAGGCTAAACATTTTGTTTTCGCTACGGGTGGTTTGTCATACCCAACAACCGGCTCAACTGGTGATGGCTACGCTTGGCTTAAAAACCTTGGCCACACTATTGTCCAGACATTTCCGGCCCTTACTCCAATTTTAATTAAAGATAAAATAGTTAAAGATTTAGAAGGACTTAGTTTAGCTAGTGTTAAATTTACAATTATACAAAATAATAAAGTTTTAACTAGTCAAAGTGGTGAAGCCGTTTTTACAGCTTGTGGTTTAAGCGGACCAGCTATTTTTGCTTTAAGCAGTGTTGTTGCTCGCGCTTTACCACAGCTTCAACTAAGCTTGGATTTTTTACCAGATGAAAAACCAGAAGCTCTCGACAAACACCTACAAACTTTATTTTCAAAAAATAAAAATAAACAACTTAAAAATGTTTTAGCCCGGCTCTTAGCCGTGCGACTAGCGGTTGTTATTAGTCAACAATCTAAAATAAATCCAGAAACAGAAATTAATCAAATAACTAAAGCTAATCGTTTAGCTCTTATTAAATTGATTAAAAACTTTAGCTTGGAAATTACAGGTGTGGAAGGTTATCACAAAGCTATGTTAACTAGTGGCGGGGTGGCTTTAACAGAAATTGACCCCAAGACCATGCGTTCTAAAATTATTGATAATTTATCAGTGGTTGGAGAGCTCTTAGATTTGGATGGCCCTACAGGTGGTTTTAATTTACAAATGTGCTGGAGTACCGGCTACCTCGCTGGTGAAAACATTAAGCCTTGACTCTAGTATGTTATTGTGTTATAGTTTTTGTGTTAAATAGATTACAATTATGGCTGAAGAAGTAATTATCCGTTTTGATAATGTTGACTTTGAATATCAGGAAAAAAGGCCTATCTTGGATAGCGCCTGTTTTAGTTTGCGTCAAGGAGCTAAAGTAACCTTAATGGGGCAAAATGGTGCCGGCAAGAGTACTATTTTTGGCTTAATTCGCGGCGAATTAAAACCAAAAAATGGCCAAGTTTCTATCAGCAAGGATTCTACCGTTGGTACTGCTCGCCAAATGGTGGCTCGGGAAGATTTAATCCTAACCGTGGAGGAATATTTTGCCAGAGCTTTTGATCCTGTGCCACATAATTTACCTGGTCGCATTGCTAAAGTAATGGAAGTTGTTAATCTGCAAGTACCTCTTGATAGAAAAGTCGGAGAGTTATCCGGCGGCCAACAAGCTCGTTTACTTTTAGCTTTTGCTCTAATTGAAGAGCCAGATGTTTTACTTTTAGACGAACCAACTAATAACTTAGATCAATCTGGCATTGATCATCTTATAGCTTTTTTAGTAATGTATGACAAAACAGTGGTAGTTATTTCTCATGACGCTGATTTTTTAAATTGCTTTACCGAAGGTGTTATATATTTAGATATTTTTACCAAAAAAACTGAAATTTATGTCGGTGACTATTATAGTGTAACAGAAGAAATTACTAAACGGGTGGAACGGGAAGAGAAGAAAAACGCTCAATTACAAAAAACCATTCAAGATCGTAAAGAAAAAGTTAACTTCTTCGCTAACAAGGGCGGTAAGATGCGTAAATTGGCTAAGAAAATGCGCGACGAAATTGAAGAATCTGAAGAAAATATGGTTGAAGTTCGGCGTGAAGATAAAACTATTCGCGACTTTACCATTCCCGCTCAAGAGATGAATGGCAACATTGTCACTATCAATTTTGTTAAAATTATTGTTAATCATGAACCAATCGTTAAACCTAAAGAAATTATTTTGCGTAAAAAACAAAAACTTTTAATCTCTGGACCTAACGGTATCGGTAAGAGCACTTTTTTGCGATCATTGGTTTCTGGAAAAAACGACGGTGCTATGATTTTGTCGGAAGTGGTTGTTGGTTATTATAGTCAAGACTTTGCCAACTTAGATTTTGCTCAAACGGTTTTTGATTCTTTAGATAGCGCTCGCACCAGTGGTTATGATGTTCAAGATATGCGTGCTGTGGCTGCTGGATTTTTAATTACAGGTGATCTTATGGGTCATTTGGTAGGTGATTTGTCTGAAGGTCAGAAGGGGCTTTTGGCTTTTGCTCGTTTAGTTTTAATGAAACCAGGTTTGCTTATTTTAGACGAACCGACTAATCATATTAATTTCCGCCATATTCCAGTGATTGCTGAAGCACTGAATAAATATGAAGGAGCAATGATTATGATTAGCCACGCCCCAGATTTTGTGAAAGAGATTAAGATTGATGAATATCTGGAATTGGATAAGCTGGCGAAATAATCTTTATTTACAAAAAAATAAAAGTATTGTTAAATAGATGTAGGGCCTCCATCGTTCAATGGATAGGACGTAAGCTTCCGGAGCTTGAGATGTAGGTCCGATTCCTACTGGGGGCACTAAAGTTTTGGAGAGATGGCAGAGTGGTCTAATGCGACAGTCTTGAAAACTGTTGTCGGTGAAAGTCGACCCTGGGTTCGAATCCCAGTCTCTCCGCCAAGACAATTTAGTATCGGACTAGACCCGAGTGGTTAATTTATGAAAAAGAAATATGATTTACCATATAAAGAGCAGTTGGCAAGAATAACTCGTCTTAGTAAGAATCTTAAGAAATACTCGGTTGCAAGCGATGAAATTTTTGATGAGGCACTAGATGCGTTCTCCTCTTTTTTTATACAGTGTTATCATCTCGCAGATTGGCTTAAAAATAGTGGCTATCGTGAAAAAGATATATATGATTTTATTAATAAGTCTGATTATCTGTCCTTGTGTCACTCTCTCGCTAATTTACAAAAACATCAAAAAGGACATGAACACACCAAACAACAAAAGGAGTGTGATTTTTGTGATGCTGGTGGTTTTTCTGATTTTGGTATAACCACACCAATAATACGGCAATTCAACTACTTTAAAGGTGGTAAGTATGAATTTGTAATATTAGCTACAAAATTTGCACCTTTCCCTCTACCAATACTTGACCTCATTGAGAAGTGCATAGAAGAGTGGTTGCGTTTCCTAGATACCACCCCTGACCCACATACCTCATTTCAACCTCTGGAATGATGCTAAAATACCCTTATAAACATTGAGTTCACGGGTACTTAACCCGATATCACCGCAGAAAGAAACTTCCTTTTGCAGCTGGTAATTTTACACCACTTATTTCTCATGCTCTGGACAATGGTTTTCTCTCCGATCACATGCTATTCGCTAGCACAATTGCTTCAATTTTATTTTTATACAACAAAAAAAATCGGTGTCTTAGCGTAAATTATTGCAATCGTTGTCGGGATTGCCAGATTGTATGCAGGTATTCATCATGTTGCAGATATTGTATGGAGTGCAGTGATCACTATCATTTCGATATGGATTGCAAAACAACATATCCTGCCTCAAGTCGCCAAGACCAAGATGTATAAGCATTATTTTGAATCTTAAATTATATAATGAATTTTCTAACTAACATTTTACCTTCCTTGTCACACCTTGGTGTTTGGGGTTATTGGCTTGTGCTCTTGTTTTCTCTTTTAGAGTCGCTGGTTTTCGCTGGAGTCATAGTACCGGGATCAACGCTGGTTATTATGGCTGGTTTCTTGTCCTCACAGGGTTACTTGGACATCGGCGATCTCATTTGGTTCGCCGCTATAGGAGCGATTTTGGGAGACAGCATAAGTTATTATCTCGGCACAAAAGGGACGAGATTTTTCCATAACGAGAATAAGCTGCTTAAGGCCGATCATTTAGAGCGTGGC
>PFAM01000025.1 GCA_002778705.1 Candidatus Falkowbacteria bacterium CG10_big_fil_rev_8_21_14_0_10_37_14 | reverse complement strand
ACAAAGACCCACAATAATAAAGCCCCTTAACGGGGCTTTATTATTGTGGGTTGCGGTGTACTAGGGTTAAGTACCCGCGGGTACAAGCCTTGTAAGGGTATCTTAGCACATTTTTCACTGGTTACCTGAGGCACTCGGGTCGGTCTGTATAAATTTGTAAATGCTACAAATGAGACACCAAAAGGGCGTTCTGGGGTATGTCTCATTTACAATATATTTGACCTTATTGACTTCTACTTCATACCCTATATACTTGGGGTATGAAGATAACTACCCCACCAGAACCTAAGGAGGTAAAAGCTTGGATGCAAGAGCTAAAAAATACCACCTTTAGCGATCCTACGATTGATTGGGACTCTTATGTCGTCTGGGCAGGTAATCAGCTCCCAAAGTACCTCTGGGGCCAATGGAAGGATGAATTAAAGCCTCTAGGGTTTACTTGGCAGAAGTTTCTGAAGCTTCTCCGACTCAGGACAGATAATATGCTTCTTTGGTATAGAGGGGTTATGCCCTGGCCTCGTTTGGTAGGCACCATCACTGAGCTGATTGAAGGACCGCTTGGTAAAGAACTTGGGAGACGAAAATAATTTATTTAAAAACCCGCTTGGGGGAGAAAAAATCCGCAAAGTCATGATTACTTATCCTTGCCTCTCCACCGCGTTGGCTCTCTACAAACCTACATATACCAGAGGACGCATTATGAAACTGTGGCCCTTTATCTAAAGGTATCCAATATTTTGTGAATCCAAGGAATCCCTCAACTGAGTCACTAGAATCAAAGAGTCCCCAAAAAGTCTCGATGTCATCCAGACAAAGAAATAGAGGAGGACTTTGTTTCAGATGAATAAGTTTTTTATCGGAAATCTCTTTGTCATAAAAATTATTAAAGGCATTGAACAGATCATGGTTACCTAAAAGATTCTCTGTGACTAAAACAGGAATTACTGTCTTGCCCTCACTTTGAACTTTTTCGATATAGTCATTAAGCTTTATTAACTTACCTTTATCGTTCTTACCTCTTGCTCGCGGGTCTGTCTTACCGGTATTAAAAAGAAGTCGATAAGCATCATCAAGAAATTCCTGTGAGGTTGGATTATATAAAGATGATAGTCGGTAATATTCCGTTGTAAATTCAATAACAAAGATTTTATCTCCCTGTTCAACTAGAGCATCTGCTCCAGAGGTGCCACCAAAAGTAACCTTTGCATCCTTAAAGATATTTTGTATTAGAAATTTAAAATACTCTTCCATTAGACGGCCATAGGCAGATTTAAAGTTCTGCAAATTTTCTTCATTTCTAATTCGCCACAGTAAGCCTCCACACACGTTTTCAAGAAGAAATTTTAAATCAATTACGCAATAATACCCGTCTTCTATTTTAAAAATAGGATTATCAAAAAAGACTCTGATGTTTTTATTGTATCCCGTTATAGGATCTCGCTCCCTTGTACTTTCCTCCACCGCAGAAACTCTAAGCGCATCCGTTCCCTTCGAGAGAGTATCTATTGTTTTAATAAAAGAAGGGTCTTTTTCAAATAACTTCGCATCAATATAAAAAGAGCTTATATTCATGAAATCAAAACCAAACTTTGGTTGGTCAGGGTGGGGTGGATTTTTTGTGTGTTGGAACGGCATTTCAAAAAACCACGCAAATAAACCGTTGATGACCTTCATGTATTCTTTCAGAGAAACCCCCGCTTTCTTTTCGAACGCACAAATACCTGCCTCCATCGTCGCCTTATCTGTATTTTCAAGTGTAGATAGTAATGTTTCGTAACAATAGCGATACCGGACTAATCTGTGACCATAAACAAGTCTTGCCGTATCGGAAAGATAGTAGTGTGGCCATTCCCTGATAAAGTGATCTCTAAGGAACCTCTCCTTTGAAGATGCCTCAGAATTACTAACCTCTACGCTAATTAAGTCATTATTGAGAAGTATCGCTTCGCAATATTTTTTCTGATTCACCGAGTGACCTTCTCCTGTCAGCTGTTGAACACCCTGTATGTTTTTAGTAAGAATTTGGCCAATCAAATTTAAGAGATTTTCTCTATGAAAAACTATTTTATTCGAAAAAACAGTACCTTTCGGTACTATTTTAGTTTCTTCCAGAAAAGTAACCCCTCTCACCATAGTCATTTCCGTAGTACGAGTCTGGCAGATCATATTAAGAAAAGATGTGAATTGTATCAACTCAACAGGGTTCATTTCTTGTAGAAGATATTCAATCTGAGTTTCAAAATCTTCTACCGTCTTTAAAGAACTAAATAACAACATAAGACCACTTTTTTCAAAAGTGTTGAAGAGTTCGGAATATGTGAGGTAGGTGACGATTGTTGTTTTTGCCATAAGTTTGTTAAAGCAAATCCCTGAAATCATCAACCAACCCGGCCTCTGACATAAGATAATTGATTAAAACATCGGCATTCTTTTTAGCCTCCTCATTCCCAGTTGATTTCACTAATTTAATAACCTCACGATACTCATCTTTTTTATAGAGATATTCATACGTTTCTCTTTTTGGTTTTACCAATAGATCAAGTATTTTGATTGTCTCAATCGGGAACTCGATTGCATAAGACTTTAATTCCTCAACAATTTCATAAGGTACATCAATTTTACTCTTGACGAATTCGAGGGTTTTTATCATCCGATCTAACGTGTCTTTTCTTTCAAAGGGGCTGACTTTAAACCACCATCCAAATTCTTGAAGTTCTTCTTCACTCATTTCTTCTGGTAATAATGAAATTCGCATGTCCCACAGATCGCCAAGACGTTTTTTAACCTCATCTTTATTATTGAAACCACTAAGATCGCGCAGAATTACTCTCCCAGCAAAATTGATTGCTTCAGCCCTTGCTTTGGGTGTGGCAACTTCAAAAAAGTGATTTACAAAATCATCATGTTCAAATTCGTTAACATATATAACCATCACATGTTGAGGAAATCTCTGTTCGACATCCGCACCACGATGCCCCTTTTTTTCGACACTACTGATATGTGGTATGAAATCGTAATATTCCTGTTTTAAGAGTGTGAACAATTCTTTTATTACATTATTTGCAAGATAACCCTCCCATGAAGCAAGGAGATAGTTCGGCTCACTTTTAGGGAATATCTTTCCCTTATTTACCTTAAGCCAAGGTTCATTCAAGTAAAATAGATTCGGTAACCTCCACCCATACACAGATCTAATTGCTAACGATGGATCCTGTTTGGTATCAAGATGTTTATCAAGCAATGCTGTCATTTCAGGTGGCATTTTTACTTCAATAGATTTATCTTCAAGATTACGTGCAATCCAAAGACCATAATTCACAACCGCGTGCACAGCTTCTCCACGCGTGGTGTTTATCGCTAGTGTCATTGGGTCAAGACCTCCTTCGCCATCCTTCTGTTCATCTGCAGGAGTTGGTTCAGGGTCTTCTGAAAGATTCAGAATTATTGCCCAAACCTTCTCTCTAAGAGACGTGGGGATGTTACAGGTATCTTTTCCAAGGGCATGCCCAAGAAAATCAGCTACTGCTCTTTGTACAGCATTCCAATCCTGTTCATCATTGTTTGCTGGTTCTGATACGCGAGTATTTTCTACAAGAATTTTATAGTAAATATTTATGACAGAAACCCAATCAAAACTCTTTCCTTTTTGTAGGGCATCTTTAAGACCGTGTGTAAGATGGTAAAAAAATATTGGTCGTATATTTTTTTCAAAAAATGATCCTGCTACCAAAACATACTTCTCGGGATTTTCCGCTACCAACCCAGCAAAGACCATACCTAAACCACCAGACGAATGTCGAGCAAATGGATCGTCTGGAATTTTGTAATCAACAAAATACTGCAGAGTATCTTCTGCGCTCAAAGCCGACAACTCTTCAGATGAAATAGGACTTTGACCGCCATCCCATGTAATTATTTCTCCATCGTTGTCTACAGATTCACCGTACTTCTTTACAATCTCTCCATATTCTTTTACCTCCTTTTGAGGTAACTGATCCTTAATTGCTTTCAGGTATAAACCCTTCCAGTCAGCCTGTACTCTCGTAAATTGCTCATCTGTAAGGTTGTCGTTCTTTTTAAAATCTGGACCTTGTTCAATATTTTTTAATATTGCATCTTTTGCATTTTTAGAAAGTTTTGAATATTCCTTACCCAATAGTGGAAGATATTCTCTTCGAAGATTATAGGCAATTATAATTTTCCCCTCAGAGAGAATTTCTTCAATTTCCTTTGCAAAAGGGTTCGGGTTGGTTGAGTAGGTTAGTATCTCAATGCGTCTAAACAATGCCCACGGATGAGTGCGCAATATCACAACAAATTCCCTTAATACTGTTTCATTACCCTTATTCTTTTCAATTAAATTTACCAATCCATCAAGAAGGATGTTCTTTGCATCTTCTCGATTTAGTCGAGCAGATAGTAAATTTGGGCGCCAGATATGTGAATACTCATAAAAACTATCTTCTGGATTAACTCTCCCCTCAAGTTCTATGGCCTGTCTAAGTGTGGTAGCAAAAGTTGAGAATAAACCCACAGGATCCTTTTCCTCCAATCCTGTAAGTTTCTTTTTTACAATTTCGCCGAGTCTCCAAGTGTCAAAATACGGTTTTGCATCATACCAGACGGTAGAAAGGGGGTTTTCTGTGTCATCAGATACTTTAACAGGCGGATCAACCTTTGTATCAAATAAAATTCTTGCAAGTTTTAAAGCCACCTTGGTTTTACCAGCCCCTGCAAGTAAGTCCATCAAGTCTGCGACTTTGTCTGGCAGGAGAAGATTATAGGAATTTTGTATCCATTTATTTTTACAAATTAAATCAACGTATTGTTCAGCTATTTCTGGAGGAGATTTGATGGCCGCACCAACAAAATCATCTAGGACAGATTGATTGGTAGAGTTTAAGCCCTTAATGATGTCAAAAACTTCTTGCGGTTTTTTGTCGGCTATTCTTAGCAGGTATTGAGATTCAGGCCATACAATAAATCGAATATAGCCACCTTCACGTAAAGGTTCCTGAGGACTTAAGAAGGTGTTGATGGATTTTAGATGTTCTAACCAGTTAGGGTTATCGCACCTTTGAAAGAAATACCGACGATGTTCGGGCTTAGAAATACATTTTGTAAGATTACTTACATCGTCAGGAGTCGGATTTTTAATTGTAAGCAGTTTGTCGATTTCAGTAATTCCGTCAAAAAAAGGCTTCTCCACAAGAACCTGGTACAGAAGATCCTCATACTTCCAAGCCATTGCATCAAATTCTTTTTCTTCTATTTTGGACGGCTGTTTATTTCTAAGATCATCATGTTTTGAACCTTTGTGAAAAAAGTTTTGAATATCAATCCAGTCATCAACAAATTTATTTTTCAAGTATTCAGGTAAACTTCCACGATCTGTATGAACATCTAATAAATTTTTTAATACTATTTTTTGATTATTATTTCTATTAGAATTTTGTAATCTAATCCAATCGTCAATAAAATTATTTTCTAAGCATACGTGTGGGTCATCACTACCCTTATAAGAATTTAATATTTCTACAAGTATTTTCTTTAGACGATCCTTCTCGGGGACAACCTCTAGCATTGGTATGTCTTTAAAATAACGAGGGAGGATTGCTGTCAATTCTCTAGCTGAATGTGATACCTGCCCGATTCGATCAGAATTTCTTTTGTTGTTAAAGGTTATAACAAATCCTTCATATACCCCAGCTAATCTTTTACAAAGATCAACAGATTGAGGGTCGAGCTTTAGTAGTGCATCCCTGATTTTTCTTTGCTTACCTTCGGCAGACAACAAGACATCCTCAGTATCTACTGAATTCAGTAATTTATCTTTCTCATTAGTCTTGTCATCTGGCATTTTTAACTATTTTGGGTTAATAACACTGCCACTGTAGAACTTACAGTTATTTTCTCTGTTGGGACGATTACATATCGCCACGGTTTTGTGATTCCATACTTGCCAACATTCTTTGAAACAAGCTCACAATATTTATCTGCCGTTTTCTTTTTCTCTTGTACATCTAAGTCTTTTACTTCTACGCTTGGCTTCACTTCAATCATTACGATTTCATGTTCGAACTCAACAACAAAATCTGGTTCATATCGGTGTTGTGAATTTCCATCCGCATCACGCCAATAAAGACCCTCAAATTGATTTGGGGCAGGTCTGAGCCAGTCTTCTACGGATTCCTCTTTATCAAGAAGATACGCCATTCGTGCCTCGTCCGATGAATCAAATTTATACATTGAGTGACACGCCTTACTAAAACCTGTA
>PFAM01000011.1:8162-10989 GCA_002778705.1 Candidatus Falkowbacteria bacterium CG10_big_fil_rev_8_21_14_0_10_37_14 | reverse complement strand
AAAAAATATTTTAGAAAGCTTGTCAATTAAAAATCATTTTGACATTGATTTTAGTGCCTTTGACCGAGTTTTTATTAAGTAGTATAATAAAACTATAAACACAATATCTTGTGTTGTGATAAATAGCATCATACTACAGCTTGTGTTTTAAGTTAAGATAATTTTGGTTACTAAATAACCAATTTGTATCGATAAAATTTTTTTATGAAGTGCCCCTTATGTCAATATCCTGACACTAAAGTTGTGGACTCTCGTGTGGTGAATGAGGGCTTGTCTATTCGTCGTCGAAGAGAATGTTTGAAATGTGAATTTCGTTTTTCCACTTATGAAGAAATGGAAATTTTGGATTTAACGGTAGTGAAGCGTGATGGCACTAAAGAGGTTTACAATCGAGAAAAAATAATTAGAGGTTTAAGACGCGCTTTAGAAAAAAGACCGATGACTGAAATTGATTTTCGCAAACTTTTAAACTTGGTTGAATTAGATATTCAAACTTTGAAAAAATCAGAGGTTAGTACTGATGTGATTGGCGAAGTGGTGATGAATCGCTTGCAAGAATTTGATCAAGTAGCCTATATTCGTTTCGCCAGTGTCTATAGATGCTTTGAAGATGTTGCTAGTTTTGAACAAGAAATTCGTAAACTACTAAAACAAAAATAATTTCCTCCCATGTCTAACACTATTAGTCAAATTCGTAAACGTTCTGGTGAGATCGTTGATTGTGATGAAAAAAAAATTGCTCTAGCTATTCATAAGGCGGCTAAGGCGGTTGGTACAGATGATGAAGAAATGGCCGATCGATTAGCTTTAGAGGTCTTAGAACTTCTAAATAAAAAATTTCACCCTAACAGTATCCCAGCTGTGGAAGAGATTCAGGATTTAGTGGAAGAAGTACTTTTAAAAAATCGTTTGATTAAAATTGCGCGAGGTTATATTTTATATCGTGAACAACATCGCCAGATTCGTGATATTAATTCTGATTTTGGAGTGAAATTAATGGAAGACTATTTAGGGCAAGCTGATTGGCGACTTAAAGAAAACTCTAATATGAGTTTTTCGGTGCAGGGCTTAAATAATTATATTGCTAGTTCGGTTTCGGCTAAATATTGGTTAAATAAATTATATCCAGAAAATATTCGTCAAGCTCATATTCAAGCTGACTTACATATTCATGATTTAGGGCTTTTGGCTCCATATTGCTGTGGATGGGATTTAAAAGATTTATTAACTCGTGGGTTTGGTGGAGTAGATGAAAAGGTTTGGAGTAAACCACCAAAGCATTTTCGTGCGGCCTTGGGGCAAATGGTTAATTTTTTATATACCATGCAGGGTGAGGCGGCTGGGGCTCAGGCTTTTGCTAATTTTGATACTTATTTAGCACCATTGATTCGCAGGGATCAGTTATCGTATAAAAAAGTGAAACAGGCTTTGCAAGAATTTGTTTTTAACTTAAATGTTCCAACTCGTGTTGGGTTTCAAACTCCATTTACTAATGTAACTTTGGATGTGAATCCATCGCCTGCAATTGGTGAAGAACAGGTGATTATTGGCGGTGAATTACAAGCTGAAAAATATAAGGATTTTCAACCGGAAATGGATGTATTTAATGAAGCTTTTGCTGAAGTAATGATTGAGGGTGATGGCCGTGGTCGAATGTTCCCATTCCCAATTCCAACTTATAATATTGATAAAGATTTTGATTGGCAAAGACCGTCTTTGGAAAAAATGTGGGAAATGACTGCTAAATTTGGAGTTCCGTATTTTTCTAATTTTGTTAATTCTGATATGAATCGTGATGATGCGCGTTCGATGTGTTGTCGTTTGCGTTTAGATAACCGAGAATTACGCAAGCGAGGTGGTGGTTTGTTTGGAGCTAATCCGCTAACCGGTTCTTTGGGGGTGGTAACTATTAATTTAGCTCGGCTTGGATATTTATCTAAAGATAAATATGAGTTTATGGAGAGGTTGGGGAAATTAATGGATTTAGCTAAAGACAGTTTGGAAATTAAACGCAAAATTTTAGAAACTATGTCTGATAACGGGCTGTATCCTTATTCGGCGTTTTACCTGTCTGGTATTAAAGAACATTTTGGAACTTATTGGCAGAATCATTTTAATACCATCGGCATCAATGGCATGAATGAAGCATTGCTTAATTTATTTGGGCAAGATTTAACAACGGATAAGGGCCAGGCCTTTGCTATTGAGGTTTTAGAGTATATGCGTAACAGATTGATGGATTATCAAAATGAAACAAATAATTTGTATAATTTAGAAGCTAGTCCGGCTGAGGGGGCGACTTATCGCTTTGCTAAGAAAGATAAAGAGTTATATCCGGAGATTATTGCGGCTAACGAAGCGGCTTATCGAGAAAACGGAGTAGCTCCGTATTACACTAATTCTACACATTTGCCAGTTGGCTTTACTAAAGATATTTTTCAAGCTCTGGACTTACAAGATAAATTACAGACAAAATATACAGGTGGCACAGTGTTGCATGGTTTTTTGGGTGAGCGATTAGAATCTGGAGAAACCGCTAAACGATTGGTGCGAAAAATTGTGGAAAATTATCATCTGCCATATTTTACAATTACACCAACCTTTTCCATTTGTCCAAAGCATGGCTATTTACCAGGGGAACATCATTTTTGTCCGAAGTGTGATGAAGAAATAGGGTTTACTAATATTGGGGAAGCGCGAGATCAAAACTGTCCTGAGTGCTAATTAAGTTCATAAAGTTAAATAAGTAATTAATATTAATATAAGGAGGCGATTTTAAAGAAGCTTCCTCAGAAAATTATGAGTCCGATTCAAACACAAAGACAAG
>PFAM01000011.1:7593-8137 GCA_002778705.1 Candidatus Falkowbacteria bacterium CG10_big_fil_rev_8_21_14_0_10_37_14 | reverse complement strand
CAAGAAGTCGGAATATGCTGATCGTTGTGTCTATCAGGCGGACGGACAGGAACAATAATATATGAAACTAGGTGGTATAGAGCCACTGTCACTACTAGATTATCCAGGGCGACTGTCAGCAATTGTGTTTACCCAAGGGTGTAATTTTCGTTGTCCGTTCTGTTATAACACCATGTTTGTTTTACCTATAAACGGTAAGATGTTAGATAAAGCACCAGGCTATCCAGAAATTACTTTGGACAGTCTGGTGGATTTTTTAAAAAGTCGTCAGGGAAAATTGGAAGCGGTGGTGGTGACTGGAGGTGAACCAACAATTCATTATGATTTACCAGAGCTTTTAAAAACTATTAAAGATTTGGGTTTTTTAGTTAAGTTGGATACTAATGGCACTAACCCAGAGATGCTTCGGGCGGTAGTTAGTGACGGTCTGGTTGATTATGTAGCGATGGACATTAAAGCACCTTTGGATAAGTATGAGGTTTTGTGTGGGGTAACGACTGATTTGGAAAAGATTCAGACAAGTGTTGAGTTTTTGAAACAAGGA
>PFAM01000011.1:7021-7555 GCA_002778705.1 Candidatus Falkowbacteria bacterium CG10_big_fil_rev_8_21_14_0_10_37_14 | reverse complement strand
CGAAGAAATTACTAAGTTCGGCAGACATCTTAGAAATAGCTGAGTGGCTTAAGGGTGCTAGGTTTTGGTATTTACAAGGTTTTGTGAGTGACGCAAAAGTTTTAAATCCGAAAGTGGTTGGAACTGAACATTATAGTAAGGCGGAACTAGAAAAGATGGCGAGACTGGCTGGAGAGATTGCGGGTCATTGTCAAACTCGCGGTTTATAAGTTCTCTTTTTGGTGTATATTTTTTCAAACCAGCGAAAAATTTGGCAATTAGGTCATAAAATTTATGGTGCTACGCCATAACTCGCAAATTTTTTTTATTGATTTTTAGAGGAAAGAATTTTTTGCTCAAACATATGGTCGTGGTGCACCTAATTTTATGACATGATTGAAACAATTTTTCAGGTTTTATAAAGTTTATATCGTAGCCCAGGATTTCAAAATCAATACAACGATTTTAAAGATTATCAAAAATCCACATCCTAAGTTAATTGATTCTTTTTCCGCCTGCCTTTGCTGGTATTTTGGAATGTGCTATAATTGGGGT
>PFAM01000011.1:0-7002 GCA_002778705.1 Candidatus Falkowbacteria bacterium CG10_big_fil_rev_8_21_14_0_10_37_14 | reverse complement strand
CATCGTCATTATTGGCGTTTTGGCGACTTTAGCTGTGGTGGCGGTTAATGGCGCTCGCACAAAAGCTAGAGATTCTAAGCGGATTTCGGATATTAAACAGATTCAAACCGCTTTGGAATTATACATGGCGGATGAAAATACTTATCCATCTTTGATTACTCCCGGGCAACCGATGGTTGGTTTGACTTCAGGGAAAACTTACATGAGCAAAGTGCCGAATAATCCGAATCCAAAAACAGAAGGCGATTGCCCTGACTCTGATTATGGTTATGCTGGTAATGATTCCAATTATGTTTTAACTTATTGTTTGAACAACCGGGCGACGCAAGCGACGACTAGTGTGAATGTGGCGAGTAATAAAGTGACGAATGGAGCGGTGGCGGAGTATCCAGTATCAGCAACTTATTATTGTGATAGCGTTCATCCTGGTTGGGATTGTTTTTCAAGGCAGTTTGTGCCAAGTCAACTTGCTATTTATTTTGACAACAACTTTAACATTTATAGCTATCTAGACGCCTGGGGGGGAGAATATGTAAATAAAGGAATAAATTGGGATTTTGGTAGTTCAAAGAATAGAACCGTAAATATTAAATGGAAAGCGTCAATCAGGCCTTATCCGAATGTTGCGGAGTATTTTAAGGTTAATATTGATTTTATTTTTGAAACTTCGCCTAATAATACTAATTGGACAACTCAAAAAACTTTAAATTATGTAAGACCGGCTGGGAGTGATGGGTCAATTATTATGATCACAGATCAACTTGAGGTATTTAGTGGTAACTTTCAATATTTTAGAGTAAGAATGTCTTCAGCTTCGGATGTTAGTGCTTATGCGATAAATAATGCTTTTCCTACAGATGGTAGTTATTTGGCGGTTGATGGGATAGTAAGTTATTAATTATGCCTAAAAAAATAGACAATTTAAATTTGGATAAATCCAAAACAGCTAAAACATCCGGTGTATCCAACGAGCAATTAGCGGAACTGATTAAAGAAGATTTGGTCATTGATCAGGAGGTTTTACGCTTGACGAAAAAGCTCCATACCGCTATGGTAGTGGGGCAAGTAATGTTTTGGGTTAAACTGTTGTTAATTGTAGTGCCTTTGGTGGCGGCCTATTTCTTTTTACCGCCATTGATTAATGATTTGATGGCTCAATATAAGAGTTTGTTACGGTAATTTTGAAATTTATCTCCGACGAATACAGAAAAACGGGGACGAATATTCAAGAATTACTAATTTTAATTATTTATTGAGGTAGAGTTATTACTACTATTTGGCGAGATCTCCGCCTTGGCGGAGATGAAAACAAAATGATTTTTCCGGGATTTATTTTAGATATTATTAAAACATTGGAATTAGCCGGCTTGGAAGCTTGGGTGGTGGGCGGTAGCGTACGCGATTTATTAATCGGGCAAACACCGAAAGATTGGGATATTACCACTAATGCCAGACCGGAAAAAATGTTAGAGCTCTTTCCTGACGCGGTGTATGAAAATATCTTTGGCACTGTTTTAGTTAAGGTTAAAAATGAACAAGAGGAAACCACTGAGGTGGTGGAGGTAACTACTTATCGTTCGGAATCCGGCTATAAAGACAATCGTCATCCTGATGAAGTTATTTTTGAAGATAAGTTATCGGCTGATTTGTCACGCCGAGATTTTACCATTAACGCTATGGCTTTGGCACCGGTTTCGGACACTGGCGGGCACAAACCTGGGGAAGACGAAACTATTATTGAGATTAATGATGAGCCAGCTCGTTTAGTTGATTTATTTGGCGGACAAAAAGATTTAAAAAAGAGAATGATTAGGGCGGTGGGTGAGCCGGAAATTCGCTTCAAAGAAGACGCGCTCAGAATGATGCGGGCGATTCGTTTTGCTTGTCAGCTCGGATTTGCTATTGAGCCAAAAACCGAAAGAGCTATTAATAAGCTATCTGGCGCCATTAAGTTTATTGCTAAAGAACGGTTGCGTGATGAATTGATTAAAATGCTCGCTAGCCGACGGCCAAAATACGCCATTGAACGATTACAAGAAGATGGGCTTTTGAATTACATTATGCCGGAACTTTTGAATGGTCTCGGGATGCAACAAAATCATCACCATATTTTTACGGTGCTGGATCATTGCTTGAACGCCTTGGAACATTGCCCGAGCGAGGAGTGGCAAGTGCGTTTGGCGGCGTTGTTTCATGATATTGGTAAACCGGCGACTCGTAAGATTATTAACGAGGCGGCCACTTTTTATAATCATGAGTATGTGGGAGCCAAAATGACCAGAAAAATCATGGAGCGTCTGCGGTTTTCTAATGATGATACCGAGCGGGTGGTGAATCTGGTACGCAATCACATGTTTTATTATAATGTTGATGAAGTAACGGCGGCTAGTGTGCGTCGTTTGATTGCTAAAGTGGGGCGAGAAAATTTACGAGATTTAATTTCGCTTCGAGTAGCAGATCGTTTGGGCTCTGGGACGCCGAAGGCGATGCCCTATAAACTTCGACATCTGGAATATATGTTTGAGAAAGTGCAAAACGATCCGGTATCAGTTAAGGCACTCGCGATCAATGGTGATGATTTGATTAAAGAATTAAAATTAGAGCCTAGCCCAAAATTTGGTTGTTTGTTAGACTGTTTATTGGCTGAAGTTTTAGAAGATCCTGAAAGAAATACTAGAGAGCATTTACTAGCGCGAGCGGTAGAATTATTAAAAGAGGACTTAGAAACGCTGCGTAGTAAAGCTCGGGAATTAATTGATGAAAAACGTGAAGAGGATGATAAAAAAATTAAACGTAATTATAAAGTATAATTTTATGAACAAATTAATGTTGCTGGTCATGATGGCGGCTGTAACTTTGTCCGGTTGTGCTCTAAGTTTAGACACGGCGGCTGTGAAACAGGAAGCTCAAGACCAAGCTAAAAAAACTATGGAAGAAAATTTACCAAACGAGGCCATTAATCAGGTAACTGATGTTGTTAATGATGTGAATCAAACTGCTGATCTAGTTTCAGCTACTTTACCGGCGATGTTTGCTGGAAATCAAGAAATCGCAATTTCGACTGATGGTGATTTAACTAAGCGTTATACTGGCGCTATTTTGAAAACTAATTTTGGCGATATCAAAGTTGTTTTCTATGGTGAGGATTCACCAAAGACAGTAGCCAACTTTATAAAACTGTCTTTGATTAAGTTTTATGATGGTAGTAAATTTCATCGAGTGATTCCTGATTTTATGATTCAAGGTGGTGACCCTAATTCTAAGGATAGTGATTTTTCTAATGATGGTATCGGCGGACCTGGTTATAAGTTTGAAGATGAAATTAACACCCGCGCTTTAGTGGAGGGGAGTTTAGCCATGGCTAATGCTGGACCAAACACTAATGGTTCTCAATTTTTTATTGTGACGGCTAAATCGACACCTTGGTTAGATGGTAAGCACACTAATTTTGGTCAAGTGACTGAGGGTTTGGAGGTGATTAAAAAAATTGAAGCTTTGCCAGTTGATCAAAATGATCATCCAATTCAAGATGCTATTATTACAGGAGTTGAATTGGTTAAGTAGTTTGTGAGTAAGTTAAAAGGAAAAGCAATGAGATGGACACCGAGTTTGGTATTTTTCTTTTGGATATAGATTTTTTCAAACCGGCCCTCCCAAGGCGTGCAGGTACCAACTCTGGCAAGCTTTTCTTTTGATGTATATTTTTTCAAACCAGCGAAAAATTTGGCAATTCTGTCATAAAATTTACGGTGCCACGCCATAACTCGCAAAAAATCTTAATTGATTTTTAGAGGAAAGAATTTTTTGCTCAAACATATGGTCGTGGTGCACCTAATTTTAATCCATAATTGAAACAATTTTTCAGGTTATCAAAAATACACATCAAAACAAGACTCAGTAATAAGAAGCATTGTGAAACGATTTTAAAGGTTGTCAAAAATCTATATCCTGGGCTAGATTAAACGGAGGTAAATTGCAGGATTTTGACATTTGTTGTTATCTGATGTTAAATCTAATTAAAGCCGTTTGTTAAAGAACGGCTTTAATTTAGGGCCTATGGTATAGTGGTAGCACAGTGCATTCGCATTGCACAGACGGCGGTTCGATTCCGCCTAGGTCCACCACGGGCTGTGGTATAAAGGTATTATGCACTTTCAAATTTCATTACATGCGTTGTGTCGGGCTGTGGTATAAAGGTATTATGCACGATTCGGGTTCGTGCGATCGCGGTTCAATTCCGCGCAGCCCGACAGAGTGCTTGTAATGAAAAGGAGGTTCGCCTGCCTACCGACAGACAGGAACTCCGTGCAGCCCGACAGAATAAAAGGCGATCGCTGTCTTAAAAATAATGGTCATTTGCTCATACTTAGAGAGCCGGCCGCTTGGCAATATAAATTATTTGGACCAATTTTTTGGATAATTAGAACAGTCTTAAGAAATAAGAATAGAAATTCAATTTCACTGGCCGATGATGAAACGCTAGGCTTTTCGGTTAAACAGCTTAAGCAATTATTAGCTAATTTTAGTAATCTAGAGTTAAGGCTAACCAGCTATTTGTATAAGTATTATTATAATTTCTTGTTATTGTTAAGAAAGCTTTTGGGAAAGCCAATAAAAGAAAGTGTAAACATAAAAACTTTTCTTAAGAGAATTGATAATTTTATCAAAAAATTACCAGTAATAAGAAATTATTGTTGGGATTGAGATGTTTATTGTCAGAAAAATGGCTAGAAAAGTAAGGGGCGGGTTGTAGTATAGTGGTCGTACGCATGCATGGGGTGCATGTAGCCCGGGTTCAATTCCCGGCAGCCCGACAAAAAACTTGACAAATTTACGGGAAGTGCTAAAGTTTAAATAAGTTGGTTGGTGCTCCTTTAAATGTTAAAAAAATGATTTTTTAGTGACTCCTGGGATGCCTTATATTTGATGAAACAATCTCTTGAAGTTTAAAATACTTCATGCTATCGTCGTTTTTTGAGTTTATGACAAAAATACTGTGAATTAATTTTTATATTGTTTTAAAACAATATAATTTACTCTCGTTTTTGAAACTATTTTTAATTGCGGTTGTAATAACCGATCAGTAATTTCCAACCAACTTATAAAGGCCCTTATCAATATTGATAAGGGCTTATTTTTTTAAACTTGACTTTTTTATTAATCTATTGTTAATTATTTGTAGTACTTTAAATCAATTGTTTTAATAATAACGAGGTGCGTAATGTCGTCTGTTATGAAAACGGGGCCGACTGTAAGGGCTGGACAAATCTTTATCCCAGAAAAAAGTGATATGAAAATACTATTTCAGAAAAGTAAAAAAAAGAATAAAACTGGGAAATTTGTAGTTTTATTAGATATTGTTAACAGAACTGTTTGTTGTTTAACGATGAATCGTCCAGGGGCTTTTTGTTTTATAAACAGGGTGCCGGAAATGGATGAGGTTATAGAAATAACAGCTGTTCATAGTAATTATTTGCTAGGCAAAATCATTTCTTATAAAAAAACAAAAGGCGGATAAAACCGTCTTTTTTTATTAAATTTTACCCTTGCGAAAACGAGGGTCTCATTAATTTGTAATAATTTTTCTTAAGTAATAATTTTTAGAACGCTTTACGATAATTGAAGTTTTGGATTACTTGGCGAGATCTCCGCCTGCGCGGAGATAAATGCAAGATGATACATAGCTATGCCGGCGGCAATAGCCACATTTAAAGATTCTTTTTTACCGAGCATTGGTAGGTGGATTACTAAATCGGCTTGATCTTGAATTTCTAGGCTAAGCCCATCTACCTCGTTGCCGACAATTAGAGCTGTTGATTTATTAAAACTTATAGTGCTAAGAGCTTGACTTTTAGCACTAAGTTCTAAAGCTGCAATAGTAAAGTCTTTAGCCCGTAATTCAGTAATTAAGGTGCTTAAATCATCGCGATGTTCAAAAGGAACCCAAGTTTCAGCTCCTAAAGCTACTTTAGCAACTTTTGGATGAGGTGGAACCGCGGTGTAACCTACTAAAAATAATTTAGTGAAACCACAGGCGTCAGCGGTGCGAAACATAGCTCCGACATTGAAGGCTGAACGGATGTTTGGTAGAATTAAATAGAGGTCTCTATTATCTTTGACTTTAGACATAAAATGTAGTTAAATATGACTATGACCGATTATCTAAAAATTGGCAAGGCGACCGAGTTAACAGGTCGTGATTATAAATTGTACCGGGCTTTGGAAATTTTGCCCGGTGTTTTGTCTTGGGGCACGCTTTTATTATTAATTTTGTTTAGTTGGTGGCAGCCGGTGTGGGTATCGGTGTTTATTATTATTTTTGATGTTTACTGGTTATTATTGGTTGTTTATCTAGCTATTTATTTAATTGTGGCTTATAGGCATTTGGTCAAGGGACGGTTAACTAACTGGAGTAAGTTATGTCAAGATCTTAAGCCTAGACAGTTTAGTCTTTATGGTAGTAATAATCAACCATATACCAAGGAATTAGCCTGGACTGATTTTTGGCAAGTAGTAATTTTGCCGACTTATAATGAAAATTATTCAGTGCTTAAAGCGACGATGTCGGCTTTAGTTAATGATAATTATCCAAAAGATAGAATGATTGTGGTTTTGGCTACTGAAGAGCGTGGCGGCGATTTAGCTAAAGAGGGTGTGGCAAAAATTGTAACAGAATATAGTGATAAATTTGGTCATTTTTTGTTAAGTAAACATCCAGATAATATTGGTGGAGAAATTAAAGGTAAGGGGGCTAATCAGGCTTGGGCAGCGAAAGAAGTTAAAAATCAGATTATTGATAAGCTCGGACTAGATTATGATGCAATTTTGGTTAGTGTATTTGATATTGATACGGTTGTGGCACCGGGGTATTTTTATAATTTAACTTGGAGATTTTTTGTGGCCAAGTTTCCACACCGTTCCAGCTATCAGCCAATTCCAGTCTATAATAATAATATTTGGCAAGCTCCATTTTTTGCTAGAATAGCAGCTTTCTCTAATACT
>PFAM01000004.1 GCA_002778705.1 Candidatus Falkowbacteria bacterium CG10_big_fil_rev_8_21_14_0_10_37_14 | reverse complement strand
TAACCCAACCCCGAGAGCCGAAGGCGCTTGTGCGGATTTAGATTATCAATACTCAGCTGGCAATGATAACTATTCGCTGATTGGTTGTTTATCTAAAGCCGTGGGTGATGTTCCAGCTGGAGCTAGAAAGATGGAAAAGGGCGGACAAGCTAGCAACCTCGGTCTGGCCGACAGCTTAGTTGGTTGGTGGCTCTTTGACGAAGGCTCTGGTGGTATCATCAAAGATAGTTCTGGTCAGGGTAGGGATGCACAGATTTATTCAACTTCGGGGCAACCTAAACCTAGTTTTGTGTCTGGGGTTAATGGCACTGCTCTAGAATTTACCAACACAGGACTCGTGTCTCCTAAATATACCCAATATGTTACTGGCATGGATACGGATAACGAAGCTGATTCTCCTTACAACTTCAATGAAAATACTTCCTTTACCATAATGGCTTGGGCGAAATATCCTCACAGGATGTACGGTAGCTATGCTTGGACTCAGTCCGGCTATTATAATTTTAGTTCCTTCGGCATAGCTGGTAAGGGCTATAGTGCTAGTTACGGTTTGTCAATGGAAGACTATAGTACAATCTTACCATTAAATTCAGAAGGTTGGCAGGCCTGGAGCTTTGCTATTAGAGGTAATGTAGCTGGATCAGACGCTCCTTATATGGCTAGGTCGGCAGTTCCTAAACTCGATACTTGGACTCATATAGTAGGAGTTTACGAGGCTGATAGCAGTACTAATCGTTATATTCGTCTCTATGTGGATGGTTCTTTAAAGGTCAGTACTCCCGTTAATAGTAATTTTATAATGAATTCTTCAGTCACTAGGTCTTTTTTTATTGGTCACCCCGCATCATATACCCAGGGTAATAAGGATTTTTTTAATGGCAGCATTGATGATGTCCGTATCTATAACCGAGCTTTATCAGGTGATGAAGTCTCTGCTCTTTATAACGCCACAAGATAAATAAAAGTAACCATCAAGCTGGCCGTAAGACTAGTTTTTGTTTTTTAAGGATATGTGGTAAAATAAATTTACTATGAAAAAAGCACTTGTCCCGCGAAGCTCCAATGACTATCGAAGCGGAGTGGGAGTGAATATTGACTAGCAAAGGCTTGATTTTTTGTTTAAAATCTTCTAAACTATAAATACAAAATAAAGTCAAATATATGAGTAAAATAGAATTGGCTAAACTAAAAAAGATTTTAAAACAGCAAGGGGTCAAAAGCGCCAGCTTGTTTGGGTCTTTTGCTCGTGGCGAAGCTACTGCTAAGAGTGATATCGATTTACTCATAGATTTTGGTAAAGGCAAAACTTTATTTGATTTGGCCGGTTTAAAATTTACTTTAGAAGATGCTATGGGGCGTGAGGTTGACTTGGTAACTAAAGCGGCTTTAAGGCCGGCTATCAAAACTTATGTTATGAAAGATTTGGTTAAAATTATATGATCAAAAATCCTCAAATTTATATTCAGCATATTTTAGAAAGTATTGAAGTCGTCGCTGAGTATATTGATGGTGTTAGCAAAAAAGATTTTTTAGCTGACAAAGAAAAACAAGACGCGGTCATTAGACGCATCGGTATTATCGGCGAAGCTGTTAAAAATATCCCCGAGAGTATTAGAAAGCAAAATACTAATATCCCTTGGCGTAACATTGCCGGTATGCGTGATATTGTAATTCATGAATATTTTGATGTCGATTTAAATCATGCTTGGGAGACAGCTAAAATTGGTTTACCGAAATTAAAAAGAGAGTTGATTAAATTATTAAAATAACTGCACACAAGATAAATTTTAAAAATAACCACCGAACCGGCTGTAAGGCTGGCTTTTGTTTTTTAGGGATGTGTGGTAAAATCAATTTACTATAAAAAAAGGCTTCACCCTAATTGAATTATTAGCCGTCATCGTCATTATTGGCGTCTTGGCAACTTTAGCGACCGTAGCCGTTAATGGTGCCCGCACTAGAGCTAGAGACTCCAAGCGCATTAGCGATCTTAAACAAATCTCGACAGCACTTGAGATGTATTATGCTGATTACACGGCTTACCCGAGTATTATTACCCCTGGTCAACCATTGGTTTCGGCCGACGGCTCTAAAACCTATATGGCCAAAGTGCCTAATAACCCAACCCCGAGAGCCGAGGGTGCTTGTGCTGATTTAGATTATCAATATGCTGCCGGCAATGATAACTATTCTTTAATCGGTTGTTTATCTAAAGCCGTTGGCGATGTTCCAGCCGGCGCCAGAAGAATAGAAAAAAGTGGACAAACTCGCGATCTCGGCCCCACCAATGGTTTAGTTGGTTGGTGGATGTTGGATGGAATAAATGGCACGAAAGATTTGGCAGGCGGTAAGACGGCGACAATTATTGGCGGCATTAGTACGAGTACTGGCAGATTTGGTGAGGCAAATGGAAGTTATTATTCTGATGGTGGTGGGGGTTCTTATTTAAGCGTACCTAATTTTAATTGGGCACAAACGCCGGCTAACTACACTTACTCTGTTTTTGCTTGGGTTAAGATAGGAGTTCAAAATGAGCAATATTTAATTTCTAGTTGGTCACAAGGATTAAAATTAGTACACGGAACAACAAATAATATGCTGTTGTATGCTCATAATAGTTTATATCAATATGGTTATGTTAATTTACAGGATGGTACCTGGCATTTTGTAGGCTTTGTCTTTAGAGGGTCTGATAGTTATAAGCAGATCTATGTTGATAATAATTATGTAGTTTCCGGCAATGGCTTAGCTGTTACTTCCGTCGCTATAGCCTCAACTATAAATCTATTCACTCAGTCGCTTGGGTATGTGTCAGATGTTCGTATTTATGATCGAGTTTTGTCCGCCGCTGAAGTCTCCGCTCTCTATAACGCCACCAGATAAGAAAAAAACAATACAAAAAAATCTTCCTAATGGAAGATTTTTTTGTATTACAATATATTACAATTTAAGCAAGGCTTCGAAAGGGGCGGAGTCTTTGTAGGGCCCAATCACCGCTAAATTCAAGTTCTCTGGTCTAAATAACTTCTTAGCCAGTGCTTGAATATCCTCGGCTCTCACGCCGTCAATGCCTTTTAATAATTCATCAGGCTTGATAATCCCTCGGCGAGGATTCTCTTGTTCAAACAACAACACAGCTTGGCGAGCGTAAAACTCCGCCACTTCATCCGAAGATTCTAGTGACAATGGTGTTTTGCCTTTTAACAAATTTTTCACTCTGGTTAATTCTTCATCAGGAACCAGCTCGGTAGTCAGTTTAGAGTATTCAGCTAAAATTATTTTGATAGCTTGTTCAATTTTATCGGTCGGCACTCCAGCTTGCGTCGTCATGTAGCCGGTATCGGTATAACTCTCTTGGTTACAACGCACATAGTAAGCTAGACCGTTACGCTCTCTAAGTTGAGTAAAAAGCCTAGAAGACATTGACCCTCCTAAAATTACTGATAAAACTTTAATAGTTGATTCATCAGCCGAAGCATAAGGCACACTTCGCACGCCTAAGGACAGATGAGCTTGGTCGGTATCTTTGAAATGGATTTTTAATTTCGGTCCATTAAAAGTATCAACCGTTGGTAATTGTTTTTTATAAGTGCTCTTATTCAAACCGTCAAAATAGCGACCGATTAAAGCCTCAGGATTCTCTGGCAGTTTACCAGCTAAAATTAAAGTAGCACTATCACTGCCATATTGTTGTTGCCAATAAGTTATAAATTGCTCACGGGTAAACCCTGCCACATTTTCTTTGGTACCGGCGGTGTCCCAACCGGCTGGAGTGTCACCGTAAATCAGGGCTTCAAAAATTTCTTCAATGTACCACATCGGATTATCTTGGTACATATTAATTTCTTCAGTGATAACTCCTTTTTCACGGTTAATTTCGTTTTCGTCAAATTTAGAATTGATTAACATATCAGATAAGACATCCAAGGCCAGCTCGGTATGTTCGCCGGCAGTCTTTATCCAATAACCAGTGTATTCTTTACTGGTAAAAGCGTTGAATTCGGCGCCAACATTATCCAAGGCCGAAGAAATTGACATGGTATCAGGGCGCTTGGTTGTGCCTTTGAAAAACATGTGTTCCAAAAAGTGTGATAAGCCATTTTGTTCGCGCGATTCAAAACGCGAGCCAGTAGCGAACATCACTAGTAGTGTAGTAGTCTCGGTGCCAGCCATCGGCACAGTAATTAATTTTAAGCCGTTGGCTAATTTATGTTCTTGATACATTTATTTTATATTAGTTCTTAAGAAATTTGGCAGTTCAGCGATCAATACACGCTGTTGCTCCATAGTATCGCGATCGCGCACTGTCACTGTATTATCTCCTAGGGTATCGAAGTCGATGGTTAAACAATATGGCGTACCGATTTCATCCTGTCGGCGATAACGTTTTCCGACATTGCCATTATCGTCATATTGCATGGTGTAGTCGGCCGACAATAAAGCAAAAACTTCTTTAGCCTTAGCTACTAGCTCCGGCTTATTTTTCATTAAAGGGAAAACACCAGCCTTAATCGGCGCCAACCACTTCGGCAATTTTAACACCGTGCGAATATCTCCCTCTTTTATTTCCTCTTCACTGTAGGCTGATAACAAAGCCGCTAAGATAGAGCGATCCACGCCGAGTGATGGCTCAATGCAGTGTGGTACTAATTTATCACCGTTATCATCGGTATAGTTTAGACTGTGATTATTTAAATCAAAGTCGGTGCGATAAGCTAGACCAAATAATTCTTTGCGACCAAAAGGAAAATCATATTCAAAATCAATCGTGCGTTTGGAGTAGTGGGCCAGTTCATCTTTAGCGACTTCCAATTCATGAACTTCTTCGGTCTTTAAACCGAGATCGCTACACCAAGCGAGAATAGCTAGTCGCCAGTCTTCGAAAGCGGTTTGCCACTCGGCTTCGTCTTTTGGTGGGCGGATAAAATATTCAATCTCCATTTGTTCAAACTCGCGAGTGCGGAAGATATAATTACCAGGTGTAATTTCGTTGCGAAAAGCTTTGCCAATTTGAGCAATACCGAAAGGCAGTTTCATTCGCATGGTGTCGGCAATGTTTTTAAAATTAACAAAAATACCTTGCGCGGTTTCCGGTCTAAAATAAACTACATTATCTTCGCTTTCCACCGGTCCTAAAAAAGTTTTTAACATTAAGTTAAATTGCTTTGGTGCGGTTAGTTCGCCTTTCTTGCAATCCGGGCAAGGGGACTTAATATCAATTTGATCAGCCCGAAAACGCGCGTGGCAGGCCTTGCATTCCACCAGCGGGTCAGAAAATTCTTTTAAGTGTCCAGAAGCTTGCCAAACTTTAGTGTTCATTAAAAGTGCAGCATCCAAACCAACCATATCTGCACGCCTAGTTACAAAAGTCTTCCACCAGCGTTGCTTAACATTGTTTTTGAGTTCCACGCCCAAAGGCCCGTAATCCCAAGCATTAGCCAAACCCCCGTAAATATCTGAGCCGGGAAAAATAAAGCCTCGGCGTTTGGCTAGCGAGATAATTTTATCCATCGCATCTAGTTTTTGTTCTTGCATATAATAATCTTTAATTAAGCTTTAATTTACCTGATTTTTAGGGTTTTGTCCATTTTTGGAGGTTCTATTAATAGGAGGCCGATTATTAAGGCCCACAGGAGCAGACCAAAATGATTACTATAAAGCCAATGGTCAAAACAGCCTAAGATAAATATGGCTAACCATAAAGCTAAATCTATGCCAAGCGGTCGTCTGCCGATAATTAACAAGGGTATTAGCCATAATCCTAAGTAAGCAAGTCCCCCCAACCAACCTAATTCAGCTATGGTTAACAGCCAAATGTTATGGACTGGTTGATAAGCTGATGGTTCCTTGGCGTTGTTATCCTGTTTGGCTAACCATTCGGTGTATTGCCCGCTAGACACACCTAGTGGGTGTGTTTGAATAGTTTGTAAAGCTTGGCTAAATTGCGTTTGTCGTTCGTTAATAGAATTATTTTCCAGTCGGCCGGTAGCTGATAATCTGGGGCTCCAGAGATTACCAAAGACCAAGCTCAGCGACAGACCAGTTAACAACACAACCGTTGCTACGCCCAAATATTTTTTTCGATTTTTATTTAGCAAAAGTATAACCAAGCCAAGCCCCGTGGCCAAGAGAGCGCTACGACTTCCGCTAAAAAATAAACCAGTGGTCAATAATATAGCTAAACTAAAAGTTAACCAATAATTTTTAAATAATCGATAGCCGGCTAAAATAATTAAAGCCAGAGCAAGTAATCCCCCTAAAATATTAGGGTGGTCTAATGGACCATAAGCTCTTAACAGTCTGCCTTGCTCGGTAATAAACACTGCCACACCAGGAACGCTTACTTGATGTTCGGCTAGTCCCAACCACTTGTTAGCCACAGTCGTTTGGCTGGCAAATTGTATCCAGCCAATCAAAGCACAAATTACGGCTGCTATTACAAATCCTTGAGCTAAAGTTTTTCTGTCAGCAAAATTAATAACTAACCAAGTTAAGGACAGAGCTCCAAAAATTCTCAGGGTATTAAAGACTAATAAAGGTTTATCAAACGAGGTATAAATACCAAAAGTACTAACAAAAACAACAGCCAATCCTGCTACATAAAACCACAGCCTTTTTTTGTCTTTTGTTTCCGATCCATGAAAAAGTATAAAGCCTATAATTAACAAAATAATTAAGCCAATGTCAGAAAGGTATAAAGCCAAACTGTTAAATTCCCAGCGAATTATTCCAGGCCAAGCCCAGTCGATAATTAATTTGGTTTGCCAAATTAAAAGCAATGGGAATATCGCTAGTCCTTTAGTTAAAAATAATCGCAGTTGCTCGGTATTAATTTTCATACTTTCTTTAGTCGATTTATAAATAACTCTTGGACTTCTGCACGATTATCATTAGAGTGGAGTTTGATAATATCAAATTTAGTCACCACCCGGTTGTCTAGGTTATTAAGCTCAGCTAATTTTTTAGGGAAATGTTTAACTTGCCAAATTCGCGTATTATTTTCAAAAGTATCTAGCCAAGATCCGACTTGCTTAGTTTGGCGAGCAATAAACGGTCGCCGACGCGTGGGCTCTACTGGCTGCCAGTTAGGCATTTGACTTCTAATCCAGATATTAGCCGCCAATAATTTATCATAAACACCTGGCCGTTGCCAAAGAACAACAGAACCGCTCACCCAATGTGTAAATAAAGTATCGTTGGGCAAACGCAAATCGCTTAAGTTTAAACGGTCTTCAGCTACAAAAAAACTTAAACAATAAGTATCACGATGTTTTTTGGCACTAGGGCGTAAATTAAAAACTTTTAAAGTGCCAGCCATAATTAAGCGCGTCAGCCAAATTCTTTTTGGTGAAGTAATGATAAACAAGTCTATATCGCCACCATCTTTTAAATTGCTTTGTCCAATCAGATTAGTTACGGCCACTAGTCTTAGCCAGGGTAAAACTCCAAAAATTCTAGCTAGTCGCCGAGCTTTTTTAAATTTTCGATCTGCCCAATTACTGCGTCTTTGTCTTTCGACAAGAATTTTCTCTCGTCCTGGTAAATGATAAAAACCGTAAGTTTGAGGGTAGTCCATTAGAACTGTTTGGACATCTTCTATTTTAGCCGTAATCGGTAAATAGTTAGCCACTTCTAAAAGTGTTAGCGGATAGTCAAACATATCAAACCAAATTAAAGTTTTTTTAACCGCCTTCTTAATTTCAGTATCATTATTCATTAATAGACTTTGGTATTTTTTCAAATTAAAAATTTCCTTGTTTATTTAAAAATTATAGAATTAAAAAATTTTTAGGTTTTTAGTCATGATGAGGAGCCTCTATTAAGTCAAGATTGGAAGTTGTGGAACTTTCAGTAATACGCGCTACATCTTTATCGACTTTTTTAAATTCACCGACGGCGGAGTTGTAATGATTAACTGTGGTGCCTAAGGTGTTACCCAATTTATCCATAAATACTTCATAGGCCGTCAAGTGTTTGCCTAGTTTCTCAACATTCTCGCGGATACTTTTTGCTGATTCTTCAATTTGCATGGCTCTCAAGCCTTGCAAGACGGTTTGTAAATAAGCCAAGAACGAAGTGGGGGACACAATAATCACCTTTTTATTAACAAAAGCATATTCAATTAAGTTACGGGTATCGACGCCTACTCGGCCGACTAGCAAATCATAATAAATCGCTTCTGATGGGATAAACATAAAAGCGAAGTCCATAGTTTTTTCGGCTGGTCTGATGTATTTAGAAGTTTCATCAATACGATTTTTTAAATCTTGTTTAAATAATTTTTCCCAGTTGTCGCGAGTTGCTTGGTCTTTGGCGTCAATTAATTTTTCATAATTTTCTAAAGAAAATTTAGAATCAATTGGTACGATTAAATCTTTCACAAATACCACGGCGTCCACAATTTCGCCGTTCTTAAATTTGTATTGCATTTCATAAGAATTAGGCGGCAATACATTTTTTAATGTTTCTTCTAAAAAATACTCACCTAAGACACCTCGTTGTTTTGGATTTTTTAAAATATCTTGCAGTTTTTGCAGCTGTGAAGAAAAATTCACCACTTGTCTATTAGTTTCGTCTAGCTTGGTTAATTTTTCGGTTACTTCGGCAATGGTTTTAGCTGAATCACGGCTGATGTTTTGTATTACTCTAGTAGTTTCAGAAAATTGGTTACGGCTAATCTCATGGCTTTCACGCAAGCGGTTATCAAATAATTGACGAAGTTCTTTATTTTGCTCGCCCATATTGTTTAATTTTTCTAAAAGTACGGGGTCTGCTCCAACCGCTTTTGGTTGACGGCTAGCTAGCCAAACTACAGCTGCTACCGCTAAAGCTAATAGTATTAGTAAGATGATGATGATAGTAGTCATAATTGATATTTAATTGTTTTTATCTTAGCAAGTAAGTACAGTTTTGCCAATTGCTAAAATATGTTATAATAGGCTTATCAAAAAATTATTTATTTTTATTATGATTCACAAGAAAAAGAAAGCTTCTGTTAAAGATGTGTCTTCTGAAAAAGACCGTCTTTCAAAGAAGCGTGGTGTAGGTAATCCCAGAGAGTTAATTTTAGGTATTTTAGCTGTTACAGCAGTTATAACAGCCTTTTTTGCAGGTTGGGTTTTAGGTCAACCACAAGGTGATAAAAACCTTAAAAATCAAACCGGAATCATAACTAATTCTGACAAATCTTCGGCTTTTGATGAACAGCTTTTTTGGCAGGTTTGGGATAATTTACGAAGCACTTATGTTGACCACGAACAGTTGACTGATCAAGATATTTTTTACGGTGCTTTAGAAGGTCTAGTAGCCTCAACTAAAGATCCTTATACTGTTTTTATGACACCATCATCAACTAAAGAGTTTAATGATGATATGTCAGGGTCTTTTGAAGGTATTGGCGCCGAAATCGGCTTAAAGGATGAAATTATTACGGTCATCACTCCACTAGATGAAATGCCGGCACAAAAAGCTGGGCTAAAAGCTGGAGATAAAATTATTAAAATTAACGGAGAATTAACCACCGGTTTTTCAGTAACCGAGGCGGTTAAAAAAATTCGTGGACCTAAAGGTACGGTCGTTGCTTTAACAATTTTGCGGGAAGGTGCAGCTGATACTTTAGAAATTAAAATTACTCGTGCTGTTATTCAAATTAAAAGTGTCAAAACCGAGTGGAAAGGTGACAATATAATTATTCGAGTTTCTAATTTTAATGATGATACTGACAGTTTATTTGCTACCGCTGTTAATGAGGCAATTACCAAGTCGGCTCAAGGCATTGTGTTAGACTTGCGTAACAATCCGGGCGGTTATCTTTTTTCCGCTGTTAAGATGGGCGGTTATTGGATTAAAAATAATACAATTGTGATTGAACGCTATGCCAACAAAGAACAAGATCCGCATAAATCTTCAGGTCCTGCTACTTTAGCTAGTATCCCAACGGTAGTTTTAGTTAATCAAGGCTCAGCTTCAGCCGCTGAGATTGTGGCTGGGGCTTTACAAGACTATGGCTTGGCTAAATTAGTCGGTGCTAAAACTTTTGGCAAAGGCTCTGTTCAATCTTTAATGTCTTTGCCTGGTGGAAGCTCTATGAAAGTTACTTCAGCCAAATGGTTAACCCCGAAAGGTCGCGCCATTGATAAAGAGGGTATTGAACCGGATATTAAAATAGAGTTTACTGAGAAAGATGCTAAAGATAAAAACGATCCTCAGCTCAACAAGGCTTTAGAATTACTTCAAGCCAAATAATTTATGCTAAAAACCGCCAAACAAGCTTTTACCCTTATTGAAATTGCCATCACTATCTCAATCATCGTGATTATTTCGGTGGTGGTTTACGCTAACTTTAATGAGATTAACGATAGCGGGGAGATTGTGGCGGTCAGCGATAAAATGCGTGAGCAAGTCCGTGTTGCTCAAAACTTTGCGTTAAACGGTCGGATGCTTTCGGCTGATAAAGCACCTTATGGTTGGGGAGTCTATTTTAATCGTCCCGGTGGTAAATATATTACCTATGGTGATTTAAATGGCAGTCAAAACTATGATTTCCCAACCAAGCTTTTAATCCACGGGACAGAAGTGGTTTCTGGCACAACTTTTTTTGACAGTTCGGTGTCTAGCACCGCAACTACCACTAAAACTGTGACTAAAAACGCTACTCCTATTAACACTAGCGGGGGCGGTGCTCCTAGTGGTGTTGGTGGTGATCACTGGACTTTTGATGCTAGCGATTATTTATCTATTCCTAATCACCAAGACTTTAATACCGGCACCAGTAGTTTTGCGATAGATTTTTGGTTTAAAATGACAAGTTTTAGTGGCAGTTTACAAAAAATTGCCGAAAAGTCAAATAGCTTTTATGTCGGCGTGAATCTTGCCGGAACAACAACTACAGCTCGTTTTGGTTTTAGAACTTCGGGTAGCGTCTGGTATGAAATTGGCTCATCTTCTACTACTACTTTAGCTACCAATGTCTGGCATCATGTTGCTGCCGTTAGGGATCGGCAGTTTATTAAAATTTTTGTAGACGGTAAAGCCAAAGATGTTTTACAAATAGGTACTACTACCGAAATGTATTATGATTCAGGCTCCAGTTTAAATATTGGCAGTGCTACATTTGCTGGCAGCGTCGATGAAATTCGTTTTGTGAAAGACTGGGCGCCTTGGTATCAATCTTTTACTCCGCCCACCAAACTTTACAGTGCTGATGAAGAAAAATATCAAGAGGTTAAACTACCGCCTGGTCCCGTTTTTGATAAGTTTTATAGCGTTAATAGTATCGGAGCCACAACCAGTATCACCAGCACTATTGATGTTTTCTTTTCGCCAGCCGATTATTTAATGAGAATCAATGGCGCCAGTGCCACTGAAGATTCGGCCATCATAACTGTTAATCGAGGTGGTTCTAATAAAGGTTATCCTGGTTATACGCCTAAGTCTTTTCGGATCTGGCCCTCTGGCTTAATTAGCGCTACAACAACACCATAGGGAAAAAATTTCAAATTTCAAATTTTTAATTTCAAAATAATGTTTCAATTTTCAAAATAAATACCAAGATATTGCTCTCGTGTTTTAAAAAATTAAAAATTAGATTTGTTTATTTAAAAATTAAAAATTACAAAATTAAAAATTGTTTTTGTGCCTTTAATCAATTCCAAATCAAAACCTGTCTTCGCCTTCTCTTTAATAGAGGTCATTTTAATTGTGGCTATGGTGGCAGTGGTTTTTGTCGGTGTGATGAGTTTAACCACTCGCAGTTTACAAATGGAAAATGTTATTAAAAACGATTTTATCGCCCAAGGGTTGTTACGGGAGGGTGTGGAATTGGCCGAAGCCATGCGTAATGAAAATGTAGTTGGTAGTATCAGTTTCGCTAGTGGTTTAATTAGTACTACAACGGCTCCTTGTGATACCGGTCCTTGTGCTCATATTGTAGTTTTTGATTGGACTAATGTGCCAACCTCTAATCGAGCCACTGTTTCTAGTACTCAGATCACGCCTGCTCTTGCCAGCCTTTTTCCGGCTACTAGCACCGCTCGCCTTAAATTAAGTGCTGACATTGCTTCCACCACTCCATCATTTTATCAACGAACTTCCGGTTCTGATACACCTTTTTATCGTTATTTTGAAGTTAGTTATGATCCTAATGCCCCAGATTCTAAAAAATTTATCAATGTTATTGTGAAAGTTTATTGGGAGGAGCGAGGTAAGGGACACACTAGTCAAGTATTATCCAGGTTATATGACACCAATTAAAAATCATCACCAAGCTTTAACGCTGATTGAACTAATAGTTGCTGTCAGCTTATTTGCTATACTTGCCCTGGCAATTACTAGAGTATTTTTACGGGTGATGGATGTCCAAGATAAAATTACCAATCAGCAAAATCTGGAAGGCGATTTGCGTTATGCTTTAGGTGTCTTAACTGATGAAACTAAGAAATCTAAAAAGTTTATCGCCGCTGAGTGTTCCGCTTATTGTTCTTGCTCTTCTGATACTTATTTTTGTGTTAATAGTGTCGCCCCTGGTATTAAAAACAAACTTTGTGTGTTGGATAATAAAGATGTTTGCGTCCAATATTATGTTACTAATGGTCGTTTAATTGCTCAGCGTTTAGCTTCTGTCTACACCATTACTTCGGCAGATATTTTTATTAACAAAATATATTTTGATACCCTAACTAGTAATAGTAGCACCGTGGCCATTCGTTTATCAGCTACTTCTACTAAAAATGCTAATGAATCGGTTTATTATCAGACAGCTATTACCAATACGCCTTTACAATGATATAATGATTTTATTAATAATTTTTTTATGAAACATTTTACTTGGTTACATTCGAGTCATCAGGGTAGTATGCTAGGCTCCACGGTTTTTGCTATGTCGGCCGTTATGTTGGCAGCCTTGTTTATGATGACCTCGGTCATTATTCGCTTAAGAGCTTATGGTGTTGGTTCTTGTGATATCCCTGCTTATTCGGCGGCCGAGACTGGTTTACGACAAGCGGTTTACGGTCAGCTTGGCAATTACGCTACTAACTGCCAGCCGGGGCAATATCTAATCCCCAATTTGGGAACTTGTGGACAACCTGGTGAAGCAGGCACTGTCATCAGTCTTGATAATAGTTGTACTTATTCTGTAGAGTATGGCGGTTTGCCATCTGGCAATTCGATGACTTTAAGGTCTATTGGCAGTTGTACTACTGGTCGTTGTGCGGTCGGTGCCACCACGATTAAAATTGATGCTAATATCAGCTATTTGCAATCACCTGGTCCTACCTGCCCAACTGGTGGAAATAGTGCTGTTGACTTATCGGGAAATAATTACAATTTAGTTTGGTATGACATTATCCCTAATGGTCAGCAAGATTCTGGGGAATGTTGGTTTGCCAGCAACTTAAAAACCACAGCTAGTTTAACTTATACAGCTGGAGATATGGACACAAGCCATTATTTATACGCTGCTAGTACTGGAGTTTGTTCTAGTGCACCTTGCGAAGACTCTGGAACAGTTAATGATGTCGGTCTTTTATACAAAGGAACTATGCTTGCCAGTCTTTGCCCTAGTGGTTGGCACGTGCCAACTACAGAAGAGTTTACAGCTTTCAATACCTTTTTAGGCACAGACCCTGGCTACAAACTAAGAACTAATCAAATGCCAGATAATACTTATTGGACCACGCCTGCTAATGCTACTGGCTGGGCGCAGTTTAATGCTGTGGGCGCCGGCTATCATGAAATTTTACCTTCAGCTGTTACGGGTGGCAGAAATACCGAGAATCGTTTATGGACCTCTGATAATAATTATATTAAAATATCTGACGACAGTCCCGTAGTAACTCAAACATCTGCTACTGTTAATAATTATTACAGCGTCCGTTGTGTCCAAGATTAATTTTCGTATGTTAAATAATCGCACTAACCTTTCGATAAGCTCAGGTTTTTCATTACTGGAAATGTTAACTGTCATCGCCATTCTGGCTTTATTGGCCACCATGGTCTTTCGGGTTTTTTCTTGGATGCGTTCTGGTGCTCGTGACTCTACCCGCATTATTCATGTAACACAAATGCAATCAGCTTTGCGCGCTTATTATCGTGATCAAGGTGTCTATCCTGCAAATTTGGTGGCTGGCAATTCTTTGGTTTCAGGATCCATAACTTATATGGAAGAATTGCCGACTTATCCCCAGCCAGCCGACGGCTCTTGTCCAAGCGATGCTGCTTATGTTTATTCCAATGACGCTAACGGCACTTCCTATCATTTAGATTTTTGTTTAGGTGATGATGCGGGAGATTTATCCGCTGGCAATAATCGGGCTATGCCCGCTGGTACTGTTTCTTATTAAGTTTTATGAAAAAAACAGGTTTTACTATTTTAGAGCTACTTTTAGCTATTGTAATCATGTCTATTTTAACCGCCTTGACGGTTAAAACTTTATCATCTTTGCGTATGGCTAATCGTGATGGTAAGCGAATTACCGATATTCGTTTAATTCAAGGTGCTCTGGAAAGTTTTTATCGTGATGTTGGTATGTATCCAACCACCATTACCGCTGGGAGTCCTCTAAGCTATAGTTTAACAACTTATTTACCTCATGTGCCTTTTAATCCACAGCCTGTGGATAACGGTTGCACGGCCACTACCACTTATACTTATAGCCAAGATGAAAATGGTGCTTCTTATAGCTTAAGTTTTTGTTTGGGTAATAAAACTAGTGATGTTGGTGCAGGGGCTAATACGGCTGTTCCTGGTGATATTGTTACTTGTTTACCTAATTGTTTTATGTCTTGTAATACAGGGGTTTATAATGGAGTGCCTAATACTGGCGCTGATGGTTGTGGAGGAGTTTGTACTAATGTGCAAAGTTGCCCAACAAATTACACATGTCTTGATAACCATTGTTTAGTTGACTAGCTTGGCTACTTATAAAGATTATGATATAATAGAATAAGTTAAAAGTTTATAAAGACAGATATTTAAGATGTAATATGAATACACAAAAATGGTTAGTGGTTATCGTGGTTTCTTTAGTGCTGATTGTTGGCGTTTTTGTTTTGTTGTATTCAGCTGATACTGCAGAAATTGTTCAATTGCCAACCAGCTCACCAACTAGTCAAACAAATACCAATCCTCCTCTTGATAATCAACCGATTATTTCAGGTTCTGATATGGCTAGTCCCAATACGCCAGTAACTAACCAGTCAACTGTCAGAAGTTTGGCGGAATTAGAAGTTTTAGTAAGCGCTGAAACCGAGGCAATTATGGCTAAAATAAGAACAGAGGCGGCAAATCGTAAATATACCGATGAAGAAAAGAAATTTTTGTCTGATAAGAAGTCTTTTACGATAGATAAACTATTAACAGAGCAAAAGATTAATACTGATGAAGCTGTTTTGTTAAAATCAGTTAAATAATATGACTAAACATATTTTAAAATATCTTTCTCTTTTATTGATTGCCATTTTGGCCTCAGTGTCTGTTACTTATGCTGCCACTTGGACAGAGCCTGATAGCTCTATGCTTCCTCCTGGTGAATCTGGAAATAGAGACACTCCAATTAATGTCGGTAGTCTTCTCCAAACCAAAGGCGGACCCCTAGGTTTGGACACTAGCCCACTCTATATCAGAAACAACGCTTTAATTTTTACCAATTCTATTAACGATCCTGAGGGCAGAAATGTTTCAATAGATAAGTCGTTAGGTGTTGGCGACTCTTATAATATCAAATTACCAAAACTAAAAGGGTCTATTGGTCAGGCCTTAATTGTCTCTAACACTAGTAGCGGTAATGATCTTGATTTAATTTTTGGCAGTCCTTCAGCTGGAGTTAATGCTGGAAATGGTGCTCTTTTATTTCAGCAAGGAGTTAATCCTGGATCTATTTCTGGTAATTCCACATACCTCCAGTGGCTTAACAATGGCAATGAAAGCTATTTAAAGCTGGGCTATTTTAATAGCACAATATCATCTAAATTGTTTATTACTAACAAAAACTCTACTAAGAACGGATTAACCATTAGAGATGATGCTGGGAAGGGAGGTTTGTTAATACATTCAAGTTCTACGACCGGTTCAGCTTATCCTCCTTTAAGAATCGTCGATCAAAACGATAGTCCAAATTTTACAGTTGATGCTCTTGGACATATAGTAAACGGCAGTATTCCCTGGAATCAGGTTACTCACAAGCCTGAGCTTTGTCCTCTAGGGGAAGTATCTGTGGGATTTGACCCTGGCAATAATCATACACTAAAGTGTTCAAACTCATTTAACATCAAACCTGGTATGGCTACTGGTTCTGTACTCTTTATTGGTTTAAATGGTTTGTTAGCTGAAAATAATGCTAATTTCTTTTGGGATGATATTAATAGCCAGTTAAAACTTTATGGCTCATTGGATGTTGTTGACAACACTCTTGATGAGAGTAACCCTCTATTTAAAACTACAGGCGTAATTTATTTTGGTGGCGTCCCTTTTATGAGTAATAAATTTGGTACTAATTTATTTATTGGAAAGGGGACTCCTTATACAAGTTCGAGTTTTGCTGGTAATGTAGTTGCTCTAGGCTTTAATGCTTTATCAGAATTAGGTGGAGGCAGCGAATCCATTGCTATTGGTTCATGGGCTCTGTCTAGTTCAACTCGCATTAAGGGAGCCATTGCTATTGGTTTTTCAGCTGGCACAGTATTAAACACCAGTGGATCGGCTAGTGCCAATACTGTAATTATTGGTAATTATTCTTTACAAACTGCTACTAATAGTGCTAACACGGTTGCTATTGGTAATGAATCTCTAAGATATCACACTGTATCGTCTGGTAATACGGCCATTGGTTACAAAGCTTTATCTGGTGATAACTCTGGTACCTTTAACCAAAATTTTAATACTGCCATAGGATCTTTAGCGGGAGCAATGTCTACTACTTCTGGTTCCGTATTTATAGGTGTTCAAGCCGGCTACAGTAATATAGGTACAGGTAACGTTTTTGTTGGTAATGACAGTGGTAAGGCTTCGAAGGATGGATCTAATAATACTTATTTAGGAACTAATTCTGGCGATGCTAATATAGGCTCTTCTAATGTTTTTTTAGGCTATTATTCTGGTTATGATATTAGTAGTAGCACCAGTTTATTTATTGTTGACAATAAAGCTAGGACGACAAGCAGTCCTTCCGCTAATAACGCTTTACTTTACGGACAATTTTCAGATTCTAGTGACCCTTATTTAAGAGTTAATGGTCGCCTGGAAATTAAGGCTGGCATAAAAATTAGTAATTATAAAGCGCTAGCTATACCGTCGTCTAGCTGCGTTCAAACTGCTACCGGTTGGAAGTCTATTCATTTTTTTGGTGGAATTTTAGTTTGTGAAAGAGTTTTACCCGAGGCAGCATGTAAGACCGATTCTTTAGCTGCTTGCTGTACTGCTATGGGTTATTGTAATTAATTTAAAATTATGTCTAAACAATATTATATCTCGGCTGCGCTAGTTATTTGTGGTGTTTTCTTAGGTTGGTTCAGTTTAATTAATTGGCAGTTGTCTAACAGTATTAAAATAACTGAAGCAATAAACGACAAGCAAACTGCCGACATCACACAAATCAGCGATTGGCTGAAAGAAGTTACCGCCCCCAAAACTAAATAAGTTAAATTATATTTATGCCCATCAATAAAGACAATAAAACTCAAGTTATTTCCGTCGGTCTGATTTTATTACTAGCCACCGCTTTAATAATTACTTTAATTACTGTTAATTTTTATCAGGCGGAAAAATTATCAAATTTACAAGCAGCTATTCAAAATAATGCCAATAATTTAGCCAATATCCAATCCTTTTTAAACCAACAAATTCAAGCTGCCTCACAAAATCAACCAAGAGCCACCGAAACTCCAGCTACCGAGGCTGGACAGTAATTTTTACATCGTGTCACTTCTAGCTTATGGTGTCATTTCCGAAACCCCCTTCCCATTTTGAGTACAAAATGCCGGGGGTGACATAAAAAGCTGTCATTTCCGAGACCACCGGCTTATGCTGTTATTCCTAGCTTATTCTGTCATTCCCGGCGAGCCAATGTACTCATTGGTGAGGGAAGGGAATCTAAACTAATCCACCATATGCTACCGCAAAAACATCATAAACTTATTTTTTCCCTGTGCCTAATATCTGTATTAGGCCTTTTGTCATTGACTGTTTGGAGGCTGTGGGGGAATAATCTTCATTCGGTTAATGCCGCCCTACCTGACAGCACGACCTCCGCTCCTCTGCGAGGGTATGTCTGGACTGATACTATTGGTTGGATAAGGATGTGGAATACTGGTAAAGGTTATGGTGTGGCGGTAAGCAATTGCTTTAATGATACTTGTGATTTTGCTACAGATTCTTGGGCTTGGTCGGATAATGTCGGCTGGATTGCTTTCTTTAACTATACCGGTAGTCTTAATCCAAATTGCGGAGTTGGTAGTACTTGGGCAAAGTTTAATAAAGCGACCAGAGAATTAAGTGGCTGTGCTTATGTTTTATCTATGGGTAGCGAAGGTTGGATTAGTTTGAATAATGATCCCAGTTATTATGTTTATGCTATTGATTCTGGAGAAGGACTTCCTGAAGATTGGGGCGTCTATTCTGATCCACAAAGGGGTAAATTAAGTGGCTACGCTTGGAGTGGTTGTAAGTTCTCTGATAACACCGAAAAAGGCTGTGGTTTGGGTTGGCTAAGCTTTAAGGGAGTGGGTTATGTGGTTAATGGTCGTCCTGATCTAACTATTCCCAGTACTGAATTAGTTAAAGATGATGAGAGTCATAAGATAAAAATTTCTTGGTCTCCGGCTTTTGGAGCTAATTATTATCAAGTTTACAGAAAAAATAGAAAGTGTGTTGGTGGATCTAACAACGGTAACGCTTGTACACTCAAAAAAGATTGTGTAACAGCTTGTGTGTCAGACGGAGGCGATCCTGCTGTATGGACATGCCAAGGTAGTAGTATTTCTTGTTCTTCAGGAGATTGGAGTAATTGTATCGGCTCTTGTAATGAGGTTTCTGGCAATGCTACAAATGATTTTGGATTGATTAGTAGTAAAACAGGTTTTCAGAGCTACACTTTTACCGACAGTAATAATGGCAACGGATTGGATGTCGGTTATACCTATCATTATGCGGTTAATAGCTGTAATATTTTGGCCTGTGTTTCTAGCGATGTTTTTTCTCGTCAAACCAGTGTCTTGGAAATAACTAGCTTAAATTTAAGAACCGTTTGTTCCGATAAAGATGCCCCAAGCGAAGCCAAGGTCTATTTAACTTGGACGTACTTTAATGCGGATCCGAGTAATTTTCCGGTTAATACCGGTGGTTTTGATGTTCAGCGTTGTAAAGCGGATGTTAACGGCGTGTGTCTAGAGGGTTGGCAAGGTAGAGGCCAGACTGCTGTTGAATATTTTACTGATACTCTAGCTAACAACGATAGATTTATTTATTTTAAATATCGTGTCCGCGTATATAGTTCGACAACTATGTGCTCGTCTAATGGAGTAACGGGCTGCACTCTTAATCAGCTGTGTGATAATGGAAATGGTACCTGTTATTTTACGGTCAGTAGTTGGGCTGAAAGCACTCCTGTCAAAGCCTGTGCCGATGCCAGTGGTTATCAAGAAGTCCGTGTAGAATAAATATGCGTCATAATAAAGCTTTTACATTTTTAGAGTTAATGGTTACTGTCAGTATGATAGTAACGGTTTTAACTTTGTCTTCCGTGGCCTATCGTAACTCTGCGAAGCGAATAGAAATTATTTACACCGCCCAAAGTTTAGCTGGTAGCGGTCGTTTAATGCAAGCCTATGCCGCCTCGTCTAAGGCCTGGAAAGATGTTGCTGGCAATAATATTTGGGGTTTGTATATAGATAAAAATAATAGCTCCGAATATAAATTATGGGTAGATACAAACACTAATGAAACATATGAAACAGACGAATTGTATAAAACTATTCAATTCCCAAAACAAATTACCATTTCTAAGATTGTTTGCACAATCGGTACAGATGAGCCTGTTGAAATAGATTCAGCTGCCATCAGCTTTACTCCACCAAACCCTTTAGTAAAAATAACTAGGAATAATAACACTACGACAGAGGTCCCAGTAGCTAACAATTTTTGCGACACCTTACACATCACTCTAAAAGATAGTTTTAATCAATCTGAAAAAGTAGTCTCCCTTAACTTTTTCGGTTTGATTGATGTTGAACGCTAATATGATTAAATTAAAAGCCTTTTCATTGATAGAAATACTGATAGTCACTTTTATAGTAACTACGGCTTTTATGGGTATTATGGCCCTAGTTAAGCAGACTATCGTTGTCCGTTTAGCTAGCCGTGACAGCTTTTTGTCTAGAGTGGTAGCACAAGAGGGCATCGAGTTGGTGCGCTATCTTCGTAATGAAAACTGGCAAGCTAACAAGGATTTTGCGTATAGTTTGTCCAATGACTCTGACCACACCGACGGTACCAGTGCTATGTTTTTATTAGATAAAAATATTAAAATTGGTGATATCTACTCCAATAGACAAAACATAGTTGTTTGGTATAAAAATTCAGACACTTTCGGATTTACGCCCTCTGAAAATACTAATGATTATGTAAAAGATAAAAAAACCTTGGTGTATTTGTGTGAAATCGAAAATAACAATTTTTACTATAGCCAAGCCGGCACAACCGATAGCATAAATCTGGTTTTACCGCAGGCGGGTTGCACTCCAACTAAGTTTCATCGCGTCATAGAAACCACTTATCGAGATAACAGTACAGCTAACAACGCCGAAGATGATTCGCTAGAAGTCCGTTCCATTGTTTATTGGAATGAGCGAGGTAGTGATAAATATTTTATTTTAAACACTCTTTTAACCGATTATGCGCAAAAGTATTAAATTTAAAGCCATAACCTTAATCGAGCTAACTATTGCGTTGGCTGTTTTTTCGGTAGTGATGTTAATTGCCATCGAGTCTTTTATGAGCATTTTACGGGTTAGTCGTGAATTGGTTTATAAACAGGCCGTGCAAGACCACGCCGAGTTTTTATTTGAATCCATGTCTAGAGAAATTAGAACCGCTAAGCCAAATTACGATGATAGCGGTTGCGGTAGTTTTGTAGATAATCAAGCCAGTAAGTGCGTTGGTCAAAATTTTAATAATAATTATTATTGCCAATACACAAACGGATCTAATACCGATTTAGTTTTTATTAATTCTTCTGGCGAATGCGTTCGTTATTTTTTAGAAACAGATAGTCAAAATAATAATCTCAGTAGATTAAAAGTTGAAAGATGTTTACCTATAACTAATAATCTTTCGCTTTGTGACTCTTCTAATTCTAATCGTCCTTTAAGACAGGCGTGGGTAACCCCGATCAATTTAGGTGTAGAGCTATTAAATTTTGAAGTGACCGATTTTATAAATTATACAGCTCTCGGCGATCGAACTCGTAAACCGCCGTCTGTAGCTTTTTATTTGAAATTAAATAGTCAGCTTTGGGACACGCCAATAGTGGATTATTATAATTTTGTGACCGCGCGTAATATTGAACAATTTTAATATGAGATTATCCATCCGCCACGGTTCAGCCCTTCTAACCACGCTATTTTTGCTCTTTGGCATGATGGCGATGGCCATGATTGCTACTGATATTATTACCTCCGGCTTACAAAGACAGCGTGCTGAAGGAGCTTCGCTTAAAGCTTTTTATGCCGCAGAGGCTGGCGTAGAGTGGTCGGCTTTACAGTTTAAGCTTTATGGCCATGGTAATAGTGATAAAGATTTATTTACGTGTAGAATCCCTGATACCAAATATTTTTTAATACCAAATTTACCACCAGAGTGTAAGGATGCAAATCCAGCAGCTGGCAATGAAGCAGCGAGTATTGTCAAGTTATTTGGCAATGATAATTTACCTAAATATAGTGTTAAGTTTTTTTTCCCGACATCAGGAGTTATGACTAATCAAGTAACTCTTAATTCTCGTGGCTCTTTCCAGGGCACTAATCGGGAGTTGGAAGTCTTCTTTTGTGTGCCATATTGTGGCACTGGTGATATTGCCGATGGTTGTGGCCGATATTGCTTCTAGTAAAGCTTTTTATTACTAATCGACTGTCCATTTTTGGGCAGTTTTTTATTGGACTTTTTGTCAAAGATATTCTAAAATACCTTTATTACACAATATAGATAGCCTGTGATACGGGAAGTAAATTATTATATGGACAAACAAATAGTTAAAGACAGAATTGCTAAATTACGCCAAGAAATTGAAGCACATAATTATGCCTATCATGTTTTAGACGCCTCAACTATTTCCGACTCGGCTTTTGATGCTCTTAAAAATCAATTACAGCAACTGGAAAATGATTATCCGGAATTAGTCACTTTAGATTCGCCAACTCAGCGAGTTAGCGGTCAGCCTTTGGATAAGTTTACTAAGGTTCGCCATCAGGTGCCCATGCTCTCTATTTACGATGTTTTTAGTGAGGCGGAACTACAGGCCTGGGAAGACCAGCTAATTAAATTGTTGCCAGCCGGCACCAAATTAGATTATTATGCTGAGTTAAAAATGGACGGCTTGGCTATGAGTTTAAATTACGAAAAAGGTATTTTTGTTTTAGGGGCGACGCGAGGCGATGGGCAAGTGGGGGAAGATGTTACGCAAAACTTGCGCACTATTAAGAGTGTTCCGCTTAAACTTCGCCGTCCGACAGAGGCCGAGATGACTGCTTTACAAATTACTCCAGACGAGCAAACAAAAATTTTGGAGGCTGTAGATAATGGCCACATTGAAGTTCGTGGTGAAGCTGTAATGTCGGCTAAAGTCTTTGCTAAATTAAATAAACAGTATGCGAAAGAGGGTCGGCCACTTTTAGCTAACCCCCGAAATGCTGCCGCTGGCTCTATTCGCCAACTGGATTCTAAAATCACGGCCGAACGAGAATTGAGTTTTTGGTGTTATGATATTATTACCGATTTCGGCTTGGCTCGGCATGAGCAAGAACACGAGCTGGCTAAACTCTTAGGCTTTAAAGTTTTACCGCAAAATAAATACTGCCCCACTTTGTCCTCGGCCATTAAGTTTCATCACAACCAAGAACAGGCAAGGGAAAAAGTTGGTTTTGATTGTGACGGTTGCGTTTTGGTCGTTAATAATTTATCACTTTGGCCTATTTTAGGCGTGGTGGGGAAAGGTCCGCGGTATATGCGTGCCTATAAGTTTACGGCGGCCCAGGCCGTTACTAAGCTTTTAGAAGTTGTTTGGCAAATTGGTCGCACTGGTGTCCTAACACCAACGGCGGTGGTGGAGCCCGTGCCTCTCGGTGGTGTCACTATTGGTCGCACTACACTTCATAATTGGAATGAGATTCAGCGTTTAGGTTTACGCTTGGGCGACACCGTGATTATTGAACGAGCGGGGGATGTGATTCCTAAAGTTATTGGTGTTATGGCTAATTTGCGTGATGGCAATGAACAGATAATCGAAGCACCAAAAATTTGTCCGATTTGTGATTCGCCCGTGGAACATTCTGCCGATGAGGTCGCTATTCGCTGTGTTAATAAGGATTGTTATGGCTCCAAAATCCGCGCGCTTCGGCACTGGGTGAGTAAAGGCGCTTTGGATATTGATGGTTTGGGGCCCAAGATTTTAGAAGCTTTGTGGCAGGCTGGTTTAGTTACTTCGATTCCTGATTTGTACAATCTGCATCGTGAGGATTTATTAAGCCTAGAAGGCTTTGCCGAGAAGGCTAGCAATAATTTATTAGACTCTATTGAGGCTACGAAAACAGTGGAATTACCTCGTTTTATTTATGGCTTGGGTATTCGGCATATCGGAGAAGAAACTGCCGATTCGCTAGCTGGATTTTTCTCTAATCAGCAAAACATTACTACGCCGACCAATTTGCTTGCAATTATGGCCAAATTGAGTGTGGAGGAAATAGAAGCTTTACCTGATGTCGGCTCTATTGTTGCCACTAGTATTAAAGATTGGTTTAATGATGAACACAACCAACGCTTGCTTACCGCTTTAAGTTCTGCTAAAATTAAACTAGTATTTAATCATAGAGCTGATGGTCCACTTTCGGGGCAAACTTTTGTGATTACTGGGACTTTATCTGTTCCGCGTGAAGTTTTAAAAGAAAAAATTCGCACCCTGGGCGGTAAAACTTCAGAAACGATCACCAAGGAAACCACGGCATTGATCGCCGGTGAATCCGCTGGCTCTAAATTGGAAAAAGCAACAAAACTAGGAATTAAGATTTATTCGGAAGCAGAAGCTAAAACAATTTTTAATTTTCTATGATCTATAACTTATAAAAAAGAGTTGCTGATTATGGAGAATGTGTGATAACTTTATGTCACAAGGTTAAAAAGGATGAAATTAGTCGGCCGTTAGTATCTCAATTAATAAGATCAGCTACGAGCATTGGCGCTAATTATATGGAAGCTAATCAAGCGGAAAGTAAAAAAGATTTTTATCACAAAATAAAAATTTGTTTGAAAGAAGCTAATGAAACAAAGTATTGGTTGCAAATGTTATCGAAAGCTGACCCGACTTGTTCTGAAATGTGTCGTAAATATTAGCAAGAAACCCATGAAAGAGTATTAATTTTTGCTAAGATAACTAGAAGTTGTGATGAAAAGAAGTTTAGTTTATAAATAAAAAATTTGAAATTACTTTTTGTATGTTGAATTCCAAAAAGGTTTCCCAGGTAGCGGAATTGGCCAAGCTAAAAATCACTGATGAAGAAGCGACAAAATATGCCAAAGAGCTTGGTAAAGTTTTAGATTATATTGATGAATTGAATAAGGTGGATGTTACAGGCGTAGAGCCGACAGCACAAGTAACAGGGCAGGTGAACCGTTGGCGAGCCGATGTGGCCGTGCCTTGGGATGATGACGAACGGCAAACGGCTTTGTCGTCAGCCGATGTTGACGATAACGGTTTAGTTCGTGCTGGAAAAATAATGTAATTATAATAAACATCCTCGGCATAAGTCGGGGAGCATAACTATATGAAAGTATTAGTCATCGACAACGACATCAACATCAATGGGTTGATTAAAAGCGTCTTGAGTCTGGAGAAAGATTTTACTGCCGATTTTGCTTTATCTGGCAAAGAGGGTTTGCGTAAATTAAAATCGGATAAATACGACGTGGCTTTAGTTGATTTAACTATGCCTGAAGTATCTGGTTTTGATATTTGTAAGTTTATGTCGGCCGATGACGATTTAAAAACCGTGCCGGTAATTATTGTCTCCGCGATGCCGATTAATGATAAGGATTTTCAAAAAGCTAATAATAATTTTCAGGCCTTGCCAGTAGTGAAGGGGTTGGTAGAAAAACCTTTTGATGTTCATGAGTTGATTAAGAAGATTAGAGAAGTAACAGGGAAATAAACAGCTCTTGACAATATATCATTTATGATATATAATAAGGACGACTATCGAGCCAGGTTTTATAAAAAGAACGATGGGTTCGTTCCTATTCTTAAATATCTCGAAAAACTTGACGCAAAAGATCGGGCTAAAATAGCTAAATATGTAGAGTTTTTAAGGCTTAGCGAGGGGGTACTTAGATGAGCCTTATTCAAAACACATCAAGGGAAAAATAAGAGAGCTTAGGGTAGATTTTAGCACCAATAGACATAGAATATTTTATTTTACTTTTATTAAAAAAACTATAGTTTTCTTACATGCTTTTTTAAAGAAAACCGATAAGACACCGATTAGAGAAATTGAAAGAGCTGAAGAAAATATGGAAGATGTAATAAATAATCCGCAATTATATGAATAATGATTTTCAAGTCTATTTAGACGAAAGTCTAAAAGATCCTGAATTCAAAAAGGCTTATGACGAATTCGGTAAGCAATTGGAAATTGCTTATCAGATTTTGCAATTACGGAAGAAAAAAAAGATGTCGCAAGCTGATTTAGCTGAAAAAATCGGAACTACCCAGAGTAATGTGGCTCGTATGGAGGCCGGCCAGCAGAATCTAACCACCGGAACTTTGCATAAAATTGCCGAGGCTTTTAATTGTGAGTTAAAAGTCGCCTTTGTGGAGGCTTAATAGAATGATAAAATGTTATAGATAATCCGCTAAATAGGCGGATTTTTGTTACCTATTTTGCACCTCTTTCGTTTTCTGTTCTAGTATGTTATAATGAGTTTAATTATTTTTTAGCTCAAAAATATGAAAAAAGTTATTAAACATAATGCCTTTACAGAATTTCTACTATACACCACGCCAAACGGCAAAGTGAAAGTGGAGATTTTCTTGCACAATGAAACTATTTGGCTAACACAGGCTAAGATTGGAGAGTTGTTTGGCGTTGACAGAAGTGTTGTTACAAAGCATTTGCAAAACATTTATTCTGAAAGTGAATTAATCAAAAAAGCAACAAGTGCAAAAATTGCACAAGTTCAAATTGAGGGAGAAAGACAAGTTAAGAGAGATGTTAATTTTTATAATCTCGATGCCATTATTTCCGTTGGCTATCGTGTAAACTCTGCACAAGCAACTCGTTTTCGAATTTGGGCCACGCAAATTCTAAAGGAGTATATTATTAAAGGTTTTGCTATGGATGATGAGCGCTTGAAAAATCCAAGTAATATTTTTGGCCAAGATTATTTTGAAGAGCAGTTGGCGCGTATTAGAAATATTCGTTCCAGCGAACGCAGATTTTATCAAAAAATTACTGATATCTATGCCCAGTGTAGTGCCGATTATAATCCGAATGCAGAAATAACCAAAACTTTTTTCGCTACAGTGCAAAACAAATTGCACTTCGCTATTAGTGGTCAAACGGCGTCAGAAATTATTTATCATAGAATTGATAGCCAAAAAAGCAATCTCGGTTTAACTAGCTGGAAAAACGCGCCTCAAGGTGCTGTTCGTAAAACGGATGTTGGTATTGCTAAGAATTATCTTGATGAAAAGGAACTGGACGGATTAAATCGTGTTGTAATGATGTATCTTGAATATGCTGAAACGCAAGCGCAAAAAGGTATTATAATGAATATGGAGGATTGGATAAAAAAGTTGGATGCCTTTTTGCAGTTTAATGAAAGAGATATCTTGCAAGATAATGGAAAAATCAGCCATGAAGTAGCTTTGGTTTTGGCAGAAAAAGAATACGAAAAGTATAGAATCGCTCAAGATCGTCAACTGGAATCTGACTTTGATCGTGAGGTTAAAAAATTGCTTGATAAAAAGGCTTGATTGAAATAGATCAGAAAGGCGAAAATATTAATTAAATTAATAAAAATTTGAGTAATACGATACTTAAATTCTTATTAATTTGAGTATTATGGTTTTGTGAAATTTAGCGTGTTGACACGCTATACACAACAATGTATAATGGAAGTAAGATTTTATATTACTTCCAGCAAACATATGGATAATTTAACTGCAAAATTGTATCAATCATCAAAAACCATTTTCACTAATAAGGACTTGGCCTTGATTTGGCAAGAAACTAACGCCAATAACCTAAAGGCTAAAATCGCTTATTATGTCAAGCAAAAAGTTTTAATAAAGTTAACCAGAGGCGTTTTTGCTAAAAATAAAGATTATAATCTAAAAGAATTGGCCGCCAGTTTTTATACCCCGTCTTACATCAGCTTCGAAACGGTTTTACGAGAGGCTGGCGTAATTTTCCAGCACTACAACGCAGTTTTTGTAGCCTCCAAGTGGCCTAAAACTATAAAAATAGACGGACGCGCCTTTACTTTTAGAAAATTAAAAGATTTGGTTTTATTCAATTCCGCTGGCATTATCAGTAGAGATAATTATAGTATCGCCACTCCAGAAAGAGCTTTTTTGGATATGATTTATTTATTTTCCGACTATTATTTTGATAATTTGAAATCTATCAATTGGGACAAGTGCGATGAATTAGTAAAAATTTATAATAATCAAGCAATGGTTAAACGTTTAAATAAATATCGCAATCAATATGTTAAATAGAGAAAAACATCAATTAATAATGGGTCAGATTTTAAAAGACCTTTATTCGGATGTGGCAGTTAGCTCGCTTTTAGGCTTCAAGGGCGGTACTTGCGCCTATTTTTTTTATAAGCTGCCGAGATTTTCAGTGGACTTGGATTTTGATTTATTGGTGGTAAATGAAGAAAATCAAAAATTAGTTTTAGAAAAAATTGTTAATGTATTAGGCAAATATGGGCAAATAAAAGATCAATATATTAAACGGTTTACTGTTTTTGCTTTGCTATCTTATGGTGATGCTGATCATAATATTAAGGTTGAAATTAATGTTAGAAAACTAGCCGAGCATATCCAAGACCACTACGAATTAAAAGAATATCTTGGTATTTCTATGTTTGCGGCTAAACAGGATTACCTATTTGCCAGCAAATTGGCGGCGCTGACATTAAGAAGCGAAACTGCCATGCGAGATGTTTATGATATCCATTATTTCGCCAAAAATAATTGGGATATCAATGCGGAAATAATTCGAGCCAGAACTGGCAAAAACACTAAGGAATATTTAGCCGATTGCATTAGTTTTATAGAGCAAATCAATGATAATGATTTATTAAGGGGCTTGGGTGAGTTAGTAGAGAGTGAAAAAGAGAAGGATTGGATTAGAAATCATCTGAAAACTGATGCGATATTTATGCTTAAAAATTATCAGTCAGTGTTAAAATAAGCAATATTTTGGCTAAAATAAGGGTAATTTGAAAACAATTGACAAAAAGGCGAAAAAGTGATATAGTGCATATAGTTAATGAAATAGTTCGTTAAAATTAAATAAATTTATAGGAGATTGTCATGTATAAAGAAGCAAAGGCTATAATTGAATCTATTTTGTGTAGAATGTTAATGGTAGTTATTAGGAGGTCGTTATGTTAGGGTTTATTTGGAGATTTTTTTCTGCGCTATTAGACTGGAGACTAGGCTTAAGAAGAATTTTAGGTAGTCAAGACTATGACGTTGTATTTATAACAAATATAAGAGATGAAGTAGACAAAAAAAGATTCTTAGGGAAACATGTTCCTGAGTTTGGGCATTTTAATGGACCGAGATACTACTTAAATGGCATTTCTGGTAGAACTAGAGCGATATACAGTCTTAGCGAAGATATAGTTCATGCACATTCCGCCAAAAGAGCCAAAGAACAGTGTGTTGCTGCGATTGAGCATGCTCAAGAAAATGGAGCAAAAGTTATACTGCTAGCAGCATCTACGAAGCGATTATTCGGTGTTAATGGAGAAGAAATTAAAGAAATGTTCCCAAATATATTATTTACAATTGGTGACAATGGTACTTTTTATTTGCTATTAGCTGAAACTTTAAGAGCATTTAATAAGTCGGGTTTAGAGAGTGACTCTAGTCGAATTTGTGTTATTGGGCCATATGGTTTTCTTGGGGAGCTTATGGTTAAGTATTTAGTAGAAAAGGGCTTTAATGTTGTTGGAGTTGGTTCAAGTCACAGTAGATTGAAAAAAATGAAAATTAAATACAACATTGAAATATCCAATTCTTTTGAAGGTGCTGGTAAGGTTGATGCGGTTGTTGCATGTACTCATAGTAGCCAAATCAGATTATCTGCTGATAGAATAGAATTATTAAGAAAAGAACACAAAAAACTGCTTGTCGTTGACGTGTCTGAACCATCAAACCTTACTGAAGAAGAATATCATAAATGCGAGAGCGTTGTTATTAGGCAAGATGCGGGTAATGGGTATAGCACTAAACTTAAGTATGTTTTAGGATTTGTATCTTACAAAATGTTCAGATTGTCTAAAGGAATTACTTTTGGATGCTTTATGGAAGCTCTAGTCTGGTGTAATGCAATAAAAGATAATCCTGACGATGAGTATTTAAAAAAAATTGATCTGTTTAATTTTAGCCAAGAAAATATGGATTTAATATCGACATTATTTAGTAAATATAATGTTAACATTCCGTATCCAAGATGTTTTGGTAAAAAAGTTAAGTCATTTGATTTAAATATTGGTGAAAGTAAAACTGAAACTAATTACATATGCAACTACATCAATCAAGATGATGATGAGACAAAAATGATATAAATGGTATATCAGGGAGTGCACTGCACTCCCTTTTTTTATATTGTATTATATGATATGATATAGAAAATATAAAACTATGGGAATATCTTCGTTGTTACCGTTAGTAAGTGCCGTGTTGGTTCTTTTTTTAGGAATAATTGTTTTTAAATATGCTAAATATTCAAAAAGTAAATCATCGTTTCTTATTTTTTGTTTTTTTGTTTTAATTTGGATGTTCGGAACTTTCATGATGTTTCTTAATAGAAGTAATATAGATCTGATTTTATTTTGGGACAGAATTGTGTATGTCGGGGTAGTATTTATTCCTGTTTCGATGTTAAGTTTTGGTTTCACTTTAGTTAATCAACACAATAAAAAAACTCAAAGTATAATTGCGATTGGTTATTTTATTTCATCAATTTTTTTCTCTTTAATACCTACAAATTTATTTTTAGGAGTAGCGTATGTTTATTCCTGGGGTGCCCACTCAAAAGCATTGATGTTTCATAACGTATTTTTAGTTTATTTTTCTGTTTACATATCACTTTGGTTTATTTACATATTTAGATACTATTTGTCGTTACATGTGTCCATTGAAAAAGAGCGTATAAAATATGCGTTAATAGCTTTTATACAATTTGCACTTTTGGGACCGTTGGGATTTTTAGCGGCATACGGTATTAATATTTATCCTTTCTCTTATATATCAGGGCTTATATTTACCATTATAATCGGTTACTCGATAGTATCTTATCACCTCATGGACATCAAGCTCGTATTGCGCAAATCCATCGTTTATCTTTCTTCATTGTTCGTCACCACCGTCTTAGTCTTTGCTCTTAAATACCTCATCGGTTTCGTGGTAAACAGTTTGTCTTATTGGTTCGACTTTATTTTAATCGTCGTCGCCCTCGGCATCTTCCCTCCTCTCCATGATTATTTTTTCCGCGTCGCTAACAAATACTTTTTTACCTCTCTTTATGATTCTAAAAAAGTCATTTCCGATTTAAGCGAAGAATTAGCCTCCACCTTAGAACCGCACCGCATCTGCCAGGCTGTGGAAAAGTATCTGACAGCCGCACTTCATCCTAAGTCTTTGGCCATTTTAGACTACAGTGTCGAACAACAAGTTTTTGATGTTAAGTTTAATTACGGTTTCAAGTTTAAGCAGGGGGATATAAAAATAAACAAAATTATTTTGAATAATTATTTTGCCAAAAACGATGTGGTTTTGCTAGATGACTTAAAAAACAAAACCGTGGGTGGTTTAGGTAGCTTTTTAAAAGAATATAGTGAACGACTTGGTGTCGATGTTATCGTCCCCATGATTTTGAAAAGTAAGATTGTCGGTTTCATCGCCCTGGGTGCTAAAGAGTCTGGTGATGCTTATAATAATGAAGATGTGGAATTGCTGTCAGTGGTCGGTACGCAAGTCGCCATGTCTTTAGAAAACTCTTGGCTGTATGAAGAGACTCGTACTTTCAATTTGAAGTTAACTCGTGAAGTGGAGTTAGCCACCAAAGATTTACAAACCGCCAACGAAGAATTAAAACGCTTAGACGAGGCTAAGTCTGAGTTTATCTCCATTGCTAGTCATCAATTACGCACCCCGTTAACGGTTATCAAAGGCTATTCTTCTATGATGATGGAGGGTTCTTTTGGTCAGATGACACCACCGATTGAAGAAAATATCAAAAAGATTTATGAATCCAATGAACGGTTGATTGCTTTGGTGGAAGACTTATTGAATATCTCTCGCATTGAATCGGGCCGTCTTAAATTTGATTTTGTGGTGGAGAGCTTGGAATCGGTTACTGACAGCGTGATTGAGGAATTATCAGAAGTGGCCAAGAAAAAAGGCTTAGTGGTTAACTATGAAAAACAAGCCAATCTGCCGGCGGTCAAAATCGACAAAAATAAGATTCGCCAAGTGGTTATTAATATCACCGACAACGCTATTAAATACACTAACCAAGGCGAGGTAAAAATTAAGCTGGAGGTCTTTAAAAATATGGTGCGTTATAGTGTGACCGACACCGGTATGGGCATCAGCAAAGAGGATATGCCACACCTGTTTCAAAAGTTTAGTCGTGGCCAGGATGTGTCTTTAATTCACACCGAAGGTACAGGTCTAGGGCTGTATGTTGGCAAAATGATGATTGAGGCGCATAATGGTAAGATCTGGGCGGAGTCAGCCGGGGACGGCAAGGGTTCAACCTTTATCTTTGAAATACCGATAGCCAAGAACACTTAGAAAATGTCAAATTTCCAATTCCCAATTTCCAATCAATACTTAAAAATCAAATGACAAAAAATAACACCAAATAATCTTGGTATGCATTTGAAATTAGGATTTTGGCCCCCATTGATTTGGCATTAGAAATTTGGATTTTGAAATTATTATCCTATAGTATGAGCAAAAAATTATTAATAGTTGAAGATGAGCCGTCGTTGGCTAATATGTATCGCCTTCAATTGGAGTTGGGCGGTTTTGAAGTCTTTGTAGCGCGTGATGGTGAAATCGGCTTAAAATTAATTCGCGAACATCGACCAGACTTAGTCTTGTTAGATATCGTTATGCCGAAAATGGATGGCTTAACTGTCTTAAAAACTTTGCGTGCTACAAAAAATTATAAAAACACCTTGATTTGTTTTTTAAGTAATTTAGACCAGCCGTCTGATGTGCGTGAGGGCTTATCGCACGGTGCTGACTATTATTTTACTAAAGCGTCTTTATCACCCAAACAATTATTGGAAAAAGTTGACAATATTTTAAGTGGCCGTGAGGCTAAAAAAATGTATGGCTATTAAGATTGTCCTCGTAGAGGATGAGCAATTTTTGCTTGAGATGTATAAAATGAAATTTACAGCTGATGGTTATGAAGTTTACACTGCCTCTAATGGCGTAGAAGCCTTAAAGGTGATAGCTGAATCTAAACCTGATATAGTACTTTTAGATTTAGTGATGCCTAAAATGGATGGTTATGAAACCTTAAAACATTTACGAGCTGATGCTGCCACAGCTAAACTAAAAGTTTATTTGCTGTCTAATCTGGGGCAAACTGGAGAAATTGATCGTGGTGTTAAAGAGGGGGCTAATGGTTATTTTGTAAAATCCAGTATGACACCTAGCCAACTATCCGCTGAAGTAAAAAAAGTATTAGGGCAGTAATACAATATCCAATTTCCAATCAAGTTCCAAATTCAAATGTCAAATACGATTTATGTTTAAGGACTGAAGCTTTTGGTGAGGCGATTATAGATTTTGTAAAAACCGTTCCAGAATCTAATATTAATAGATCAATTATTAGTCAATTAATAAGATCGGTAACCAGTATCGGAGCTAATTATATGGAGGCAGATTGCGCTGAATCTAAAAAAGATTTTAAACACAAAATAGGAATTTCCAAAAAAGAATCAAAAGAAACAACCTATTGGTTAAGAATGTCGGCTCGGACTAACGCTGAAAAGATTGAAGAATGTAGAAAATTATGGCAAGAAGCTCACGAATTAACTTTGATATTCTCTAGTATAATAAATAGAACTAATATTTCTTAGTGTTTTCTATTGATTTGTCATTGGAAATTGGATATTTGACATTTCCCCAAGTTATCCACAGTTGACGGAATACTTAAAATTTGCTATACTGTAGATATAGAAAGTTTGAAAAGGCCACTCCCGCCAAAAGGGACGAAAACAAAAACAAAAATAAAAATATGAATACTATTAATCAAATTAATCCTTTTGTTTTTGCTTGGAAATCCCAAGACAAAACCAAGAAAGCAGTGGCTGGTGAGTTAAGCGTGTTAAACCTCGTTTTCTCTTTGGCCATTGCTTTTTTAATTGTTCTATTTGGTTCGGTTATTTTAAGCACTATTTATTATTCTTTAAAAATATAAGTTTCGTTATTAGTTCCGACTTTAATAATTTATAGCTTTTAAAGCTAACAAGCGGAAAACTAATCAACTAAACTAAATTTAATAAAAATCCTCTTTTTTGAGGTAGCGTAGATATTAGTCTGCGTTAAAAATAAAAATAAAAATATGTCTAAAAAAAATTGTAACCCAGCTTTAGCTTGTACCGGTGGTAGTTGTCGTAACGACGAACCTATCATTGAAGAGCCCACACCGCTAGATTCTAATCACCCCAAATGGGGTGAAATGGCTGATAGTTTTGTTATGGTTACTTTTGCTGTCGGTGTCTATTCTCAAGTCTTTGCCTTTTTTATGTATGCCTTTGCATCGTAATATATAGTCGATTTTAAATAATAAAAAATACAGTTCTAAAAAAGAAACTGTATTTTTTTAATCAAAAAGAAAAAGTTAAGAGCAGGGGGTTATGGCTTTAGTCTATAAATAGTTCTGGCAAAAGGAATAGATTCACGCACATGACTTAATCCGCAAACCCAAGTTACAATACGTTCTAAGCCGAAACCAAAACCACCATGTGGCACTGAACCATATTTACGCAAATTTAGATACCAATCATAATCTTCTGGTTTTAAGCCGAATTCAATAATTCTTTTTCTTAGGGTGTCATAGTTTTCCTCTCTTTGAGAACCACCAATAATTTCTCCGTAACCTTCAGGAGCTAGTAAATCAGCACATTCGGCACGAGTTGGATCTTCAGCGTTACGCTTCATATAAAAAGCTTTGATAGCGGCTGGGTAATTAGTAACAAAAATAGGGGCGTCATAAATCTTGGTTAATAAGGTTTCATCGTCTCCGCCCAAATCTTCATTATCTTTAATATCAGAGCCTAGTTCTTGTAATTTAGCTACCGCTTGTTTATGTGTTAGGCGATAGAAAGGTTTTTCTAAACTAGATTGTAAAACAGTAACATTGCGTTCTAAAATTGCCAGTTCGGCCACATTTTTTTCTAAGACCGCTTTAATCATAAACTTAATTAAAGACTCTTGAATGGCCAAATTACCGGTCAGGTCTGTAAAGGCCATCTCGGCGTCCATCATCCAAAACTCGGTTAAGTGTCGTCTGGTTTTAGACTTTTCGGCTCGGAAGGTTGGGCCAAAATCAAAGACTCGTCCATGAGCCGCAATGGCTGCCTCAAGATATAATTGTCCTGTTTGTGACAGATAAGCTTCAGTGTCAAAATACTTCACTTTAAATAATTCAGTGGTGTTTTCTCCAGCTGAGGGGGTTAAGACAGGGGAATCAATTTTTATAAAATCGTTATTTCGAAACCAATCATAAGTTGCTAAAATCAAAGTGTTGCGAATACGTTGAATTGCCCATTGACTAGGAGAACGCAACCATAAATGACGATTATCCATTAAGAAGTCAATACCATGATCCTTTTTGGCTATTGGATAATCTTCAGCAATTTGGAAGATTTTAAAATCTTTAACAGCTAATTCGTATTCTTCTTTTTTTGGATGTTTAGTGACTTGACCTGTAATTTGTACCGAGCTTTCCATAGTAATGCTTTCTGCTAGTTTCCATTGCTCTTCTTTTAAATCGGTAGCGGATAAAATAGCTTGCGTAAAACCCGAACCGTCACGAATTTGCCAGAACATAATTTTGCCTGAAGATCGGAAATTATAGACCCAACCTGCTATAGTGATTTCTTGTCCGATTTTCTCGGCCATATTTTTAATAAGTGTCAGGGTCATAAGTTTATATTAGGTTAATTGATAATACGGTAGCATTTTTTTAGTAAAAAGTCCAGGGGAGTTACATTGACAAAACGACAAAACAGTGGTTAAAGTATGGTAATGCTGAATAAATATCTCAAAACCTATACCCTTATTTTATGGTGGTTATTAGCCACTTTGATTGTTGTTATTCTTTGGAGTTTGGTTGTACCGCTCGGGCGAGCTGTTTATATTTGGCGACCCTTTGATACACACCAGCGTTTTGGCACTTGGCGTCCACTCGAAAGAATTAGTTCGTTAACTACCGACGGTTATCAATTAATTGGCTCTCCTGTGTATGTTCCAATCTTTGCTTCCAGGCCTTTTAATAAATTACATTTAACAATTCGCTATCGCTTAAACGATGCCGGCTCATTAGCTGTTGGTGTTTTACAAGATCGCCAGCTCTGGCGTTATGAAACAAGAAATATAGACAATCGTTGGTTGTCAGAATTAATTTCCAGTAAGATTTGGGGTGTTTTAGAAAAAGAATCTTTATTGTTATTGCAACGCGAGGAACATTATTCAAGTGTCGAAGATTTTTTAGCCAACCCACCAACAGAGGGTAGTGTGGCTGTTTACAATTATGAGTGGACTAAACCTTTTTTTATTAAGAACTATCAAGCTAAAACCGATTGGCATAAAATCTCAGGCCTGAAAGGTTCTTGGACAGCTGAAACATATCTCAAAAACGAAGTAGCTGTTTTAGATTTAACCACTAAAGCCTCGACTGTAGATGCTCAGATTAAGTTGTCATTGCGTTCTTCTGACGGCAAGCTAGTTAAAGAATACACTTTGAATGATTTTGTAAAGATTGACAACTCTTTGAAATTAGCAGCTCGCATCGACAAGCTACCAGAAGGTTTGTATCGTTGGGATTGGATCGGTGGAGATAAAACTATTATTGATGAATTAGCTACTCAGCAACAAAAACTAGCCTTTCTAAGTTCAGTGCAAATAACTCGTGGTACTACCTTATGGCTCTCTGGCTCTCATCTAGCTTTGTCCACCGGTTTGCCCGAGTCTTTAGGAGAATTTTCTATAGATAAAGACTCTTTAGTGGTTGATAAAATTTATCAAAATTTTGTTTATAAAGGCGATTGTCAAAAAACAGTTTGCAGATTTAATTTAAGTAAGGGTGGTTATAAAGTTGGCTTAAATGGTCGTCTAACTTTTTGGATTGACGGCTTGGTTGGACCAGTCGTTCGTCAGTTGGATGCTAGTATTATGAATGATCAACGGATTAAGTATATTATAGCCGATTATCAGCGACCTTTAGTTGAAGCTGAAAGCCGGGTGGTGGAAGTCGATTTTGATTTAAAAAGTAGCCTGCGGGATCAAGGTAATTATGAATTGATGTTGTCTTGGAATGGGGAGGGAACGCCACCCCAAATCAGTGAAATAAAAGCTGAGTTCACTGGGGCAGGACTTAAAGATTTAATTAAAAAACTATGGCCAAAATAACTCGTACCGAAATTTTGGAATATGTTGTAGTCCTATTTAAAGTACTATTTGTTGGTCTGCTTATTTTTATATTTTTAGAGATAATTGCGCCTAGATCAGTGCTTTCTATTTTGAATTTATCAGCTTGGTTTATTTTTTGTGTAATCAGTGGTATAATAGTAATAGTTTGGGGAGAGGAAAAGTGATAATAAAATGTCAACTTTCTAATTTCCAATTTCCAATCAATGCTTAAAAATCAAATGATAAAATAATACCAATTTTTTTGTTATTTATTTGAGATTTAGATTTTGGGCCCTTTGGTTTGACATTGGATATTTGGATTTTGATATGGTATTCAAATATATGCAATGTATTTTTTGTAAAATCATTAAAGGTGAATTACTTTGTGATAAAGTGTATGAAGATGATCATGTCTTAGCTTTTTTAGACATCGCTCCTGTTAACTTGGGACACATTTTACTAGTTGTCAAAAAGCATGTCGAGAGCATCGAAGAGGTAGATGATTTACTTTTAGGCTATGTGATGCAAATTGTTAAAAAACTTGGTATGGCCATGAAAAAATCTTTAAAAGTTTCTGGCTATAACATTATTATTAATAATGGAGCTACAGCTGGGCAAGTTGTTGATCATTTTCATTGTCACATCATTCCGAGATATGGGGATGACGGGTTAAAGGCTTGGCCACAGAAACAATACAAGGGCGAGGAGGCTAAAAAAATGGTTAATGCTTTTAAGTCAGCCCTTTAAGTATGTCAAAAATTTTATACGGAGTTTCGGGGGAGGGTTTTGGACACGCAGCTCGTTCCAAAGAAATTATTAGTTATCTGATATCGAAGAAGCATCAAGTTAAGGTTATTTCTTATGACCGTGGCTTTGATTTTTTATCGCAATTTTTTGATACAGAGAAAATTTTTGGTCTCAAGTTTACTTACAAAAAAAATCAGGTTCACTATTTAGAGACCATGTTCGATAATCTTTTGAAGACTCCTGAGGCTGCCAGATCTTTAGAAAGGGTTAAAAAAATTATAGATAATTTTAAACCAGATATCGTGTTCACCGATTTTGAACCACTTAGCTGTATTGTGGCTAATTTAAGAAAAATACCACTGGTGTCTATAGATAATCAGCACATTTTAACCAGAAGCGATGCGGATTATCCGCTTCGTTACCAAGCTGAAGCACTGGTAGCTAAACTTGTTACCAGACTTTTGATTTTTAAGTCCCGAAATTATTTGATTTTAAGTTTTTTTAAGGCCAATGCTACAGAGGATCGCACCACAATTTTACCGCCAATTGTTAGACAAGAGGTTTTAAAATTAGTTCCTCGCCAAGATAATTATATTTTGGTTTATTTCACTTCTCCGGCTGATAATGTTATCGGAGCTTTAAAAAAATCTAAAAAAAGATTTGTAGTTTATGGCTTAAACAAAAAAATAGACGAGGGTTTGATTAGTTATCGTCTTTATGATCAAAAAAACTTTTTGCGTGATTTATCTGGGGCTAAGGCTATTGTGGCTAATGCCGGTTTTTCTTTAATTAGTGAATCTTTGTATTTAGGTAAACCTTATTTGGCTATACCAGCTAAATTACAATTTGAGCAAGTTCTAAATGCCTATCAGCTTGGTAAAAGCGGTTATGGCGATTGGGCTAAAGAGCTAACAGTCGCTAAAATAAAAGATTTTGAAAAGAAACTACCTATTTTTGAAAAGAAGCTGGCTAGTTATCCACGCCAGGGTAATAAGGTGGTTTTTACCGAAGTTGATAAAATATTAAAAAGTTTGAAAAAATAAAGTTGCCTTGCTTTTAAAAAAATGCTAAACTTAAAATAAAGCTATAAAAGTCTTATGTCTAATGATAAAAAGCAACTACTATTTGGTTTAACTACTACGCCTAAGTCAAATTGGCGTGATAAGGTGGCCGAAATTAAAGAACTTGGCCTCAAAGAAATCGCTTTGTTGCCGACTTGCTTGAGTTATGAAGAACGACAAGATTTATACAAATTACTGGAAACTAGTGGTGTGGTTAATATCCCTTATGTGCATTTGCGTCAAGATTTTTTTTCAGAAGAGCTGGATTATTTAATGGAGCGGTTTAAGACAAAAATTTTTAGTTGCCATGCTAATCCAGAGCATTTAGTTTTGCTTGATTCTTTAGCCCGTTACGCTAGTTTAATTTATGTTGAAAATGGTGATTTACGTAAAGATTTATTCTTTAATAAAGATACTTTTACCAAACACCAAGCTATCGGCGTTTGCTTAGATTTGGCCCATTATCAGAACACCAAAGATACCGATAAGCCTGGTTATAGGCGTTTGCTAAGTGTCTTAGCAGATTTACCTATCGGTGTTAACCATATCAGCGGTTATAAGCACGATATTTTTAATGCTTTAATTGGCAAACGAGGGGATAGTCACTGGATTAGTAGCTTGAAAGACCTTGAGTATCTCAAAACCGTTCCACTAAACTATTTCAGTAAATATATTGTTTTAGAAGTTGAAAACTCTTTATTGGAACAGCAAGAGATTATGAAATATTTAAAATTAATTTTGGCTAATATTTTATAGTCTATGGCTCGTCCTGTAAAACTGGCAGTTGGCTTTTTGGTCTATGGCTCCGCTACTGCCAAATACTTGCCTGCCTTTGTGAAAAGTTTGTTGTTAGCAGTAGAAAAGAGCGGCTCGTCTGCTCGTTTTTGGTGTTGGGATAATCAGCCAGCCGACCAGTCCAATCATTCTTTTTTAATGGATTATCCACAAATTAATTATTTGTCAGGCGTGGAAAATATCGGCTTTGGTCGGGCTTATAATATTTTAATTACAGAAGCTCTTGCTTGGGATGCCGATTATTTTTTAGTTGTTAATCCTGATACTCTGTGGTCGGAAGAAGCTATTGAAAAATTATTAGCCGCAATTATGCTTAACGATAAACTTGGTAGCGTGGTACCTAAAGTTTTTTATTGGGACTTTCTTTTGAATAAAAAAACTAAACGTTTGGATAGTTGTGGTATCGTTAAATTGTCAGGCTTGCGATTTGTTGATATCGGGCAAGGGGAAACCGATCATGGCCGTTTTGATAATGCCAAGGTTCTTGGGCCATCCGGTTGTGCTGGATTATATCGTGTGTCCGCCTTGCAATCGGTAACAACTAGCGGTCAATATTTTGATGAATTAATGTTTATGTATAAAGAAGACTCGGATTTAGCCATGCGTTTAAAGTTGGCTGGTTGGAAATCTGAATTAGTACCATCAGCAGGAGTGTGGCATGACCGCAGTGTGGCCGGGCGGGGGATTGGTTTGTTAGCTCGTTTGAAAGCACAAGCCACTAAAAATCAAAAGGCTAAATTGTGGTCCAGAAAGCATCAATTGGTTTTAGTCTGGAAGTATTGGCGTCAGGAATCTTTATTCGGTTTGATGAAATTATTTTTTGGTTTAGTCGCTGAAGGGCTCTATGCGTTAATTTTTGATCGGTCGTTGTTGTCGGCTTGGACCTGGTTTTGGAAAAATAAAAAAAGAATTATAATCCCAAAGCGGATAAAATAATTTATGTTATTAAGCATTATTATTGTTTCTTGGAAATCAAAAGAAGTTCTCAAGATAAATTTGCGGTCTTTATCGGCGGCTTTAGAATCTTTGGATGCCGAAGTTTTTGTGGTGGATAATGCTTCTAAGGACGGTACCGTGGAAATGATTAAAAAACACTTTTCCTGGGTTAAGTTGATTGCTAATAAAGAAAATATTGGTTTTGCACGCGCCAACAATCTGGCTCTGAGCCAGTCGAAGGGGCGCTATCTACTGCTATTGAACCCTGATATGAAGCTTCGGCCTAATACTCTAACCGCTTGGTTAGATTGGCTTGAGGCTAACCCTCAGGCAGCTATTAGTGGACCAAGGCTCGTTAATGAGTATGGCGGATTAATTCATCATGTGCGTCGTTTTCCAACTATTTTAGATCAAACAGCCATCGCCTTAAAATTACCGCATCTTTCTCCGCATATTTTAGATAGCTATCTGGCTAGAGATTTTGATTATAGCAAGTCGGCTAGAGTAGATTCTATTCGAGGTGCTTGTTTTATGATTCGTCGTTTTGCCTATGAAAAATTAGGGGGTTTGGATGAACGGTTTTTTGTCTGGTTTGAAGAAGTGGATTATTGTCAGCGAGCTAAAGCCATCGGTTTACAGGTTTGGTATACTCCCGTGGCTGTGGCCATAGATTATGTGGGGCAGAGCTTTAAGCTGATTTCTCGTGGTCGGGCACAAAGCTATTTTCGCCAGTCTATGCTTAAATATTTTATAAAATGGCACAGCCCAATTGAAGTAATTTTATTACGCTTAGCCTGGTTTATTGGCAGAATAATTACAAGCTTAGCTATTATTCTAAAGCTTGAGTCTAAAACAAAAACTTAATAGAGTTATTTTTTATTTTTCATTGGCGCAAAACTAAGACGATGTATGGGCGAGGGACCATATTTTTTTATAGCTGCTAAATGTGCGGCTGTACCATAGCCTTTGTGCTTGGCGAAGCCATATTCTGGGTATAGTTTGCCGTATTCTTCCATTAGTCGGTCTCGTGTTACTTTAGCTAAGATGGACGCCGCAGCTATAGTAAAGCTTAGACCATCTCCACCAACCAAGGTTTGTTGACGGTGTTTATAATTTGGTAACAGTTGATTTCCATCTATCAATAAACAGTCAGATTTAGCACCGGCAGCTAAAGTTGCCTGATACATAGCTTCTAAAGAGGCTTGTAAAATATTGATATGGTCTATTGTTTGATGATCAACAATGGCGATGCCATAATTAGGTACGCTAGTTTTTATTATCTCAAATAAGGCTTCGCGTTTTTTAGTGGTCAGTTTCTTACTATCATTAACGGCCCTAAGACTATCAGGTAAGGGCCAATCATGATTGATTATCACAGTGGCGGCTACCACTGGTCCCGCTAACGGTCCTCGCCCCGCCTCGTCTGTACCGGCCAGTCTTTTTAGACCATTTAAAAATAATTGTTGTTCAAAATCTATTAACATGTTTTTGTATTGACTTCGGTGAATGCGGAAGTCTCTCCAAGCAGTAGTAATTATTATACTTTAACAACAATAAGCAATGTCGGCAAGTTTAATGTTTTTTATATTTTATTGAGTTTTTAGTAATTTGACTAATGTTTTTTTTTAAAATAAGCTATAATACGCTATAATAGAATATATGAAGCTAGCCGTTATTATTAGCCCAAATTGGGGTGATTATGCCGATAAATACTTACGGGAGTGTTTGCTTGGCTTAAAAAAGCAAAGTAATCAAAACTTTGATATTTTTTTAGTTGATAACGGTAGTACTGATGAATCGTTTGAATCTTTTCGTCAACTGGCAATTAATATCTGGGGTGAGGGCTGGAGTAAACGCTTAAGATTTTTATCAAGCTCTGATAACCTTGGTTTTGCAGGCGGTAATAATTTAGCTTTAAAAATTATTTTAAACGAGGATTATGAGTACGCCGTCTTGTTTAACATGGATGGTTATCCGGCAGTTGACTGTTTAGAACAATTAGTTAAATTAGCCATAGAACATCCACAGGCCGGTGCTGTTCAGGCTAGAATTATGTTGACACCGGACAAGCATCTCGTTAATAGCTTGGGGAATGTTACCCACTTTTTAGGCTTTGGTTATTGCAATGGCTACCGCCAAACTTGGCAAGTAGCTGATATTGATAAGTATGATGAGCTTCAAATAGCTTATCCAAGTGGTGCTGCGGTTTTATTAAAAATTTCTGCTCTGCGCGCTATCGGTTTATTTGATGAGGAGTATTGGATGTATAATGAAGATCAAGACTTAGGTTGGCGTTTATGGTTGAACGGTTGGCAGGTGTTATTGTCTTCTCAAGCTGTTTTCTATCACCACTACGAGTTTAGCCGATCTATTGTCAAGTTCTATTGGATGGATCGTAACCGCTTAATTTCCATTTTTAAACACTATAGCCTTCTTACTTTATTGTTAGTTTTGCCAGCTGTTTTAGTAATAGAACTAGCTATGTTGTTTTCAGCTAGTAAGGGTGGTTGGCTTAAAGAGAAATTAAAAGTTTGGTATTATTTTTTAGCTCCGAGCACTTGGAAATATTTAATCAAAGCACGCCAGGAATCAATTAGTCTAAGAAAGGTAAATGATAAAAAAATAATTAAATTATTTTCCGCTCGTCTAGATTATCAAGAGGTGGCTAGTCCGGCTTTAAGCTTGGCTAATGTTTTTTTGACTGGCTACTTTTGGTTAATCAAATTTTTTATAAGATAAACCGATTATGGATATCAGCATTGTTATTGTTAATTATAAAAGGAAAGGCTTGACCTTGAATTGTCTGCAGTCGCTGTATGCTACTGATTGGGGTGATTTGAGCTATGAAATTATCGTTGTCGATAATGCTTCTGGGGATAACTCGGTCGAAATTATTCGCTGGCAATTCCCGGATGTTATTTTGATAGAGAGTTTAGTTAATTTGGGTATGGGTGGTGGTAACAATTTAGGTTTTAGTCGTGCTAAAGGCAAGTATCTTTGCGTTATGAATCCTGATACTCTAGTTTTCCCGAATACCATCCCGACGCTTTATGCTTTCATGAAAGCTAACAGTCAAGTTGGTTTAGTTGGTCCTAAACAGTATAACCCCAATCATACAGTCCAGGACTCTTGTTTTCGTTGGCATAGCGCTTTAACGCCTTTATATCGTCGCACTTTTTTGGGACAAACTGTAGCTGGCCGCCAAGATTTATCCAGATTTTTAATGACTGATTTTGATAAAGAAAGTTCCAGCGAAGTTGACTGGCTGTTAGGTTCATTTATGTTTATACGCGGTGAAGCCCTGCTTCAAGTCGGTGGTTTTGATGAAAGGTTTTTTCTATACTTTGAAGACACTGATTTATGTCGCCGTTTTCATCGCAAAAGTTGGCGAGTGGTTTATTACCCTGGAGCAGAGATTATTCATAATCATAACCGAGAAAGTGCTCAGACACCTTGGTATTATTTTTTCACTTCGGTAACTACTCGCACTCATATTGTTTCTTGGATTAAATATTTATTAAAATGGAAAGGGGTGTAAGGGCAATTTTTATCATATGCAACCATCAAATCAAAAAGCTAAATCTATCACTAAAGCGATTATTCCCGTTGCTGGTTTTGGTACCAGATTTTTACCAGCTACTAAGGCACAGCCTAAAGAGATGCTGCCAGTGGTTGATAAACCGGCTATTCAATATCTGGTGGAAGAAGCCTCGGAGGCTGGTATTGAAGAAATTGTTTTTGTAACTGGTCGTGGTAAGCGTGCCATTGAAGATCACTTTGATTATTCTTTCGAACTGGATCGTACACTGGTCGAGAAAAATAAACTGGATTTAGTCGAGGAAGTTCGTCACATTTCAGATTTGGCTAAATTTGCTTATGTCCGTCAGCCGATGCCTTTGGGCGATGGACAGGCTATCAGTTGTGCTGCTCATTTAATTGGTGATGAGCCGGTTTTAGTACTGTTTGGCGATACTTTATATGATAGTCAAGTGTCTCCATCCGAACAGCTTATTAAAGTTTATGAAACTTGCCAAGCACCAGTGATTGGCTTGTCTAGAGTTGGCTTGGAAAATGTTAGTCAATTTGGTGTTGTTGGTGGCATTGATTATGGCAATGATCTTTATAAAATACAAAGCTTTGTAGAAAAACCTAAAACTCTCGAGGCTCCTTCAGATTTGGCCGCTGTGGGCGCGTATATTATTACACCAGCAATTATGAAGATTTTGGGTGAAATGAAGGGTGGAATTAGCGGAGAAATTCGTCTAGCTGACGCTTTTAGTGTATACTTAAAACAAGGCGGAACGGTTTATGGTCAAGTATTAGAAGGCGAATGGCTAGATACTGGCAGCAAACTGGGTTGGCTTAAGGCTAATGTTCAATTAGGTTTAAAAAACAAAGAATTATCGGGTGATTTGCGTAGTTTCTTAGAAGGGCTTAAAATATAATTTATGAAATATAAACTTTGGCTTCCAGCCGTTTTAACTTTAATGATTTTGCCGGTGGCAATTTGGGCTTTAGTGGTTCAGAAACAAGTAATAGTCGCACAGACTCCTGTCTTAGCAACCTCTGGTTTAATTTTATATTATGGTGATACTTGCCCTCACTGTAAAATAGTCCAAGATTTTTTGGATTCATCTGGGGCAGCCGAAAAATTAACCTGGGAACATAAAGAGGTTTACCGTAATTCAACTAATGCTGCCGAGCTAACTAAGCGAGCCGAAAGCTGCGGACTTGATATTAAAAGCATTGGCGTGCCATTCTTGTGGGCCGATGGCCAATGTTTAATTGGTGATGAACCGATTATCAATTATTTTAAGCAAAAAATAAATTATGCACAATAAATATTTAGGAACATTTTTAATAACAGCCTTGTCGTTATTTTTTGCTAAATCTGCTGCAGCTGTTTGCCCGATATGCACTTTAGCTGTTGGCGCTGGCGTTGGTTTATCTCGTTATCTTGGTGTTGATGATGCTGTGATTGGTATTTGGGTCGGTGCTTTAACCGCCTCAATGTCGATGTGGACCATTAACTGGCTCGATGGAAAAAAATGGCAATTCCCTTGGTATAAAGAAGCGACTACGGCGATTTATTATGCTTTGGTGGTTTTGCCTTTACCATTTATGGGCTTGTTTGGTCATCCGTTGGTTGCCTTTGAATCTTTAGGAATTGATAAATTGCTTTTAGGAGTTATTTGTGGTAGTCTAGTTTTTTGGTTAGCCGCTTCGGCTTACGATGCTTATAAAAAGCATTATGGTAAAGCTCTATTTCCTTTTCAGAAGGTGGCGATGCCCGTTAGTTCTCTCGTGCTGCTTAGTTTGGTTTTTTATTTTTTGACTAATAATTAATAGCCCGAAATTATGGCTTAATTTTATGGAACAAGAAAACAAAGATTGGCAAGAATTAGTTGAAAAGTATGATCAGCTAAAAAAACAAAATCCTTTGGATTTATCGGCTGACCAAGATCTGACTATCGCTATTATGAATTTGGTTTCTATTGAGGAGCACTTTTTCTTTACTGGTGCTAAAACCGGCAAGACGGATTATTATGATTTAATTTTAGAAGTTCGTGAGATGCGCAAGGATTTATTAGGTAGAATCATTAAGGAGTATGAGGGAGAGGTTTGGTGTATTTCTAAGCATTTATTAGCTGCCAGCTATCGTTTAATGGAGGTTGGTACTAAAGAATTGGGGCGTGGTGGTAAAGAGCAGGCCTATGATTTATTTGATAAGGCTTATAATTTATATTCTTTATTTTGGGGGCTGAATATGAAATTAATTGCTACTGGCGATGTTAAAAAGATTGACGATAATGCTATTGATAATAAAGATGAAGTGAAATCTGGTTTCATGGGTAAGTTAGGTGGCCTAGTAAAGAAGGCTATAAATTGTTGTTTAGAGTAACATTTATTTGTCTTCAGTGCTCTAGCAGGTCTCACAGGTAAATAATCTTTTTTCTTATCTGCTGAATTTTATAGTGTTACATTTTTATAAAAAGTATTAGACAAATTTCAGGCACTAATTATGTGCCTGATTTTTGTTTTTGTGTTAATTATGGTAAACTAAAATCAACTATTCAAATTTTATTTTTTGTAACCTCAGACTTGGCTGGGGTAAAAAATATCATGCCTTTTTCTATCAATAATTTCATAGCCATCGCAATCAGTGATCAGGCTGTAGAATGTTTATCTTGGTTTTCGGAAGAACGTATCGTAGCCTCTCGGGTTTTATTAGAGCCTGGAGTGGTTATTAATAATACAGTTACGCAAGCCAATGTCTTAGCCGAAAAAATAAAAATAGCCGTTAAAGATTTGCGTTTACCAGAGTTTATAGGCAGTCGTCATGTGGCCATAAGTCTAACCTCATCTCAAACTTATGTTTATAGTTTTGCTTTGGAAACAGTTGCCTCTAGAGCTAAGTTAGAAGCTGTTATTTTAAACAAGTTACACCAAATTTTGCCGTTACCATTAAAAGAGCTTTATTGGGATTATATTATAACTAAACAGACTGATCGGTCTATGGTTATTTTTGCGGCTACGCCACGCCGAATTATTGATGACTATCGGCAAACGCTAGCTTTGGCTAATTTAAAATTAGTTTTAGCTGATATTGAAGAACTGTCTTTACTTAGGTCTTTGTTACCAGGGACTGGAGAAGATCATAGTTTAATTTTAGATTTTAATCGTCGTAGTATTAATCTTGTTTTTGCTGATAACAATGGCTGGTTACGGTTATCAGCCGCTTTACCATTTAATGAACAGCGTTTACCAGGCACTTTATCAGAAATTAAACAGACCTTAAATTATTATGAAAAGAAATATAGTTGCCAAGTTTTTGACTGCTATTTATCTGGTAGCGGTAGTCTGTTAAACGGTTTAGCTGATATGGTTAGTGGAATCTTATCTAAAAAAGTCCAGCTTGGTCATCCTGTTAATAAATTTAATACAGTAGTTTTTGATGATCGCCATGTTTTACCACATGCTGTTAACATCGGTTTAATCATGTTGACAAAATCCTGTCAGGCCCCCTATCTTAATCTGGTTGTTGATAACACTGATTTTTTCAGTTTTTTAACCAAGTGGAAATCCTTTGTTAATTTGGCTGGGCGGTATTGGTGGGTAACTGTTTTAGTGATAAGTATTGTAACATCTTACTTTTTTTGGCTGGTATTTACAATGTTTTATTGACGAAGTGATAATGTTGATTATGGGTACTATGCGGGCAAAGCAGGGGCTTGGTAAGTTTTTTAAAAAATGCTATAATAAACTTATTAAATATTTTACCTTGTTCTTGGTAATCAAAATAATCATTAATTAACATTATGAACAAAAAAATCAAAGACTCGTCTCAAGTCTTTTTGATAAAGCAAGGCTTTACTTTAGTCGAGGTTCTTTTGGTGATAGGTATCATAGCCATCTTAGCCTCAGTGGTAATTATTGCTATTAATCCAGCAAAACAATTAGCCCAATCTAGAAATACTCAGCGTTGGAGTAATGTTAATACGATTCTTAATGCTATCCATCAATATGCCATTGATAATAAGGGCACTTTGCCGAGTGGTGTGACTCTGGTCAACCAAGAAATTTGTAACAATGGTGTAGCTACTACTACTTGTGCATCCTCGGTTTTAGCTGATATCCGTGTTTTAACTGATAATGAAACATATTTTACTGCGATTCCTATTGATCCTAGTTGCCCGGCTGTCTGCAATACCAATGGAGTTGGTTATACTGTTAAAAAAACAAATAACGGTCGTATTGTTGTCTCGGCTCCTGATGCTGAATTAGGAGAAGCAATTAGCGTTACCCGTTAGTAATAAATAATCTTCAATATGAACAAAAAACAACACACAGGTTTTACTTTAGTCGAGGTTTTATTGGTTATAGCTATCATCGCTATCTTAGCCTCTATTGTAATTATCGCCATTAACCCCGCTAAACAGTTAGCACAAGCCAGAAATACTCAACGCTGGAGTAATGTGAATACTATTTTGAATGCCATTCACCAATACGCTATTGATAATAAAGGTGCTATGCCAGTCGGCGTTGCGACCACCACCAAAGAGATTTGTGCTAACGGTGCTATTACCAGCACTTGTTCTGGTGCTTCTTTAGCCGACTTAAGAGTTTTAACAGATAATGAAATTTATTTTACAGCCATCCCTGGTGATCCAACTTGTCCAACTGGTTGTAATGCCAGTGGTCTTGGTTATACCGTTAAGAAATCTGCCAATGGTCGCATTGTTGTAGCTGCACCAGGTGCTGAATTAGGAGAGACGATTAGTGTTACTCGTTAATACTTTTAACAACTTTGCTAGTTTTTAAAAAATATTGTAAAATTAAAAAAATAGAGTATGGTTTAAAGAGGTTGGAGACTATACTTAATAAAAATTATAACCAACTAAGATTAAATTATGAGCCACAAACAAAATATCGGCTTTACTTTGGTGGAAGTTTTGCTGGTTATCGGCATTATTGCCATTTTAGCTTCCATCGTAATTATTGCCATTAACCCAGCCAAACAATTGGCACAAGCTAGAAATACTCAACGTTGGAGCAATGTTAACACTATTTTAAACGCTGTTCATCAATATGCGATTGACAACAATGGCACTTTACCAACTTCTATTACAAATACTGCGCTTGAGGTTTGTGTAACCGGCGTTGCTACTACTACCTGTTCTACAGGTTCATTAGCCGAGTTAACCGCTTTAACTACTAATGAAACTTATTTCACCTCTGTACCACTAGACCCTTCTTGTCCTACTGCGTGCGCTACCAATGGTGTTGGCTATATGATTAAGAAGTCTGCCAATGGACGCATTACTGTCAATGCTCCTGACGCCGAATTAGGTGAAGTGATTTCTGTTACTAGATAAACCTCTTTAAAAGAAGCCGTTTCCTTCTGCTAGTTAGTTTGGTAAGGAGCGGCTTTTTTGTTTGCCGAATTATTTAATTTGAGCTATAATATATTATGTGGTCTTACTTCTTTGGGAGACTCTAAACGCTAGTCTCGACTTTCGCTGAGATAAATCTTCGCGGGGGTAAAATTGAATAACACTATGTCAAAATTTTTTTATGCTTGCATTTGCGCTCTAATTTTATTCACAGTACATGGCGCATCAGCGGCCACTTGCACTTCTTCGGTGGCCGAAATAGTTGTTAAAGATCCAACTGGTAATTTATTGTCTGGTATTAAGGTTCAGGTCTATGAACAACTTTTTGATGCTAATGGTCAACCAAAGCCAGGTGCTTTGGTTGGTTCAGCGACTACCGATAAAAGTTTAGGTAAAGCAACTATAAAAATAAAAGTTGATGAAACTAAAAAAGCCTATCTTTTAAATATTACCAACCCATCCTTAAAACAAAGTGATTTTTGGTTTTATAATCAAATGTTTTTAACTTGCGGTGATACTTATTCTGAAACTATTGTTTTAAGCGGATTTAGAATTAGGGTTATGGATAATGTTAATTTGCAAACGATTAATAACGCTAAAATTACTTTTTATTCTCAGGTGAGTAATGGTTATGGGGAGGCTATAGGTGGAACTGTTTTAGGCAGTGCCAGTACTGGCAACTCTGGAGTGGCTATAATTTATAGTCCATCGGCTAACCATACTGCTTCGGATTCACCACCTTTTCTATTAATGGAAGCTAAAAATAGCAAGGGTGTTTCTTTTTGGAACTATTCTTTACAAACCACTGATGGTCAATGGAAAGAAATTAATTATAAATTAAGCGACGCCATTTTTACAATTCGTGACGCTGACACAAGTTTGCCATTACCTAAAGTTAAACTAGATTTATACGAACAAAAAATAGACTCTCTCAGTGGTCTAACTAACGGTAAATCTTTGGGTTCTATTATTACTAATGATGACGGTAAGGCTTATTGGCAATATTCAGCTGGTAATTATTTAGCGCAAGTTAAATATCCCGACGGTCGCACAGAAAATTATAAAAACTTAGTTATAGAAAAAGAAAAGCGTTCAACTTTTAATTTTATATTAGACAGGTATAGCCAGACTAAATGTAGTTTAAAAACCGAGGTGCGTTTTAATTTTAATGATGCGGAGTCTAAGATAGTTGGTGGTTTTAGTTATACTTTGTATGAGCAGAAGTTAAGCTATGAGGGCCTGCCTATGGCCGACGCTAAAATTTTAAATGGAACAGTTGACGCTTATGGTTATGCCAAAAACTCTTTTAGTCCTTCTCCGGCTAAAAAATATGCTCTAGAAGTTTGTGATAGTAAAGTTAAATATGCTTGTCATTGGTTTTATGATATAACCTTTCCTTGCACGGCTATAAATTTTGTATCTAAAAATCTATCTTCAGTGGAGTTAATAATCCGTCGTCCAGATAAAAAATTAGCAGTAGGTGAGACAGTTAAATTATATGCTAAGCAAGTTAATGTTGATGGTAACTCGGTTATTGATCGTAGTCGTTTGATGGCTAGTCTCAAAATACCGACCAGTGGTTTATTAACATTGTATTTATCACCGGTAGATTCACAAAATGAAAAAGTGTCGTATTACGCCGTCATGACTGGTAACAAAAAACAAGAATTATCTATGGAGATTGATCCAGTGCCTGGTGAAAAAACACAACTAGAGTATATTCAACAGGCTACAGCGCTCGCTCCTTACCAAATAGATCCTCCAGCTGGTTTGCGAGGTCGTATCTTGTTACAAGTAGAGGCACATGGTGAGGCTTGGTATGTTAATCCGGCTGATAATAAGCGTTATTATTTAGGCACCCCAGACCAAGCTTTAATAGCTATGCGTCGTTTATCTATTGGCGCTCGTCGTAGTGATTTAAATAAAATTGCCGTCGCTGTCGGCTTAGCTGGCGATATTTCTGCTGATAGTGACAACGATGGTTTGCCAGACGCTTTAGAAAAGGCCTTGGATACTAATCCTAATTTAGCCGATTCTGACACTGATGGTTATGATGATTATTCTGAAGTAAGTGGAGGATATAGCCCAATCGGCAATGGTTCTTGGGGATTAAACACTAAATTTTCTATTGCGCAAGCCGGCAGGATTTTATTACAAGTAGATGGTCATGGCGAGGCTTGGTATGTTTTCCCTGTAAATAACAAACGTTATTTCTTAGGTCGGCCAGCCACCGCCTTAGCGGTTATGCGAGAGCTCGGACTAGGGATTACCAATAAAAACCTAAACGCTATCCCGGTCGGAACTTTTTAACCGATATTGACAATTCCTGCTGGTTTTATTATCATTTGTACACAACTTATTAACAGTGATTGACGCGCCCACCAACCGCGTTCAACTGATTTAAACATCAGTGATTCTTATCTTATAAGACTAAGCTGTCCAAAGAGCGCCCTGAGTTTTAATTTTGGGGAAGCTGGGTGGAACCGCGAGAAAACTCGTCCCAGTAAAGTGTTTTTACGCTTTCTTGAGACGAGTTTTTTTATTTAATTTAAAATATATGGAAAAACAAGATTTACTACACAACAAAAGACACAGTTTGGCACATGTTTTAGCGACAGCTGTCTTAGAATTATATCCAGAAGCTCAGTTGGCTATCGGCCCTGTCATCGATACTGGTTGTTATTATGATTTTGATAACCTTACTTTAAAAGAAAGTGATTTACCAAAGATTGAAAAAAAGATGCGTGGTATTTTGACTCGCGGGGGAGCGGTTACCTCTTGGGTTCTGCCAATCGCTGAAGCTCTTGCTAAAGAAGAAGTAGGCGGATCTATTTATAAAGCCGAATTGATTCGTGATTTACAAACCGCCGGAGAAACTGAAGTTAGTTATTATAAAATCGGAGTTTTTGAAGATTTATGTAAAGGCCCTCATGTGGAGAATCTTTCAGAAATTGCCGGTGACAGTTTTTGTTTAACTAAGCTGGCTGGTGCTTATTGGCGAGGCAACGAGAAAAATAAAATGCTCACTCGTATTTATGTTGCCGCTTTTGATAATAAAACCGATCTAGACGCTTATTTAAACATGATGGTCGAAGCCGAAAAACGCGATCATCGTAAGCTTGGCAAGGAGTTAAAACTATTTACTGTTTCTGAATTGGTCGGTTCGGGTTTGCCTATGATGCAGCCTAAAGGTATGATTATTCGTCAGGCGATTGCTGATTATCTTTGGGAACTGCATAAAGATAAGGGATATGATCGGGTTTGGACTCCGCATTTGGCTAAGCCAGCCCTTTATGAAACTTCTGGCCACGCCGCTAAGTTCGGTGATGAATTATTTAAGGTGCAAGGCAAAGAAGAAAGTTTTTTCTTAAAACCAATGAATTGCCCGCACCACATGCAGATTTTTGCCGATAACCAATGGAGTTATCGCGATCTGCCTATTCGTTATTTTGAACCGGCAACTATTTATCGCGATGAAAAAACCGGTCAGTTAGCTGGCTTAACTCGTGTGCGCGCCATTACTCAAGACGATGGTCATTTATTTTGTCGGGTAGATCAGATTGAAACCGAGGTATCGATTGTGGTCGGTGTCATTCGTGAGTTTTATACCACCATGGGGATGCTCGAAAATTATTGGGTCCGGCTGTCTACTCGTGGTGACGATCACAGTAAATACTTAGGCTCTGATGAAGTTTGGTCCTTGGCCGAAAATGCTTTAGAAAAAAGTGCTAAAGAAAATGACTTACCGTATCGCCTAGGTCCAGGGGAAGCCGCTTTTTATGGCCCGAAGCTAGACTTTATGTTTAAGGATTCTATCGGACGAGAATGGCAATTGGCGACTATTCAGTGCGACTTTAATTTGCCGGAGCGTTTTGATTTGTCGTTTGTCAATGCCAAAGGTGAGAAGGAACGGCCAGTGGTTATTCATCGTGCTATTTCTGGCTCTTTGGAGCGCTTTATGGGAATTATTATTGAACACTTTGGTGGCAATTTCCCGTTGTGGTTAACTCCGGTGCAAGTGAAGCTAGTGGCGGTGTCTGAAACACACATTGCTTATTGCCAAGAATTAGCTAATCGTTTCAAGCGGGCTGATATTAGAGTGGAAGTGGACACCAGTAATGAAACGGTCGGTAACAAGATCCGCAAGGCGGTTAATGAAAAAGTATCACACATGCTGGTCATTGGTGACAAGGAATTAGCTAGTAGCGATTTACAAGTGAGAGATCGGGGTAGTCGAGATACTCGTAGTATTAGTTATGATGATTTTATAACCGAGCTTCAAGATAAAATCGCCAAACGTAGTTTGACATAAATCAAGATTATTGGTAGTATCTAGGCATTATGAAAATAATTAAAGATAAAATAACCCGCCTGGAGCTAAGAGAAATGTCGGTTAAAATGTTTGGTAATTTAGTCAAAGCGGTGGTTGATATTGATAAAGAAATTATGGCCGTGGACGCTGAATTGCATTCCGATGAAGAAGCGGAGTTATTGGGACACGGCTCCAAACAAGCTGATATCTGGGGGATTAATTTGTATCCAGAGCTCTCTGGAGATGATTTTATTGAATTTGATTCAATGATTAATTTACGCCCATCGCACAATAATCGTAGTCGCAGTGTCGATGATTTAGAAATTCAAGCGAAAATAAAAAAAATAGTTAATAATTTGGTTAAAGATGACTAGTCAACATAAAACATTGGCTGCTGGAGCCTGGTTCAAGCTGTCTTTAATGGAACAACTGGCTAATATCGGTAGTGAAGTGATTAGGGCGCTTAATTGGAGGGTTAAAAATAATCAAGAATATTCTCAAATGGCTTTTGAGCGTGTTTTAGAATTATTTGATTTAACCATGGCTGATAAAAAAAATAATCAGCGATTAAAAGAAATTGCACGTACCAGAGAAGTTTTAGTTGATAGTTTTGGTGATAACATTTATCAATCTAGTGACCATCAGTGGCGTAAATATTTTTTAGAGTTTAATTATGCCGCGCAGAATGCAAAAGGATTATAAAAATCCTAAATAAGTTTAAAAAGATCTCAGTTACCACAATTAGACGAATTGTTAAAGATAAAAAGCTTTATCGTATCAGAACCAAATATTTTCAGAATAGTCACATTGAAAAATTTAACAGAACCATTCAAGATGAATTCGTTGATCAAAATGAGATTTGGCTTAAAGACGGGGAGGTATTTAACGAAAAAATGCTAACTTGGTTAATGTGGTATAATACCGAAAGACGACATCGGAGCTTACAACTTCAATCACCTGTGGAGTACTTAATTAAAAAGAACTACTTGTCCAGAATGATGTGGACTGATACAAGACCTTGACTTTTCAGCACTTTTTCAGTAAGGTGCATAAGTCAAGTTCTTTTTATTATTGTTATGGGGGTATTAAGCATGATTCAAGGAAAAGTTTTAACAAAAGAATTTTTAAAATTACTTCAGGTTAATAATTCAAAAGCTTTAGCAGCTGCTGCTACAGAATTTACTAATGAAGTGCAGAATTGGTCGGAGGCTAATAATCACGCAATAAAACAATTAATCTGTGAACAAAAAGATTGCTCCGATAAAAATCAGCTTTATTTAGTTGTTAGGATTAAGTATGAAATTTTTAAAACTAACTACAAGATCAAGGAGCAGCCTAGCAGACAACAAAGATTAAAAATTTTTTCACTTACCCGCTCAGTTGTTTTGGCGGCACAAGGTGCCCAAGAATTAACAGATATAATAAAGGCTTGGGAAAAAAACTTTAACGTTAAAATTAATAAAAAATCCGTTATTCGTTCTTTTGCTTGTGGCAAACATTATAAATTAATTAATTTTACCGCTTTTGTTATTTATCGTTATCGTTAAAATTTTCTAAAATCAAAAAACTCGTTTCAATTAAGAAACGAGTTTTATTTTTTAAATTATTTTACCATTAAGGCTGCGCCAATAGCACCTGTTAGTTCGCCTAACTTACTTTTAACAATTTTAATTCCGCGTGCCTCAGGATTTTCGATGTATTCGGTCATTACCTGTTTGGCGGTAGATAAAAATAAATCAGATGCTGCAGCCGTACCGCCACCAATAATAATGATTCCTGGATCGACAATGTTAACGATATTAGCAAATATCATGCCTAGGTATTCGCCTAATTCTTGAAAAATTTGTTCAGCCAATGGGTCTCCCTCATAGGCTTCTTGAGCTAAGATTCTAGAGTTATTTTGAGTTAGTTTTTGGTAGGCATCTTCTAGAGTAATCTTATTCTCAAGGTCAACTAGCATGGCTCCTGGTTCTCCGGCACCACCATGCGCTCCTTGATATATTTCACCATTCAAACTTAGTCCGCCACCAATGCCGGTGCCGATAGTGATACCGTAAATATTATTAAACTTTTTACCAGCCCCTAAAACAGCTTCGGCCCTGGTAAAACAATTAGCGTCATTATCTAAAAAAAGGGGGTAGCTAGGTTTTAAGTTTTCGGTTAATTTTTCTAAAGGTTTAATGCCATTCAAGAAAGGTAAATTGGGAGAATTGGTAATTTTTTGTTTACGAAAATCAATTGTTCCAGCGATACCAAGACCAAGGCCTATAATATTTTTGCCATCTTTTTTAGCACGTTCTAGTAACGGCTTTAATACTGCTACGGCCATAATCCAAAAATGTCTAGGGCCTTCCTTTGGTGTGCTAAGGCGATAGTGCTCCACTAAGTGTTCACCGTTTAAAAGAACAGCACACATTTTAGTGCCGCCGATATCAAGACCTAGTCGGTAGCCCGAGTTTACGGTTTCGTTTTTCATAAAACTTAGTTGATTATTCGGTATTTTTAGGGCCGTTAGTATCTAGCTGATATCTACTGGCATTAGTGGTGGTATGAATAGAGCCCCTGGTTATATAGATGGTTATAGCGTAAGAAGCGAGAATAATCAATAGTCCGGCTGAGGCTGTTACGATAGTTTTTCTGGCATTTTCAATCTTAGTTTTATCGCCTTGACTGGTCATCCATTTTACACCAGCTAAAATGATTAATACTAAAAAAATAGTAGCTAGCAGTCCTAAAAACACAGCGATAATACTGGCCATAATATCTTTGATATCTTTAGGTTCCCCTTGCGTGGCATAAGCAGTGTCACCTAGTTGTAATAAACCAATACCCCCAGCTTTCTCTAGCCAGGTGCTAGGTGTCCCGCTAGCAGCTAAAGTAGGTAGGGCCGTTATTAAGATTAAACTAGCTAAAAGCCCAAAGATTAGGTATTTAATCTTAGGCTGATTGGTATTTTGCATAAGTTCTGTTATAATAAATCTTATTTATTAATTATAGCATTCACAGCCACGCTAGGTCAATTTTATTGCCGAGGATAGCGAGTGAAGATAAAATGTAAAACATTTTATCTTTCGAGCGACGCAGGCATTATAGGGTTTAATACCTCATAGCTCTGCTATGATGCCTTTCTGTAATAGCGGTTGGGTCCAGGGCTCTACCCTGGGGCCAATAACATTTATTATTTAACACTCTTAGATGCTTAGCCAAAAAATTTTTTATAATTCTATTGTTCAGCTTTTTAGTAAAATAGTAGGTACTGCCTTTGGTTTGTTAGCCGTAGCTTGGTTTACTCGTTATTTAGGTAGTGCTGGTTTTGGTCGTTATACTACGGCCGCTGCTATTGCATCTTTATTTGCTATTATGGCGGACTTAGGCCTAACCTTAGTTGCTGGTCAATTAATTAATCGTCATCATCAAGATCAAAATAGGCTTTTGTCTAATCTTTTTGCCTTTCGGGTTGTTTCAGCTACTTTAATCATAGGCTTAGCTCCACTGGTTACTTATCTTTTGCCTTATGATGCAGAGATAGGACAGGGGGTTTGGCTGGCGTCTGGTGCTTTTTGGTTTGTCGCCTTAAATCAGATTTTTGTTAGCTTATTTCAAAAAACCTTAACCACTGAGAGAATCGCTATCGCCGAAATTGTTAGTCGTGCCTTGTTAGCTTTAGGTGCTTGGTTAGTGGTTGTTTTTGATTTAGGTTTAAATGGTGTTTTTTGGGTAATGTTGCTGGCTAATGCCGTTAACTTTTTGATCCATTATTTTTTGTCACGTTCTTTAGCTAAAATATCATGGGCTTTTGATCTGATTGTTTGGCGTAAGATTATTAGCCTGTCTTGGCCACTTTTAACTACCATTGTTCTAAACTTGGTTTATCTGAAAGCGGATATTATTATTTTATCTTTTCTACGTAGTGAGGCAGAAGTTGGTTTATATGGGGCTGCTTATAAAGTGATTGATGTTTTAGTTAGTTTGCCTTTTGTTTTTGCTGGTTTAATTTTGCCACTACTTGTAAGCCATTGGTCATCTGGTCATCAGGAAAAATATTTACTTGTAAAACAAAAGTTTTTTGATTACACCGTAGCTTTGGCAGCCCCCTTAACAGTTGGAGGTATCATTTTAGCTGGTCCTATTATGCGTCTGGTGGCAGGACCGGATTTTGCGGCTTCTGGGAGGGTGTTACAAGTCTTAATGTTGGCCGTTTTAGCAGTTTTTATAAGTTGTTTTTTCACACACTTAATGATTAGTCGTGAACAACAAAAACGTTTAATCCCGTATTACATTTTTACTGCTGTTACAGCTTTGCCTTTGTATTATTTTTTAATTGTCAATTACGGTTATTTGGGAGCAGCTTGGGCCACAGTCTATAGCGAGACTGCTATGGCACTTGGCTCGGCTTTAGCTCTAAGGCGTCTCGGCGGTGTTAATTTACATTGGAATGTAGTACTACGAATTATTTCTGCTACCGCTTTAATGTCAGCAGCTGTCTTAGCTATGTTACCAATAATTAATAATCAGTTTGGTTGGCTAATTTTAGCTGTTGCTTTAGGTGCCACTATTTACATCTTGGCTTTAGTGGCTTTTGGAGTTGTTAACCGCCAAGATTTAAATAATTTAATTGGACGTCGTTTAAATGGGCCAAGTATTAACCAATTATGAAGCTGTTAATTTTAGATTGTGCAACTTTTAATTGCAAAGTGTATTTGCCTTTTTTAGAGAAAATTAGCCCTGAAGGTGGACTAATTATTTCTGATCGCCCCAGTCTTTTTAATGATACCGCCTGGCCCGTAGAATCTTGGCCTATACGTTTTAAGTTATCTTGGCGCTTAAAACAATTAGCTAAAGAGGGTTTTACCAACTGGCTATTATTTGGAAAGTGCCAAGCCTCGACATTAACAGAAATTTCTGCTAAGTTAAATTGCAATTTACACTGGCTTTTGAGTCCTGACATTATTGAGAGTGAGGGCCTAAAAGCTGTATCGTGGAAAGTCAAACCTAAAGTTTTTTGTGTTAGTAAGGGTTGGTGTGATGCTTTGGTAAATATCGGTTGGCCAGTTGAAAATATTTCCTGGTTAACATTACCAGTGGAAGCATCTGTTTTAGCTGATTCTGGTTCAGCTGCCACCTTATTAAAAAGAGATGGTTTAATGATTGGTGTTCAGGCCGATTTATCGGAAAATCAATTAGTAGAAAAACTTTTTACCGTGATTGTTTCTGCTAAAGCTATTAATCTTAATTTGTCAGTAGTTTTAATTGGTGACGGATTACAAAAAGAGCAATTGCTTTGGTTGGTTAAAAAATTAAATTTGGGTGCTAATGTTCGTTTTGTTGGTAGTCGCAGTGATTTACAACCTTGGTTTCAAGATTTAGATTTGTGGACGACGGCTAATAAACAACCAGGCGTTGATGATTTATCGGCCGCTATTCTAGCTGCTGCTTCATGTTTGTCGCTATTGTTGCCATCTGACCCTACTTTTAGTGATATCTTATTGCCGGAAGTCAATGGTGAAAAAATTGATTGGCAATTAACAGAAGAGGCGGTAGCTATTTTAAAACGCTGGTCGGACAACAGAACTACACTTTTTAATTACGGCCAAGCCAGTCGTCATCTGGTTAAGCAAGATTTATTATGGTCGCATATTCAAAGCGATTGGCGAAAAATATTGTTAGATAATTAGAATTTTATGGATTATTTTGTAGATGAAACTGGTGTTGGTGATCGTTTGGATTCTTGGTTGACTAAATTATCACCTGAGTGGTCGCGTTCTCAAGTTGCCAAATTAATTAAAGCTGGGACGGTTAAGGTTGATGGTGCTGTAGTTACCGTTCATTATGCTTTGCGTTTAGGGCAAAAAGTGACGGTCCCAGAGTGGCGTCAAACCGCCAGAGATTTTGTAGCACGACCTAGATTAGATTTGCGTGATAAGGTTGTGGTGTTAGCTGAAACTAAAGATTATGTGGTGGTAGAAAAACCGGCCGGTATGATTGTTCATTATCCGATTTGTAAGCCAGGCCAAGAACCCGAACGTAATCCAGCTTTGGTGGATTGGTTGGTGGAGCATTACCCCGGGGCCTCTAAAATCGGCGACGATCCTTCTCGCCCTGGTATTGTTCATCGTTTGGACAAACAAGTTTCTGGCGTAATTGTCATGGCTTTAACCGAAGATAGTTTTGCCGATTTAAAAAGACAATTTAAAAAACGCTTAGTGGAAAAGCGTTATCAAGCCTTGGTGCACGGCGCTATTATCAAAGACAGTGATGTGATTAATTTTCCTTTGGTTAGAAGTACCGATGGCTCTAAAATGGCCGCTAAGCCTTTTGGTGATGAAACTAGTAAAATTGCTATTTCTGAGTTTACCGTGTTACAAAGATTTATTAACTATACTTTTTTGGAGGTTTTATTGAAAACTGGTCGTACTCATCAAATTCGTGCTCACTTGGCGGCCTATGGTCACCCAGTGGTGGGGGATAGTATTTATGGTACCGCTACCACTAGACGCCAAGACGCCAAACTGGCCTTGGGTCGAGTTTTTCTAGCCTCTTGTGTTTTAGGCTTTACTGATTTAAATGGCGAGCCCCAGCGTTTTGAGCGAGACATACCAAAGAATCTAAAAACCTTGCTTAGTAAAGTAAAATAAACGGGTGATAGCCATATTGTTTGTTGTTTCCTGTAACTTCTGCTATAATTGCTTTATGGATAAACGAATTGAAAAATTAAAGCAAGATAGTGCTCCGATTTTAAGTAGATATGATGTAAAAAAATCTGCTGTTTTTGGTTCCTATGCTAGAGGTGATTATAAAAAAAATAGCGACATTGATTTATTAATAGAATTTAAAAAAAATGCCGGTGGCCTTTTAGCTATGGTTAATTTAAAACGAGATTTGGAAGTCGTGACCAAGCGGGTTGTGGATCTAGGGACTTTCAAGAGTTTAAATAAGCGAGTTAAAAAATATGTAGAAAATGACTTGATTAAAATCTATGGCTAAAAAACTAGACAGGGTTTATCTTGAGCACATTTTAGACAGTATTATACTGGTAGAAAAATATCTTAAAAAATACGATAGAAAGTTTTTTGTAAATACTCCATATTTGATTGATGCCGTAGTTAGAAGGTTTGAAATAATGGGCGAAGCTTCTAAAAATATTTCAGAGCAATATAAAAAAATGCATCCTGAAATAGTTTGGTAAGACATTACCGATGCTAGAAATTTTTTAATACATTAATATTTTGATGTGGACGCCGATGAAGTTTGGAAATATATTCAGAATAATTTGCCGGAACTGAAAAAAGCTATAAAAAAATTGTTAAAATAAAACGCTATTTGCCCCCCCATTCATCCGTGCTATAATAATCTCATATGTCTAATATGACTCACAAAGCCCCCCCTCACACGACGAGGGTTTACATTAATTGAATTATTAGTTGTCATCGTTATTATCGGCGTCTTGGCGACTTTAGCGACCGTGGCTGTTAACGGTGCTCGCACTAGAGCCCGCGATGCTAAAAGAATTTCAGATATGAAGCAAATCTCTACCGCTCTAGAGATGTATTATGCTGATTATACTGCTTACCCAAATATCATTACCCCTGGTCAACCATTGGTTTCGGCTGACGGTTCTAAAACTTACATGGCTAAAGTGCCAAATAACCCAACGCCAAGAGCTGAAGGCGCTTGTGCTGATTTAGAATATCAATACTCCGCCGGCAATGATAATTATTCTTTAATCGGTTGCTTGTCTAAGGCTGTTGGCGATGTTCCAGCCGGATCGAGAAAAATGGAAAAGGGTGGGCAAGCCAGAGATCTCGGCCCCACCAATGGTTTAGTTGGTTGGTGGATGCTTGATGGAGTCACTGGTACTAAAGATTTGAGCGGTGGTGGTAACAATGGTGCTTTAACAATGGGCACATCAACTATTGTTACTAGTACTGGCCGTTTTGGCGAAGCTAGTGGAGCTTATGAATTTAATGGGGTTAATAATTATATTGATTTATTCATTAATTCCACTGGTAATTTTAATAATTACATTACTGTGTCTTTTTGGGTGAAGCCGGGGCCGTATCTTAGTCATTACACTGGTTGGTTAACTTACGGAACTATAGCATCAAAACAATTGGCTATATGGAGACAGGATGCAACCCACCTTTATCATGCTATTGATCTTGCTGGGACTGGTGGTCAAATTAATTTTATTACATTACAAAATGTTTTAGAAAACAATTGGCATCATTATGTTATGGTCGTTACCGGATCTAAAGCGGAGTCTTATTTAGACGAATCTTATAAAAGTAGTTTAAATTTTAGTGGTACGATACCTACATTTAATTCGTTACGATTAGGGGCTTGGGGGGCAGCAGCTTTTGATAACAGTGTTTTTAGTGATCTTCGTATCTATAATCGCGCTTTATCATCTACTGAGGTTTCAGCTCTCTATAACGCTACCAAGCCATAAACATCCAAGTAATTGCTTCTTGTTTTAAAACATGTTATTATTTGTTTGTGGAGAGACCCTCGCTTTCGCAAGGGTAAAATTTACAAACTATATGATTAATGTTGCTATTAACGGTTTTGGTCGCATCGGCCGAGCCACCTTCAAAGCCCTGTTGGCTAAAAAGTCTATCCGCGTGGTAGCTATCAATGATTTAACTGATACCGCCACCATCGCTCATTTATTTAAATACGATAGTTGTTATGGTCAATTTGACGGTACTGTTAAAGCCACGGCTGACGCGCTGATTGTTAACGGTGTTAAATATCCTGTTTTAGCTATTAAAGATCCGTCCACTTTGCCTTGGAAACAATTAAAGGTGGATATTGTAGTGGAGTCCACCGGTATTTTTACTGAGCGTGATAAAGCCGCTATGCATCTAACCGCTGGAGCCAAAAAAGTGATTATTACGGCACCGGCTAAAGGCGGTGATGTTAAAACTTTTGTACTCGGAGTTAATGAAGAAAAATTAACGAAAAAAGACACTGTTGTTTCTATGGCCTCTTGTACTACTAATTGTTTAGCACCGGTGACTGAGGTTATCCGCGCTACTTTTGGTATCAAAAAAGCTATTATGAGCACCGTGCATGCTTATACCGCTGATCAAAACTTAGTTGATGGCCCGCATAAAGATTTACGTCGCGCGCGCGGTGCTGGTTTAAGTATTATCCCAACCACCACCGGAGCAGCCGTGGCTGTCACCGAAACTATTCCTCAGCTTAAAGGCAAGTTTGACGGCTTAGCTCTGCGTGTACCTGTGCCAGTCGGCTCTATTAGTGATATGACTTTCTTGATTGCTAAAAACGCTACCGCTGAAGAAATTAACAATGCCTTAATTAAAGCCTCTAAAACCCCACGTCTTAAAAATATTTTAACAGTGATTAATGAGCCGGTTGTGTCTAAGGATATCGTTGGCAATCCAGCTAGCTCTATCGTGGATTTGGCTTTAACTAAAGTGGTAGACGGGGATTTGGTTAAAGTGGTTTCTTGGTATGATAATGAATGGGGCTATTCTAGTCGTTTAGCGGATTTCTGCGAATATATCGGCAAGAAAAAATTGCTATAATTTTATGAAAACATCACGGCGTTACATATATGCAGCCGGACTGTCTGTCGGCATGATCATGACTCTGGTTTCAGTGTTAGTGTCTTTTCAAATGATTGTGTATCTAGAAAACGGTGGCTCTTTATTTTTAGTAATTCTTGCTTCTCTAACTTCTGGTTTAACTGTCGGTTCAGTGATAACCTACATTATTCACAAGATGTCTTAAATTTAAAATATGTGGTGGCAAACCGGATTAATTATCTTTGGTTTGGCCTTGTTAGAGATAGCTTGTAGTATTGACAACGCTGTTCTTAATGCCAAAATTTTAACCGATTTACCTAAAAAATATCGGCGATTTTTTCTGTTTTGGGGGTTACTTTTTTCTATTATAGTGGTGCGTGGCTCTTTTCCTTTTTTTCTGATTTGGTCGGCTAATCCCGCTCTGTCTTGGTGGCAAGTTTTTTTAGCTATTTTTAATCAAAGTTCAGCTCTAACAGCTTCGCTAATGGAGTCCAGGGCTTGGTTGTTAATGGCTGGCGGAGTTTATTTACATTTAATTTTTTGGTCTTGGTTTTTAACCGAAGAAAAACGTTTTAATTTTTTAGTCGGTCGTTTTACTAAAAAATATCACTTTTTATTTTATTTTTTAGTTTTAGTTTTAGGAGGTCTATTACTCTGGACAACTTCTTTAGTTAATTTACAGTTAACCATTTCAGCCTTAATTGGTTTCGGAGTATTTTTTATAGCCGATGGTTTAAAACGGGGTGCTTATTGGACTGGCACGCATTTAAAAAAAGCTAAACTGGGAGTTTGGTCTAAATTAGTTTATTTAGAAGTCTTAGATGCGGCTTTTGTTTTAGATGGTATAATTGGTTCATTTGCTTTTACTATGAATTTGCCTTTGATTATAGTAGGCAGTGGTTTAGGAGCCTTGGTTGTTAGACAATTAACGGTGCAGGGTCTGCCCTGGCTGACGCGCTGGACTTTTTTAAAAAATGGAGCTTTGTTTTCTATTTTATTTTTAAGTATCATTATGATTGCCGAAAGTTTTGGCGCTGATTTTGGTTGGTGGCTGGCACCGGTTTTATCCTTTGTGGGCTTGACCATTTTCCTTGCCTTGTCTATGGTACATTGGAAAAGAAAACATTATAAAAAATAATTTTTTATGGATAATTACTTACAACAATTGGAATTGCTCTTAGATCGCGGACGGCGAGCTGAGAGCTTACTTTGATCTACCAACCAAACGCGCGCGGATGTTGGAATTAACCGAGTTTTCTGGTGCTTCGGATTTTTGGTCTGATTTAACTAAAGCTGCCGAGATTGGACGTGAACTGGAAGAATTACGTCGTGAAGTTTTGATTTGGGACGAGCTAAAACAAGAAACCGAGGATTTAGTAGCTTTAGCCACGGAAGTTAATTCTGATGAGTCTTGGAGGGCTGATTTAGAAGAGCATTTACGTTTATTGACCGCCCGATATGATAAATTAGAATTTGCCTTGTTGTTTAGTGGTGAGTATGATGTCAATGATGCTTTTTTAGCCATTCATGCCGGTACTGGTGGTGTGGAAGCTCAAGACTGGGCGCAGATGCTGGAACGCATGTATTTACGCTATGCTGAGAAAAAAGGCTGGTCAGCTGAGATTCTTGATCGGACACTCGGTAATGAAGCTGGGATTAAAAGCGTTCAATTAAAAATCAAAGGTCGTTACAGTTTTGGTCACTTAAAAGGAGATTCTGGAGTTCATCGTTTAGTGCGTATTTCACCTTTTGATGCTGAGCATCTGAGACAAACTTCTTTTGCTCTTGTGGAGGTTTTGCCTCAACTTCCTGTGTCTGCTGTTGTAGAAATTAATCCAGCCGAAATTGAGCTAGAATTTTATCGTTCCGGTGGCCCTGGTGGACAAAATGTTAATAAAGTTAGTTCGGCAGTTCGCATTAAACATTTGCCAACTGGGATTGTGGTTTCTTGTCAGACTGAACGCAGTCAAAGTCAAAATCGTGAACAAGCTATGGCCCTCTTACAGTCTAAGCTAAAGATTTTACAAACCAAGCAACAAGCCCAGAAAACTGCTGATTTAAGGGGGGTAGTCGAACGAGCTGAATGGGGTAAGCAAATTCGTAGTTATGTTTTACAGCCCTATCAATTAGTTAAAGATCATCGCAGTGGTTTTGAAACTACTGACACGGCTGGAGTTTTGGACGGTCAGTTAGACGCTTTAGCAGAGGATTATTTAAGATTTTTGGCTGCCATATAAATATGAAACTTCATCCAGCTCAGTATTTATCAGGATGGAGTATCGCTGTGGTTTTAGGCATCACTTGGGGTTTATTTTTTAAAGTCGGTTGGCTCTGGTCACCGGCTTTATTAAGTTGTGTTGGTTTAGTTTTGGCCGTGATTGTTAAAATATTTTTTAAACGCTTCCGCTACAGCGGATTAATTGTTGGAATAATTATTTTTTTTATTTTAGCTTGGGTGCGTTGTTTATTTGTTATACCGCAAGTCAGTCCTGATAGTTTAATATATTATAACGAACGACCGACTGAGCTAACCGCTTGTGTGATTGGCGAACCTCGTCGTAATTCCAAAGATCAACGTTTAATTTTAGGTAGTGTTAAAATTGAAAACAAAAAAGTCTCCAGAAAACTATTAACTGTTTTGCCACTTTATCCTATTTATAATTATGGCGATTGTTTGTTCCTTTCTGGTAAGCTACAAACACCTCAACCGATTCAAAATTTTGCTTATGACAAGTATTTATTAAAGGATGATATTGTTAGCGTGATGTATCGTCCGCGAGTATTAATTTTATCAAAGGGTGAAGGTTTTTGGTGGCATCGTAGTTTAATTAATTTAAGACAATGGTTAGCTTCAGATTTGGCCGATGGTTTAGTAGAGCCAGCTGCGAGTTTAGCACAGGCTATGACCTTAGGTTATCAAGAGTGGTTATATCAAACTGATATGGACTCTTTTGCTAAAACTGGGACAATCCATATTATTTCCATCTCTGGTTTGCATATTGGCGTTTTAGTAATTGTGATTTTACAATTATTGTTACTGCTTGGTTTAAATCGGCGTTTGGTTGTTTGGGTGGCTTTACCATTTTTAATAATTTATGTTGTAACTGTAGGGTCTCCAGCAGCGGCGGCTCGTTCTGCTTTAATGGCGATTATTGCTCTCTTAGCTGTCAATGGTGGTCGTTTGTCAGATCTCGGTCGTGCTTGGTTGCTAGCCGGCGTGATCTTATTATTGATAAATCCTTGGCTTCTAGTGGCTGATATTGGCTTTCAATTAAGTTTTTTATCTGTTTGGGGTTTAATTTATTTGACTCCGCCAATTATTAAAATTTTAAGTTTTTGGCCTAAATTAATCAACAATGCAGTTTTACAAAAAATTTGGCAATGGGTAGTAATAGTTTTGTCCGCTGGATTAGCGGCTACTCTAGCCACCATGCCTTTAGTGATTATTTATTTTGAACGCTGGTCAATTATTGGGGTACTAGCTAATTTAATTATTGTGCCATTATCATCTTTGGCTTTGTTGTCAGTCTTTGGAGCCTGGATTTTAAATATTTTTTTGCCGATTAAGTTGGCTTGTTTGCCGGCACAAATTATTCTTGATGTTTTATTTAGGCTTAATAATTTTTTAGCATCAGTGTCTTGGTCTAGTATGACGGTCGAGGCTTGGCCGATGGCTATTGTTGTTTTATATTATTTATTGTTATGTTTTGGAATCTGGTTTTTCAATAAAAATAGCTCTAGTTCAGTATACTAGTATACTGAACTAGAGCTATTTAATAAAAATTAAGTATCCTAATAATTTTATGGAGTTATTAAGGCACTGGGAGATTGATGACAAAAAAGTAAAGTTGTGTTAAGCTGTAAATATAATTGTAATTATTATGACATTATCTAATCAACCACCTAAAGGCACCAGCGACTGGTTTCCTGAAGAATTAATTATCCGCCAATATATTTTTGATGTCTGGCGTCGTGTTTGTCGTCGTTATGGTTATGAAGAATATTTAACCCCACTTGTTGAATCGGCTGAAATCTATCGTGCTAAATCCGGTGCTGATGTTGGTGGTAAAGAGTTAGTCACTTTTACAGATCAAGGTGGTCGGGAGCTGTCTATTCGTCCAGAAATGACTCCAAGTGTTACTAGAATGGTTAGCCAGATTTATGATTCAGTGTCAAAACCTATTCGCTTTTTTTCTATCGCTAATTTTATGCGTAATGAAAAACCGCAACGTGGTCGCAATCGTGAATTTTGGCAACTCAATGTAGATTTATTTGGTTCCACTAGCTTACAAGCTGACACAGAAATTGCCACTTTAGCTCTAGATATTATGTTGGAGTTCAATCCACCGGCACACTCTTTTCAATTAGGCTTAAATCATCGCCAAATTATTAATGAGGTTTTGGATTTATCCGGTGTTATGCCCGGCAAAAAACAAGCTGTGGCCAGGTTGATGGATAAGTGGGAGAAAATGGGTTTTGAAGATTTTAAATCAGCCTTACTTGATTTAGCTGTTCCGCCTAATGGTGTTGATCGTTTAGCTGGTTTCTTAGCTTGCGATTCTTTAGAATATCTTTTGTCACAAATGCCAGAACTTAGTGATAATGAAGGTTTCTTGGCTACTAGCCAACTAATCAACACTTTAACCAGTTTGGGTTATGGAGAATATATTCGTTTTCAGCCTAGTGTAATCCGTGGTTTTGACTATTATGACGGCATGGTATTTGAAATTTTTGATTTACATCCTGATAACTTGCGTGCTTTATTTGGTGGAGGTCGCTATAACGGTTTGTCTGGTATTTTTGGTAAGCAGGCTTTCCCAGCTGTCGGTTTTGCCCCTGGCGATGAGACTTTGCGTTTGTTTTTAGAATCTTGGGAAATGCTAGAAAACATCAGAGTAACTAGTCGCCCTAATATTTCCTTTTTGCCACTATTGTCAGAAGATTTAACTAGCGAAGTTTGGCAGCTGGCTAAACATTTAAGAGCAAAAGGTTTGGCAGTGGAGTTGGGGTTGGAAGTTGTTCGTTTGGGCAAAGCCTTGGAATATGCTAACAAGAAAAATTGTCAACAATTGATTGTTTTAGGTGAAGAAGAATTCAAAAACGATATTTATAAGATTAAAGACATGGTTAGTGGCCAAGAAAATGAAGTTGAACTTCTTTAATATTGGCCTAAAGTAAAAGCCTGTGTTCATGGGCTTTTTGACTTTTTTGCCAAAGTATGCTATAATTAAGGTATTAAAATAATAGTTCATTTAAAATTATTAATTTTTTTGGAGGCATTTGATGGCAAAAGTTGACAGTTGTCTGCGTTATTACTTACAAAGCGGTAAACACGCTGGCCGTAGTTTAGCCGCTTGTTTATTGGAAGATATTACTGAATGGCAAAGCTATTATGACAGATTACCAAAAGATTGTTATAATAAAAATCAATTGCATTTAGCTTTAGCGTGTTTATTGCCTAAAATTAAAGCTTTAGAGCCGATTAAGCTTTGTCCAGTTTGCGGTCGCCGGCCTGTTCATCTCTTTTCTTTAAAAGACTGTGGAGGATTCTTTAACCCACTTAACTTTAAACGAGTTTGTTGTTCTGATAAAAATTGTGTCCACACTATGGAATATTGGTCAGGTAGCAAACTTAAGGTATTGAACTTTAAATCTTTTAATATTCGTTCCCGTTTTGGTAACAAGAGACCCGTAAATAAAACCGATTTACAAGAGCTTTTAGCTATAGTTTACGAATTACCAGACTTAAGCAACGATATTTTAGCTATTAACTACCTTCAAAAACGGCTTAGTCATGCTCGTTTTAAAACAGCTTAAATTAGCCAAAATTTTTTATATCATAATCCAAGTTAAATACTTGGATTATTTTTTTTGTCTAGCCTTGCCAAAGATAAGTCTTTTTGGTATGCTAAAAAAACAGTAAATGATTATTATGACCAAAGAATTAGCCAAGAATTTTGATTCTAAAGAGGCAGAATTGAGACTGTATCAGCTTTGGGAAGCTGGTGGTTTTTTTAATCCTGACAATTTGGATTTACCAGAAAACACACCAAGTTATACTATTATTTTACCCCCGCCCAATATTACTGATAAGTTACATATTGGTCATGCTGCCACTTTGGCTATTGAAGATTTGTTTGTCCGTTTTTATCGCATGAGTGGTTTTAGAACTCTCTGGATTCCTGGCACCGATCATGCAGCCATTGCTACTCAAACAGCAGTGGAAAAAAAAATTAAGCGTGAAGAAAACCTCACTCGTCAGCAATTAGGCAAACCCGAATTTTTAAAACGGGTTGATGTTTTTGTTAAAGAAACTCAGGCTGTGATTTTAAATCAAGTTCGTCAGCTGGGATCTAGTTTAGATTGGTCGCGTTTAGCTTTTACTTTGGACGCACCTCGTCAAACAGCTGTCAAAGAATTATTTGTCCGCATGCATGAAGCCGGTTTGTTATATCGTGGAGAAAGAATTGTTAATTGGTGTCCTCGTTGTCAATCCACCTTAGCCGATGATGAAGTGGAGCATCAAGAACAGCAAGCTAAGTTTTATACTTTTCGCTATGCTTCAGATTTCCCAATAGTCATCGCTACTACGAGACCAGAAACTAAACTTGGTGATACAGCGGTAGCTGTTAACCCTAAAGACAAACGCTATAGTCAATACATTGGCCAAGAATTTACGGTTGATTTTTGTGGGCAAGTTTTAAAAATAAAAATCATTGGTGATCGTCATGTTGATATGGCTTTTGGCACTGGTGCTTTAGGTGTTACTCCAGCACATTCTGCTATAGATTGGCAAATGGCGGAAGCTAATCATTTGCCGATTATAAAAGTTATCGACGAGCAAGGTAAAATCCACGACGGTTTTGGTCGTTTCAGTGGTTTGTCGGCTTTGGAAGCTCGAGAAATGGTTGTAGAAGATTTAAAAAACAACAACCTATTAGTCAGCGAAGAAGATATTTCTAATAATTTATCGGTGTGTTATCGTTGTGACACTCCAATAGAACCTTTGCCAAGTTTGCAATGGTTTATGTCTGTGGATACGCCAGTCGCACATCTTGGTGGTAAATCTTTAAAGGCTAAAGCTCTGGAAGCTGTGGAGAGTGGTGAGCTAGAGTTTTTGCCAGCTCGTTTTCAGAAAAAATATCAAGATTGGGTTATCAATTTAAAAGACTGGTGTGTTAGTCGGCAAATTTGGTTTGGCCATAGTATTCCTGCTTGGTACAAGGGGACTGAAGTTTATGTCGGTCGCACAGCACCGGTTGGCGATGGTTGGGTGGCCGATCAAGATACTTTAGATACTTGGTTTTCCAGTGGTATGTGGACCTTCTCTACTTTAGGTTGGCCAGATACTTTTGCTGGTGGCGTGAAGAGTGGCGATTTGTTACGTTTTCATCCCACGCAAGTTTTAGAAACTGGTTATGAACTAATCACTCTCTGGATTTCTCGTATGGTAATTTTAAGTTATTTTGCGGTTGGAGAATTACCATTTACCAAAACCTATTTACATGGCATGGTTTTGGATGTATATGGTAAAAAGATGTCCAAGAGTAAGGGTAACGGCATTGACCCATTGATAGTTGGTGAAACTTACGGCATGGATGCTGTCCGTTTATCATTACTATCAGGAATTACTGCTGGCAATGATTCTAAATATCATGAAGAAAAAACTGCCGTAGCTCGTAATTTTGTTAATAAGCTTTGGAATGTTAGTCGTTTTATTTTAACTCAGGCACCGGAGCCCTTGGTCGTTAATAAAGCTGAATTAACTTTGGCCGATGCTTGGATTCTATCTCGTTTAGAAAGTGTAAAAATTAGCGTGACTGACAGTTTAACTAAATATGAATTTTCTGCTGCTGCTGAAGACTTAAGAGTTTTTACTTGGGATGAATTAGCCGATTGGTATTTAGAAAGTACTAAGTTTATGTCAGGTCAATCTACACCAGCTGTTTTGCGTTATGTATTATTAGAAATTTTAAAACTTTGGCATCCTTTTATTCCATTTGTTACCGAAGAATTATGGCAAGCGACTGGCGAAGGAGGCTATTTAATCGTAGTTCCTTGGCCCAAAGCTAATCAAGATTATTTAAGCACAGAAGCTGAAAAAGATTTTGCAATTTTAAAATCGGTTGTGGTGGCAATACGCACTGTTCGTAGTGAAAATAAATTAGACCCAACCAAAAAACTGCCGGCAATTATTTACACTAAACAAACTGAGCTTTTTGAATCGGTTAAAGTTTTGTTAAAGTCTTTACGCACTGGTGTAGATGATATAACCATTGCTAAAACAGGAGAAGCTCCAGCCGACGCCTTATACTGTCAAACCGCCGAGGCTGAGATTTATTTGCCGGTGACTGTGGATAAAACTGAAGAAATTGCTCGCTTAACTAAAAATGAGCAAGAAGTAAAGGCTTTTATTGATAGATTAGAAAAGCAACTGGCTAATGCCGAGTTCGTAAATAATGCCCCAACTACAGTAGTTAATAAGGAACGAAATCGTTTGGTGGAGTTTAAAGACAAGCAAACCGCTTTAGCTCAAGCATTGGCCAAGTTAAAAAATCTGCTATAATGAATAGATAGATAACTCTAATGATTAAAGTTAAAAAACATGGCGTCGTTTTGTCGCCAACTACAAGATTTTTTGAAGATCGTTCGGTTTTAAACCCCGGTATTTTGCAGGAGGGTCGTTCGGTACACATGGTTTACCGTGCTATCAACAAAGATTACATGTCATCTTTAGGCTACGCGCGTTTTAACGGTGCTACTCATCTTGATGACCGACTTGATAAACCTTTTATGGAAGCAACGGCCCAATATGAATCTCATGGCATGGAAGACCCTAGAATTACTCAAATAGACAATGAGATTTATTTAATTTATGTGGCTCATGATGGTCGAAATGCTCAAATTGCTTACGCTTATGGTCATGATTTATTTCATTTAAAGCGTGGTGGTTTAATTGGACCAAAAATTCGCTATTCGGCGGCGGCTAAACTTTTTAATAAAAAAGAGCTAAAAGATGATTATCTTTTTTTTGAAGCTTTTTATAAAAATTACGCCGGTACAGATGTTTTAATCTGGGAAAAAGATGGTGTCTTATTTCCTGAAAAAATTCGTGGTAAGTTTGTTTTAACTCACCGAATTTTACCAGACATTCAAATAGTTTCTTGTAAAGACTTTTCAGAATTAAAGAGCACGGCTTTTTGGAAAGATTACATTAAAAATCTACACAAATTTGTTGTCTTGGAAAATAAATACCGTTTTGAAGAACGACATATTGGTGGTGGTGCTCCGCCAATTAAAACTAAACACGGTTGGCTTATGTTATATCACGGTGTAGAGGAGTCTAACGCTGGTCGTATTTATCATGCCGCCGCTGCTTTGTTTGATTTAAAAAATCCCAAGAAACTTATTTCCCGCTTGCCTTATCCATTGTTTAGCCCGGAAAAAGATTTTGAATTAAAAGGACATGTGGACAGTGTGGTTTTCCCGACTGGTACCGCTCAATTTGGTGATAAATTATATATATATTATGGCGCAGCCGACAGTCATATTGCCGTCGCCAGCGTTAATTTAGACGATTTGCTTGATGAGCTTCTGAGATACAAGACAAATCAGCGTTAATTATGAAACAGCCTAAATCCCCATGCGTTTTATATGTTAGTACTTTTCCGCCTCGTGAGTGTGGTATCGCTACTTTTGCTCAAGACCTAACCAATGCTATCGATAAAGAGTTCTCGCCAGCCGTGCGAGCAAAAATCTTAGCCATGAATGTTAGCGGTACCTCTATTTACAATTATCCGCGTAAAGTGATGCTTCAAATTTCCGATACGGATATTGAAGATTATTTGCAACGTGCCAATGAGATTAATCGCAATCCTGAAATTAAGCTGGTCAGTATTCAACACGAATATGGGATTTTTGGTGGTGAGTGGGGTAATTACATTTTACCTTTTATGGAACTTTTGGAAAAACCAATCGTGATTACTTGCCACACGGTTTTGCCTCGCCCCTCGGCACAATTAAAAAAAATTACTCAGCAAATTGCTGCCAAAGCTTCTGGTATGGTGGTTATGACCGAACACTCCGCTAAACTACTGAGACGCACTTATGGTATCGATAAGAAAAAACCGATTGCTGTTATTCCGCATGGTGTTCATCATATCCCTTATCCTTCCAAGTCAGCCGCTAAACATAAATTAAATTTGCAGGGGCGTTTGATTTTTTCTACTTTTGGGATGTTAAATCGAGATAAGGGTATTGAATATGCTATTGAAGCCTTACCGGAAGTGGTCGCTAAATATCCCAAAGCCTTATATCTGGTTTTAGGTGCTACACACCCTGTGGTGGCTCGTGAAGAAGGGGAGCGCTATCGTAATAAATTAGTGCGTTTGGTTCAGAAACTAAAACTAGAAAACAATGTTAAGTTTTATGATAAATATCTGGAATTGGGTGAACTAATCGATTTTTTAAAGGCGACAGATATCTATATTTCTCCAACTTTAAATCCTAAACAGGCAGTTTCTGGCACTATTTCTTATGCCTTCTCTTGTGCTTGCCCAATTGTAGCTACGGCTAATCAATACGCTAAAGATACTATTAATCGGGAGAGAGGTATTTTAGTTGGTTTTGCCGATTCCGAACCGATAAAAAATGCTCTTCTAGAATTGTTAGACGACCCGAAACGTACCAAAGAAATGAAAAAGGACGCTTACTTTTACTCTCGTCATATGACTTGGCAGAATGTGGCCTTAGCTTATTTTAAATTTTTTGATCAATTTACTCCAATTGTGCCTCGTGATAAAGATAAATTACCTCCCATCAATCTTTGGCATATTAAACGAATGACCAATAGTTTCGGTATAATTCAGTTTGCTAAACACACTAAGCCTGATATGCATTCTGGTTATTGTGTGGATGATAATGCCCGTGCCCTATTGGCTTGTGCTGATTATAACGAACGCCACCCACAAAAAAGTTTATCAGATTTGATGGATATTTATCTGAAGTATTTAAAGTATTCTCAAAAACCGACCGGCGCCTTTAAGGACTTTATTAATAGTGAAGGCCAGGTCAACATAGAACAGGATTTGGAGTCACAAGATTCTTTTGGGCGGGCTATTTGGGCCGTTGGTTCTGTCTTAAAAAACCATCGCTTGTCTTTAGGGCAATTAAGATCAGCTTTAAAGATTTTTGAAAAAGCCTACCCCCTAATTGAAAAACTTAAGTTTTCCCGATCCATGGCCTTTGCTATTATTGGCTTGGTTGGGGCTCGAGAATATTACGCAGAGCAGGCTAATACTAAGCGGTTATTAAAAATAGATGAATTACTAAGACATTTAAGTGAGGAGTTATCAACTCGATATGCTGAGCAATCAGCGGATAGCACTAAATCCGGTCAACGTTGGCTTTGGTTTGATGATCATTTAACTTATTCTAACTATAAAATTCCAGAAGCTTTATTTTTAGCCAGTCGTATTTTAACTGATGAAAAATATACAAATGTAGCTAAAAGCTCTTTAGATTTTTTAAACAACATTACTTTTGAAAAAGGTTATTATAACGCGATTGGTCAGGATGGTTGGTATTTTCGTAATGGTAAACGAGCTTATTTTGATCAGCAACCAGAAGATGCTTCTTCGGCTACCGAAGCCTTGGTTGTAGCTTATCAAGTTACTGGAGATGAAACTTATGCTAAATTAGCTAGACAAGTTTTTTCTTGGTTTTTAGGTCAAAACCACTTAAATCAAACGGTTTATGATGAAGCGACTGGTGGTTGTTATGATGGTTTGGGTAAACATTCTATCAATTTTAATCAAGGCGCTGAATCAACGCTGTCTTATTTCTTAGCTCGTCTGGCCGTTGAAAAAGTTTTCAAAGACAAGCCAATGCGACTTAAAAATGTCGATTCAGCCGCTGATTTCAAGGCGCTAGAAGCGGAGATAGCTAGAATTGAAGCGGAAAATGAACCAGCGGATGAAGTGATAAATTAAATAATAAAAAAATAGTGAATAAAACAGCGGTTAATGATTAATCGCTGTTTTATTTATTTTAAAAATTAGCCAGTTTTGTGCTTTACAGTGAACTGTGATAAAATAACAGATGATAATTTAATTAGCTAGTTTTTAAAGAGCTATGGAAAAGCAAATTATAAAAGCATTAACAGAAAACTTTGAAGCTTACGCTAATAAAACGGCAAATGGTATAGAATTTTGGTTTGCTAGAGATTTACAACGATTATTAGGATATGCTAAATGGAGTAATTTTATAAATGCTATCATAAAAGCTAAAACAGCTTGTGAGGTGTCTGGTGGTAAAGTTTCTGATCATTTTGCCGATGTCGGTAAAACGATAAAAATGCCTAAAACTGCAGAAAAAACAGTGCCGGACATAATGTTAACTAGATACGCTTGCTACTTGATAGCTCAAAATGGAGATTCTGGTAAAGAAGAAATTGCTTTTGCTCAAACTTATTTTGCTATCCAAACCAGAAAGCTGGAAATAATAGAAAAGAAACTTAGAGAAGTTGAAAGAGTACAAGCTAGGCAAAAATTAACTGAAACGGAAAAAGAACTTTCCAGCGTCATTTTTCAACAAACAGGCAGTGATAAAAACTTTGCTTTAATTAGAAGTAAGTGTGACAAAGCATTGTTTAATTATACGACGCAGGAAATGAAAAATAGATTAGGGGTTTCCGGTAGTAAAGCTTTGGCGGATTTTCAACCGACCATTATTTTAAAAGCTAAAGATTTTGCTACTGAAATTACTATTTTTAACAGCAAAGAAAAAGCGCTGAATACAGAAAAGAAGATTTCTGAAGAGCATATTACAAACAACAGGTCGATTAGAAACACCCTAATATCCAGAGGAATATACCCAGAAAAATTGCCAGTTGAAGAAGATGTTAAAAAAGTTGAAAGAAAATTAAAATCCGAAGAGAAAAAGGATCTAAAAAACATCAATAAAGACCGGTTGAATAAAAAATAAACTGCGGTTTGCCCCCCATTGGGTCTATGCTATAATAATCTTATATGTCTAATATACTTCACAAAGCCCTCCCCTCAGTCAGAGAGGGTTCACCCTCATTGAATTATTAGTCGTCATCGTCATCATCGGCGTCTTGGCGACTTTAGCTATGGTGGCGATTTCTTCAGCCCGTACTAGAGCTAGAGATTCCAAAAGAATTTCTGATCTAAAACAAATCTCTACTGCTTTAGAGATATATTATGCTGATTACACCGCCTATCCAAGCCTCATTACCACTGGCCAGCCACTAGTATCTCAAGACGGTTCTAAAACCTACATGGCCAAAGTGCCTAAAAACCCAACCCCGAGAGCCGAAGGGTCTTGTGCCGATTTGGAATATCAATACTCTGCTGGTAATGATAATTATTCGCTCATTGGTTGTTTGTCTAAAGCCGTCGGCGATGTTCCAGCTGGAGCGAGAAAGATAGAAAAGCCCGGCACTCCTAGAGATCTCGGCCCCACTAATGGCTTAGTTGGCTGGTGGCCACTGGATTCGGTTAATGGCTTAAAAGATTTAACCGGTAATTGGGTTGATGCTGTAAAAAATAATGCCGTGTTAGCCGTGGGGCGTTATGGTGAGGTGGGTGGGTCGTATTTTCTTCCGGGAACTGGTGGTTATAACGGCAGTATGGTTTTTAAAAATCCAATAAAGTTATACACAGCTGCCACGATTTGTTTTTTGGTTAAAAGAACAACTCATCATGCTAGCGGTGGAATTATCGATGCTATGTATCCACACACTTTCAGATTATCAGAAAATATTTCTGGTGATTTAAAAGTTGGTTTTGGAAATGGAGTTGGAGTTGATGGCACAAGTGTCGGATCATTTACAGAGCCTAATGTTGTGGGTGCTTTAGTCCCTGATGCTTGGCAGCAATACTGTATGGCCTTTAATGGTGCCGGGACCGGCAAAGTTCAATTGTGTAGAAATGGCACTTCTTTGAGTAATGTAGTTACCGCTATTGATAGTCTTGGTAATAAAGATCTATTTCGAATGGGTTTAAAATCTTCGTCTGGTGTTAATTTTGAAGGCTATATTACTGATGCTCGTTTTTACGACCACGATTTAACTTTGGCTGAGGTGTCTGCCCTCTACAATGCCACTAAGCCGTGAGTTAAAAATTAAAAATTGCTCTCTACCTTTCCTTTATGCTATACTGATAGTCTATGATAGAAGTTAAGCGTGAAGGCATAATTTTAAAGCCAATCCCAGCCGCTTTTGAAATGCGGTCGGTTTTTAATCCAGGTGTTTGGCAAAACGGCAACAGTGTCGAAATTTTATATCGTGCTGTGGCCGATGATTATGTTTCAACTATTGGTTATGCTCGTCTTGAAGGTCCAATGACATTAGTGGAGCGCTTGGATTATCCCTTGTATCGTCCAGAGGAAAAATATGAATCGCAAGGCTTAGAAGATCCGCGTATCGTAAAAATCGACGATAGTTTTCTGGTTACTTATGTCGCACACAATGGTCAAGACGCCATTTCCGCTTATTTATATGGCGACGATTTAAAAAATTTGAAACGGGGAGGTTTATTAAGTCCAGAAATTACCTACAAAGAAATGCCAAAAATCTGGCGTTGGACTAAATTAAAAGACGAATACTTAATGTTTCAGGCTTTTTATCAGAACTTTAACGGCAAAAATGTTTTACTCTGGCACAAAGACCTGGTTCCATTCCCGGAAAAAATTAATGGTCAATTTACTTTCCTGGAAAGAATCTTGCCGGACATTCAATTAGTGAGCGCGGAAAGTTTAGATGATTTTCAAGATAAATATTTCTGGATTCGCCACCTGTTCCATTTAGATGAACAGCTAGTCTTAGAAGCTGATTATGATTTTGAAGCGCGTAATATCGGTGGTGGAGCTCCGCCACTTAAAACCGCTGACGGCTGGCTAATGATTTATCATGGTGTAGAAGAAAAGCATGATAGCCGAACGTATTCAGCCGGTGTCGCTTTACTTGATTTAAATGACCCCAGAAAGGTTATAGCTCGCTTGCCGTATCCTTTATTAAAGCCAGAAACTGATTATGAGGTTAGTGGACAGGTTAATAATGTGGTTTTCCCTACGGGTTTGAGTCTTTTTGACGATCGCTTGTATATTTATTATGGTGGAGCCGATAATTGTATTGCCGTCGCTAGTTTAGTTTTATCTGAACTACTTAATGAATTAAAAAAATATCCTATAGCTAATGCTTATGCCCAAAACAAATAAATCAACAGCTTCGGTAGTGGATCAGGCTTACGCCGAGGCTCTTAAAGTCTTGGATCGTTGTAGTGATACTAAAACCGGGGCTTTTTTTGCCTCTGGACTTCCTGGTGGCTATGAGGCCACTTGGTCGCGCGACTCTATGATTACTTCTTTAGGCGCCGCTTTAGTTGGTGATCGCTACCGTGATAACATTAAAAAATCCTTAGAAATTTTAGCCCGTAATCAATCTTATTTGGGGCAAATTCCTAACTGTGTTGGTTCTTATAATTTAGATCGGCGCTCGGATGTTACTTTTAATACCGTTGATTCTTCACTGTGGTTTGTGATTGGCCTTGTAGCTTATTCTTGGCATTTCAAAGATAAGGCTTTTTACGCCGAGATGAAAAAGCATTTGGCGATGTCGATGGTCTGGTTGTCTTATCAAGACCCAGATGAAGTTCGCTTAATTGCTCAGCAACCCACCATGGATTGGATGGATGCTTTTCCACATAAATATGGCTATGTTTTAAATAGTCAGGCCTTGTATTATGGCGCTTTAAAAATGATTGGTAAAGATCGTCAAGCTGAGCATTTAAAACGAGTGGTTAATGGAGATATTGAGAAATATGTGTCTTTATACGATCCAAAATTAGGCTATTATTATCCTTGGGCTTGGAAAAATCATGATGACAAACGTGAGCACGAAGAATGGTTTGATACCTTGGGTAATTGCTTAGCGATTGTGATGGGTCTGGCTACGCCCAAGATTGCTAAAAGTATTTTAACGCATATTAAAAACAAACAAATCGCCGAGCCGTATCCTTGTCGGGCGATTGATCCACCATTAAAACCAGGGAGCGCTGGTTGGCATGATTATTTTGAAAACTGCGATGCTCGTGAACCTTTTGATTATTTAAATGGGGGAGTTTGGCCTTTTATTGGTGGTTTTTATGTGGCCGCTTTGATTAAAAACGGACAAAAAGCACAAGCTAAAATAGAATTAGAAAAACTAGCTAAAGCTAACTTGAAAGCCTTACAAGAACACAACGAACAAGAAATCGCTGAGGCTGCCAAGAAGCATGGACTTAACCCTAATCAATTATTAAAGAGCCGCACCTCAGGTTTCAATGAGTGGCTAGACGGTAAAAAAGGTGTCCCTAAAGGTGAACCGTATCAAGGCTGGTCGGCCGGGGCTTATGTCTTTGCTTATCATTGTGTGCAAGACAATGCCGTTTGGTATTTTGATTACGATTAATTAAGAACTTTATAAACTTTTAACTTATATTTATGCTTAATATTAATAGCTTAGCACCAGATTTTTTTCTCGAGGATAAAAACGGCCAATCTCACCAACTAGGTGATTACCGTGGTCAATGGATTTTGCTATATTTTTATCCCAAGGATAATACGCCAGGTTGCACGGCTGAGGCTTGTTCTATTCGTGATAATTGGCATGATTTTGAAGCGAATCGTATTAAGGTTATTGGGATTAGTTCTGATTCCAAAGCGTCTCACAAAAAATTTATCAGTGATCATAAATTACCATTTCTTTTATTATCCGATCCTGATAAACAAGTCATTAAAGATTATGATGCTAAAGGCATGTTTACTAAGCGTATTTCTTACCTCATAGATCCACAGGGTGTTATTGTTAAGGCCTATCCTAAAGTTAACCCTTTAGAGCACGCTTCAGAGGTTCTGCGTGATGTTGTCTCAGCCAGATAATAAAAAAACAACTCCGGTATAGTGGAGTTGTTTTTAAAGCAAGTTATTTTATATTTAATCTTTCTGATATTAATTTGTAGGCATCGCGAGTCACTTTGCGATAATGAAAATTTAAATCCGCATGTGCTTTAGCGGCTTTACCCATAGCTAGGCGTTTTTCATCATCTACTAGTAATTCTTTAGTGTATTTTACTAAATCACTAATGCTGGCCCGATAAGCAAATACTTTTGGTTTATCAAATAATATTTTATGATCAGCGTCAAAACCCATAGATTCTTGTGCCCATTCTTCTTTAAGTTCAATAGATTCGCCAACTTCAGCTAAGTAGCCAGTTTCGCCGTGTATGATGGTATCAACTGGACCACCGACATTAATAGAAATAACTGGCTTACCACAAGCTTCGGCTTCCATTTGAATCATACCAAAACCTTCCAGACGAGAAGGGGCAGCATAGATATCGCAAGCGGCTAATAGTACACTCATAAAATCATGAGAGTACATACCATTGAAGTAAACTATTTTTCCACGATCAATACCTAATTCTTCAATCAATTCATCTTCTTCGGCTCCATGGATAGCTGAAGAGTCACTTTCGCTAGCTTTCAAAACATATTTCCAGTTTTGGAAATCTTTATCTATTTCAGCTAAAGCTCTTAACATTTCTTGTGCACCTTTAGATGACACATCACCACCGACGGTTAAAATCATACGATCGTGTGGTTGCACGCCTAACATAGCACGCATTGCTTGAATCTTTGGGTCATCTTGTGGTATTGGATGAATTTCTTCAGGATCAAAACCAATTGGCATAGTCACAAAATTTTTGGTATCAACACCGTCACGCTTATAAGTCTCAGTCACCCAATTAGAAGTGGTTAAAACTAACGGCAAAGCTGATAATTCTTTATGATAATTAGCTACCCAGCCGTCAGCCACAAACCAAGGCACAGGTAAAACACCAGAACGTTGGGGACTAAATACAATATCGGGGGAGTTTGTCCAACAACCAACGCCGATGGCGATATCTGGTTTAAAACCGGACAGCACCCATTGTTTTTGTAATGAAGGACGAAAGTGACAAGGTACAACTTCTAAGTTAAACTCGTCAGACATTTCTTTTAAACCTTTGTAGAGCAAATTACCTTGGATACTTAGTCCGTCCGGTTCCACCGGGTAGGCATGTAAAACTGCGATTTTCATAAAAACTTTTTATTATTTTTTATAGACATTAATTTTAAACTTTCAGGATTGGTTGAGTAGCCAATGTCTATACCTTTCGGGTTAAAGCCATAAAGCTCTCTCATAATTAATTTTTTTTGTTTGAAAATAATCGGGGACAGTTTAATAACTTGATCACTGTCGGCTTTTGGTGCTAATTTATAACGACTAAGTTTTTTATAATTAAAGTGCCAAGCGGAGCCGATAGAAAGCTGTTTGTCGTTAAGCAACTCCTTAATAGCTTGATGACAAGTTTTGTGCATCGGATGTCCATACTCACCATTAGGTCCGTGGGTAAATAGAAAATCAAAGTGCTTATTTCCTAGTTGTTTTTTAAGAATTTGTTTAGCCGATTGCAGTGAAGCTCTAGGGCTTAGTTTATCTTCGTCGTCCCAGTCATCTTGCAAACCAGCAGCTTTATAATAGTTAGCAACAGCAGTGAACTTTGGCGCGCGGTCTGGGTCACTAGCTCGTGCGAGAGCTAAGATAGTCCAGTGGACTTGTGGTTGACTTAAAATAAATCCGCCTAGCCAAATGGTTTCGTCGTCCGGATGGGCGACAACAACCAGGGCTTCAGAGCGAGGCGGTAATAAAAATTTTTTCATAATTTAATTATACCAACCAGACAAAAGTAATGTCAAATAATCATTTGAATCTCTAGGCTAAGCTTTGTCTAATTCTTAAAAACTTTTCATTAGTCAGACAAATCAATTTTTAAAAACCAGACTAGTTCAGTATACTAGTATACTGAACTAGAGAGAAAAGTTGTTAAATTAATTTATTTTTTCGGTTGGCTTATAGTTTTAAAATTTACCAGTTTAATTAATCATATTCGATTACTCCCTTTGTTTTGTTTATCAGTGTCTTTGTGGTATAATATAATTATGAAACTACTTATCGCTAAGGATTACGATGAATTATCGACTCGTGCTGCCACGCTGGTTATTGAAACAGTAAAGCAGCGTCCTGTTGCAGTTTTAGGTTTAGCTACCGGCGCTACGCCACTTGGTATGTATGCTAACTTAGTTCAATCTTATGCTCGTCTGGAAATTAGTTTTACTCAAGTTCGCACCTTTAATCTTGATGACTATGTTGGTTTGCCTCGGCTTAGCCCTGATAGTTTTTACCAGTATATGCATAGAGCTTTTTTTTCTCAGACAGATGTCAGGCCGGAAAATATTTATTTACTTGATGGTACAGCACATAATTTAACAGACGAGTGCGTAAATTATGAACGCTATATTGAAGAGGTTGGTGGAATTGATTTACAAATCGTTGGTATTGGCCGCGATGGTCATTTAGGTTTTTGTGAACCTGGGACATCTTTTGAATCTAAAACTTTTGTAGCAAAATTAACAGAGTCAACTCGTCAGGCTAATGCCGGTGGTTTGCAATCCTTAGACGAAGTGCCAAAGCGGGCTATTACCATGGGTTTATCAACGATTATGTCAGCACGCAAGATTTTATTATTAGCTAACGGCCAGGCTAAAACCGACATTCTTCGTCAGGCCTTGTATGGCCCGGTCACCGAAGCGGTGCCAGCTTCTATCTTACAACGCCATCCAGATTGCACCGTAATTTTAGATGCATTGGCCGCCGGAGAATAAAGAATTATTAGTAGTTCAGTATACTAGTATACTGAACTACAGAACAAACACTATGTTAATAAAAGACATACAACTCGTTGAGTATATTAGAAAACTTGAGAAAAATAATTTATCTTTATTATCCGTCTCTGTCCATCCCAATGCTAAAACTAATGATATAAAAATTTTAAGCACAGGTTTGAAAATAAATATCACCGCTACTCCGGCTGACGGCGAGGCTAACAAGGCGGTAATTAAATTATTAGCTAAACAAACCGGTATTGCTAAAAGTCATTTTTGTATTATTCGTGGCTTGACGAGCCGAACAAAACTAATTAAGGTTGAGTTATAGACTTAAACCTATGGCAATAAAAATAATACCACTGGCCGAGCGTATGCGACCTGATTGTTTGGAAGATTTTGTCGGTCAGCCAGAAATCACTGGCTCTGATAAATTATTACAAAAAGCCCTTACTGCTGGTCGTTTGCCATCTTTAATTTTTTGGGGTCCTCCTGGCACTGGTAAAACGACCTTAGCTTTAATAATAGCTAAACAGCTTAAAGCGGATTTTATCCGTTTTTCAGCCGTGACCGAAGGTGTAAAAGATTTACGCAAAGTAATCGACACTGCGCGTTCCAATCAGCTTTTGGATAAAAACACTTTGTTATTTATTGATGAGATACATCGCTGGAACAAAGCTCAACAGGATGCGCTCTTGCCACATTTGGAAGATGGCACAATTATTTTAATCGGCGCTACCACAGAAAATCCTAGTTTTGAAATTCGCTCAGCCCTTTTAAGTCGGGTGCGGGTCATTGTTTTAAAACACCTGACTTCGGCTGATATCAAGTTGATTGTTGTGCGGGCGGCGACCGATTTGAAAAAAGGCTTGGGCGCCATGGGGCTCACTTTTGGCGCCGGTGCCTTAGAATTGCTTTGTGATTTGTCTGGCGGCGATGCTCGAACCGCCATGAATATTTTAGAAACCTGTGCTTTATTAAATCCGATTATTGACCTTGAAGTAGTGAAGGAGGCGGCGCAAAAAGTTAGTTTACAGTATGATAAGGACGGGGAGAACCACTATAATTTAATTTCCGCTCTACACAAATCTATGCGTGGCTCGGATGCTAATGCCACTTTGTATTGGTTGGCGCGGATGCTGGAAGCCGGGGAGGACCCTATGTACATCGCTCGTCGTTTAGTCCGCTTTGCTTCCGAAGATGTGGGGTTGGCTAATTCGCAGGCACTTAATCAAGCCGTGGCCGCTTATAATGCTGCACGCTTTATCGGCTTGCCGGAATGTAAACTTAATTTAGCTCAAGCGGCCGTTTATTTAGCGAAGTGCCAGAAATCTAATGCACTTTATGCGGCTTATAATCAAGCAGCGGAAGATACTAGAACGACTGGCAATGTTGGTGTGCCTTTACATCTCCGCAATGCCCCGACTTCGCTGATGAAAGAATTGGGCTACGGAGCCGATTATCAGTATAGTCCGGATTTTGATTATCAAGAAAAACAAGAGTATCTTCCCGAGGAGCTTAAAGGCCGTAAATATCTACCAGAAACAACAAAGTAGTCTCGAACATAATCAAAATTACCAGCAAAACTTATTTGCAAATAAGTTTTGTTTTTTTTGTGTTCACAAAGTTACAACAGGATTAATATTTTTTGTAAACAACTAATTGTATTATTAAAAAGTGGGGGGTATAATTAAAAAAAGTTTACAAAGTCTGTGGATAAACTGTTTACTATTGTTTCAAAAAAGTTATTAAAATTAAATAAATTTAGCTTTTAGGGAGGGGTTTAATACCAGGCGCAATTTTTGACCCAGTTACTAAAAAGGTAACATTTAAAGTCAATCACTTAACTAGATTTGCCATATTAAAAGCTGGCAAGGTGGCCTCGGTTCCTTTGACCGTTGTTAAAGATGAGGAGGTAAAGCCAGTAATAGAGAAGACGGTAGGCCAGGTTTTAGGTTTTAAAACTTACGCTGACGGTACCTTACTTCGTTCTAAGATAACTAAACGTATCTATGTCATTGTCAACGGCAAATTAGCTAAGATAGCCAATCTAAAAGAATTGGCAAAATAT
>PFAM01000016.1:7751-37306 GCA_002778705.1 Candidatus Falkowbacteria bacterium CG10_big_fil_rev_8_21_14_0_10_37_14 | reverse complement strand
CAACCCCGAGAGCCGAAGGCGCTTGTGCGGATTTAGATTATCAATACTCGGCGGGCAATGATAATTATTCTTTGATTGGTTGTTTATCTAAAGCCGTGGGTGATGTTCCAGCTGGAGCTAGAAAGATAGAAAAGAGCGGACAAGCTCGCGATCTGGGGCCAACTAATGGTTTAGTTGGCTGGTGGATGCTCGATGGAATAAATGGGACAAAGGATTTGAGTGGAAATGGAGTTAACGGTAGTATTCTTGGAGGAGCGGGGGCGGTTGTTACTTCTACTGGACGATTTGGTGAAGCTAATGGTGCTTATAGTTTTGATGGAAGTAGTGGTTTTGTGAATACAACAAATTCATTAGCAAAAGAAGGGGACTTAACAATGTCTTGTTGGTTTAATGCTGCAAATCTTAATGGTTATCCATATATTTTTAACGCTGGTATCGGCGGTACTACATACACAGGCGCGGGCTTTATTTTGTACCCTAACGGTCAAATTAATTTCAATTGGCGTTATGGAACAGCCGGGGTTGCCGCGGGTAATAGTGTTTTTTCAACTACCCTTGTTGAGTTAGATGCTTGGTATCAAGTAGTTGCTACTGTGGTGGCTGGTAATCCAGCGACTGTTAAACTTTATATGAATGGAGACTATGAAAAACAAAGTACAGACACAGAATTTAATTTAGTTCGTTCTGCTGGTCCCGTGTGGACTATCGGTAAATATTGGGGATCCAACACTAATTATTTTAATGGTAAAATAAACGAATGTAGATTGTATAACCGAGCTTTATCAGGTGATGAAGTCTCTGCTCTCTACGAAGCTACTAAACCGTAATAATTGCTTAATACATAATCTAAAAATAATCCCCCGATGTCCATCGGGGGATTATTTTTTCTATTGTTTTTACCAAATCAATTGTCCGATAATCGCTACTGCTAAACCAATCATTGAACCAACTAATAACTGAGTCGGAGTATGGCCAATTTTCTCGGTCATTAATGGGTAAGCATCGTCTAAGAGATTGTCTTCGTCCAACTCTTTAGTTAAATTGTTAATAACCTTACCTTGTCGGCCTAGTTGTCGTCTTAAGCCGGCAGCATCACGGATGGTGATTAACGCAAAAACAAAGGCTAGGCCAAAGACAGCTGAGTTAAAACCTTCGTTTAAGCCGATAGCCGTGGCTAAGCTGATAGTGATAGCCGCGTGGCTGGAGGGCATGCCAGAATAGGCAAAAATGGCGTGCCAGGTAAAACTAGTCCGATTAGACTTTATAAAAAACTTGCTAACTTGAGCGATACCAGCCGCAACGAGAGGTATTAAGATGTATTGTAATAGCATATTGCTCTAAAAAATTTATTAGATTACAATTAAATCTTAGCACACTAATTATTTTTAATAAAGCTAGTTTATGAAAATCGTTATTCGGGCCGGAGGTGTTGGTGTTCGCTTATGGCCCTTAAGCCGTCAAGCCGAACCCAAACAATTTCACGCACTAACCGGAGATTTAACTATGCTCCGTAATACTTTTGATCGATCTTTAGTAGCTGTGCCTAAAGTTACTGATATTTATATCTCGGTTGCCAGTGCTCATTTGGATAAAGCCCGAACCCAAGTTCCGGAATTGCCACTCTCTAACTTTATTGTAGAAACTGATGTTAGAAACACCGGTCCGGCTATGTGTTTGGAAGTAGCTTATTTATCGTCCATTTTAGAAGCTGATGAAGTAATTGCCAGTTTGCCGTCAGACGATTATATTTCTGATAATCATTTTTTTGCTGAATTATTAAAATTATCAGCGGAGTTTATTAATAAAAATCCGGATTACATTTTAACCCCAGCTGTCAGACCCACTTATTTAGATACTGGCTACAGTTATATGAAAATCGGGGAGCAGTTACTAGCTTCAGGCAAAGAAGCTATTTACAATGTGGCAGCTGTAGCCGAAAAACCTTCGCGAGAGTATTGTCAGGAACTGATTGATTCAGGAGAGTATTATTGCCATACCGGTATGTATCTCTGGCGTTTAGGTGCTATTAAAGATTTGTTTGAACAATTTCAGCCAGCCATGTTCTCGGCTTGTTCAGAAGCTGTCAGCTTAATGAAGTCGGGCACCGATTTAGAATTAATTAAGGCTAGCTATCAGCTAACCGAGAAGCTGTCCATTGAATCGGCTATTACAGGCCAGGCTCCGTATTTAGCTATGAGTGTCTCCAGCGCCTTCAGCTGGAGTGATTTAGGGAAATGGCATATAATTAAAAGGATACTGTCTCAGGTAGGGGAGAATCTAATTAAAGGTCGAGTGCTTGCTCATAATTCCAGTGATAATTTGATTTATAATACGGTGGAGAAAAAGGTAATCATCACTAATGATGTCAAAGGATTAGTAATTGTTGATACGCCCGATGCTTTGTATATTTCTTCAGCCGAAGCCTCGGCGGAAGTTAAGCAATGCTTGGAGGAAATTAAAGCCAAAGGCTGGACAGAATATCTATAATTAATTTCATGAAAAAATTTATTGTTATTATTGGGGTTATTATAATTTTAGGTCTTTTGACCGCTGGTTTTGTGTACTGGTTAGCTGTGTCACCAGTTAAAGCTGACTCGGTCGACTTCACTGTTCACAAAGGTGAAACATCAGCTGTGGCAGCCAATCAATTAAAATTAGCTGGTTTGATTCGTTCTAAAACCGCTTTTATTATTATGTCTAAGTTGTCTAATCTTAAATTAAAGGCTGGTGCTTATAAATTACCTACTAATCCCACACCAGACAGTATTATCAATGTCTTACAATTAGGCCCTCGGGCTGGTGACGAAAAAACTATCTTAATTAAAGAGGGTGTGAATAATAAAGCGATTGAAGAATACTTAAAAACTAATAACTTAATTATTGACGGCAGTTTTCTCAAAATAGCCACCACCTTAATAGGCAATTTACCAGCTGAATATCAAAAATTTGATTTTATCAAGGAGGCACCTAAGAAAGTTGATTTAGAAGGCTTTTTGTTCCCCGATACCTATCGCTTATTTATTAATGATGGAGGAGAACAATTGATTGCTAAACAACTTAATAATTTTGATAACAAAGTGACGCCAGAGATGCGTGCCGAAATTAAACGGCAAGGGAAGAGTTTGTATGAAATTATTGTGATGGCGTCTATTGTCGAAAAAGAAGTTCGTTCTACTGCTGATATGAAAATTGTGGCTGGTATTTTTTGGGATAGAATGAAAAATAGCCAACGCTTGGAGTCTTGCGCCACTTTGGCTTATATCTTAGGAGTTAATAAATTACAGTATAGTTATGAAGATACTCAGATTGATTCGCCGTTCAATACTTACAGAAACGATGGTCTTCCGCCAACGCCAATTGGCAACCCCGGAATCAGAGCTATTGAAGCGGCAATTTATCCCGAATATACCGGTTATCAATTTTTCTTAACTGCTTCTGATGGTCAAACTATTTGGGCTAAAACCTTTGAACAGCATAAAGCTAATAAGGCTAAATATCTAAAATAAAAAGAAGGCCCCTCCAAAATTTTATCGGAGGGGCTTTTTTTAATTATTTAGGTTGAGTAATTTTTCTTCCAGTCTGTCCTTTATGCATAGACCAGGAAAGCGTTTTTGACAGTAAATTACAATCATTTTAGATAGTTGATTAGCTAAAGCTAGCGTTATAATAGCTAAAGTTAGAAGTTTTGGTATAATAATTAATGATAAGGTCATCAGGGTTATTACAGCTAAAAGCTCTAGAAAGGCTTGAAACTTGGTATTCATTGAAAAATCCTCTAAAATTGTTAAAGTATCATAATAATATAATTATAGCACATTTTTAATAAAAAGTCAATACAACGAGATAATAAGTACAGGTATCTAGTATTTTTACTCTTCTTTTGGCCTAAAATTATTAATATTGACAAAACTAAATATTATGCTAATATATACATACTTTGTCGCAGACCACGGGCAGGTTTATCTGTAGGACCCGTCGAGACAATCATTTTTAGCTTACTTTAAGCTAATTTGGTTGCTTACACTGCCGACAGAGGCAGTTTTTTTATAGATTTATCTCAGCGAAGGCTGAGATCTCAGTCTTTTTAAGATAGACTGTTTTATCCTACTCTTGAGTTGGTGTAAATAGTATTTAATAAGGTCTGAAATTTAAGTTGTCACATTTACACAATAAATAAATAAATAAATTATGGCAAAAACCAAAGCGCAGAAAGCTGGTATGCTGGCTGATTTAGAACGCAAAATTGCGGAGTCTAAGTCTATGGTATTTGCTCGTTTTAGTGGCCTCTCGGCTACTGAATCCCGTGAGCTGAACAAAAAGCTTAAAGCGGAGGCGAGTGAATGTTATGTGGCTAAAAAGACTTTGCTGAATAAAGCGCTCAAAGCACAAGGCATTGAAGGCTTTTCTGCTAAAGACAACGAAGATCAGGCTGCGGCCATCTTCGGCTATGGCGATGAAGTGGCTCCGGCCAAACTAACCAGGGAGTTTATTAAAGGTTTAGAAGGCAAAAAAATGTCTTTTACTGGTGGCGTCTTGGAAGGTCATCTTATTTCTAAGGAACAGGTAGAAGCTTTAGCTCAATTACCTTCTAAACAACAGTTGCTAGGTCAATTAGTCGGCACATTAAATGCTCCTGTTTCTGGTTTCGTTAATGTGTTAGCTGGAAATTTGCGAGGCTTAGTCCGTGTTTTATCGGCCGTAGCTGAACAAAAAAAATAAAGAATATTTATAAAATTAAATTAAAATTATGACTGACGAAAAAAATGTGGTGGTTCCCGAGAAGTTTGCTTCTTTGGTAGCCTCTATCGAAAAGTTGTCTGTTTTAGACCTTTCTGAATTAGTGAAGGTTTTAGAAGAAAAGTTTGGTGTCTCGGCCGCTGCTCCTGCCATGATGATGGCTGCTGCTCCAGCCGCTGCCGTCGCTGAAGAAAAAGATAGCTTTGATGTTGAATTGACCGAAGCTGGCGCTAACAAAATTAATGTTATCAAAGCTGTTCGTGAAGTGACCGCTTTAGGTTTGAAAGAAGCTAAAGATTTAGTAGACGGTGCTCCTAAAACCATCAAAGAAGGTTTGTCTAAGGCTGAAGCCGAAAAATTAAAGAAGACTTTAGAAGATGCCGGGGCTAAGGTAACTTTGAAATAATAAAGTAAAATTGTCCTAGTGAAAACTGGGATCTCCGAAAAAATAAATACCGACGCAAGTTGGTATTATCACAAAACTAGAATCCTCTGTGGATGCTAGTTTTGTTTTTTAGCTTTATGTGGTAGAATAAATAATTATGAAACCTCTTTTTATCAAAGCTTTTTCTCTGGCTGAAATTTTAATCGTTTTGGCAATTTTCGGTGCTCTCTCGGCCGTTATTATAGCCACCATTAACCCCAATGCCCGTTTGGCTACTGGTCGCAACGCCGTGCGTCTTAATGATCTTACGGTTATTCAGGCAGCTGTAGAGCGTTTTGTTAATAATGCTGGTGTCTGGCCCGCTGGTTTAGCTACTGAATATAAAGCTATTTGTAAAGGTGGTGTAGCGTCTTCTGTTTGTTTGTCATCTGGCTTGGTTGATTTGTCTGAGCTTAGTTTTAATCAGAAATACTTAGCTAGCATTCCATCAGATCCCAGTAATTCATCAGCTCTTAGTAGTGGTTATGAAATCGCTAAAACAGCTGGTGGAAATATTTTAGTGCGAGCTCCCTTAGCCGAGCTAAATGTTTCTATCAGCACGACTAACGGTGGGTCCTGTGAACCTCAATGTTCTGGCAAGAATTGCGGTGACGACGGTTGTGGCGGTTCTTGTGGAACTTGTGCTGTTGGCCTGTTCTGTTCTAATAGTGGTAGTTGCACAACAACGCCAACCTGTCTTTATGAAGGTGACACCAACTTTTGTTCTCGTCTTAATAAGGATTGTCAATTTTCAGGTTTAGATAATTGTAATGTTTACAAAACTGTTAATTGCGGAACTTGTGTTAGTCCACAAACTTGTGGTGGTAGTGGTACCGCCGGGCTTTGCGGTTGTACACCTAACTGTTCTATCAAGAATTGCGGTGACGACGGTTGTGGCGGTTCTTGTGGAACTTGTAGTAATGGTCTAACTTGTAATAGTAGTGGCTATTGCGTTCCGTCAACTCAAGAATGTACGGCTAGCATGCCTTATGGCACGACTTGTGGTGGTGGAATTTTAATTTGTAAGCGTGGCAATGGTAATTGTAATGTTAATTTAGTGGTGGCTCCGGCTGGATGCATTATTAATTTTTGTTCTAGTCAAGACTCCATAAAATATAAGTGGGAAAATCCTAATGATTATGTATCTGAAGCTGGAGTTTATGTGGCCGGCAGTTCTATTGTTGGATTCCGTAACCTTAATGGTAATACTTATCCAACTATTGCTAATTATAATCCTGCTTCTAAATATCAAGCTGCCGCATTTTGTGCTAGTTTAAGTCTTGGCGGTTTTACTGATTGGTATTTGCCGGCTAATTATGAAGTTTGCACCATTAGATTAAGCAGCGCCTATTGTGATTCTGGCGTAGCTTGTTATTATGGAAGTAGATTAACTTCTAAAGATTGTATGAACGGTTCCACGCCAACCAATCCTTTAGTTCCTGATATAGTTAGTGGTGGCTATTGGTCATCTACTCAACATACTGCTACTAATGCTTATATTCAAAATATGAGTGATGGCTCTCAATCGGGTTACAATAAATCTTCTAGTTACTTTACTAGATGCGTTAGACAATTTTAATCTAGGTACAAAAAAACAATAGCCCTTGAAGCTGTTGTTTTTAATTATAATTCAATTCGTTCTACTCCGTCTGCTTTTAAGATATAAAGCATCTTACCGTCGTCGCTTAGATCGATATCTTTAATGTTCTGCCAATTTTCTCCAATATACTGATTAATCAACTTACCTTTTTTATCAATAACAATAATTCGTCCATTATAGTCTCCACTATAAATATAAAGATTTGCACTAGATTTATTGCCAGCTAGATATTTTGCTTCGTTCATTGTTGGGTAAATTTGTGGACTAAAATTTTGTGCTTCACCACTAAGATATTGACTTAATCCATTAGAGGTTAATAAGAAAATAGAACTATCGATAATTAAATCTTGAGGTTTATTATTAAGGGGGCTAGACAACCAGCTTTGTTTAGCTACCCAACCAGTAGTTTGACCTGTAAAACGATAGATTTGCCCATCATCGGCTGCGACATATAGACGACCGTTATAAATAGCAGCTCCCTTTGGATTGATTGGTGCTTGATCTAAAGGCAAGTGTAATATTTGTTTATTAGCTAGATTAATAGCTAATACTTCAGAATTAGCTAAGCAATAAAAATTCTCGTTGTATTCGCTAACTTTTAGAGGCTTGCAATCATCGACTCCTAAGTCATTTATTATTTCTTCAAAGTCATTGTTGTTTTGACGCCATAAAGTCCGCCCAGCTATCGCTATTAAATCATTTTTGTAAACACCCAAAGATTGCCAGTCTGTTGTGGCCTTCCAAAGGGGATTGCTGGTTTTAGTAAAACGATAGGTTTCTTCAAAGGCTTGGTTGTAGCGGGTATTAACCATCTCGATATATTTTTGCTGGTCAGTAGTTTTGGTTGGTAATTTAGCTAAGATGTTTTTAATAGCAGTCAGATGCTCATCGGCGCTAGCTTGATCGCCATATATTTTGATAGCCGATAAATCACTAAAATGTTTGTCTATCTCAGTTTGTAAAGATTGATAATTAGTTTTTTCTATCGCTAATTTTTTGTTGTAATTTGTTAGCCAAATACCACTCACTAAAATTAATAATCCTCCAGAGAAAATACCAACAGCTAGCCAATGTTTCCATGTAAAGCGTTGTTTGTGTTGTTGTAATTTTTCAACGACGGCCTGCCGTTTTTCAGGGTTGGTTAATAAACGGTACAAAGCCCCAATCCAAACCGCTAGAAGACTGGCAACCATTAGTAATCCCTTGAAAAATGGGACCATAAAGCGTTCAGCACGATGTCGAATTAGTTGTTCGCGCTTGATAATGGAACGCTGTTTACTGTTTTTATTGCTAAAAAGACCAAAGATTTTTTTTAATAAATTTAGTCCAATCAAACCGGATGGTTTAAGTATTTCGGCTGTTCTAGACTCTGTTAGGTTTAAGGCTCTAATAGACTCTTTGTTAACATCTTTTAAAGGACTTAAAGTTTCATAACTAGATTTGGATGGTCGGTGTAATGTGTCTGGATTGTCAGCTTGATGAACGCGAACTTTTAGATCCATTGAGCTCTTAGAGCTCTCTTCGTTATTACGGTTGTTTTTGATAATCAGTCCTAAAAAAGGCACGAAAACAGCTGTTTGTTCTACAATGTTACGGATTTGTACCGCAGCACTGGCAGGTGGTAAGGTGGAAATTATTTTTATCAGCTGTTTTTCTGATAAGTATTCATAAAGCGATTCGTTGATAATAATGAAGGTGGCATTTTGTGATATTCCACCTTTGATAATGTTGGAAAATAATTTGTTTGGGTCAAAAACGTCTTGAGTTGGATCAGAGACTTTTTGGGTAACATCAATCAAGTTGTAACCACCAACTGTTTTACTGTCTGGGTTTTTTGCTGGATAAATTAGTAAGCCTTTATTACTACCTAAGTTTGCAAATAATAATTGATTATTGTGTAAAACTCCTACGGTGATATTAGCTGAAGCTGGAGAAAAGCTATTTTTTCGGGCCACTAAAAAATCGATTAGTTGATTATTTAAATCAGCAATCACTATTTCAAAAATTTGTTCAATACTAATCGTAGAAGTACGCTCTAATAAAAGGATTTGCTCGTCGCTATAATATTGTCGTTCCAGTTGTTTAAAGATAAAATCTACCAATTCTTGATTATCCTGGCGTCTTGAATTAATTTCAGCTACAACAAACAATCGACCGAGCCAGCGCTCTTCGTTTAAACTAGGTTGACTTAATAGTATTTTGCCACTGCTGCCGGTTTTTAAATCGGGGCTGATGGCTAATTGTCCAATATTACAACTCATAAAAGCCCTTTGGTTAAAGGGTGCGTTACTATTGACTGTAGGCTGTTTTCATTATACTATAAAACTTATAAATTGACAAAGAGGGTAATAAAAAATATGTTAGATAAATTATTTGGTTCTAATTCACGAGTAAAATTGTTAAAATTATTTTTTTTGCATCCAAGTGAACGTTTTTACATTAGAGAAATTGCCAGGCATCTTGACTTACAACTAAATTCGGTTTTTCGTGAGTTAAATAATTTAGAAGAGATAGGCTTATTGTTAGCTGAGGCTGGTCCAGAAAGTGAAGAAGAATTGCCGATTGAACAGATTGAACCAGATGCCATCACCAAAAAAAAAGCCCCCAAAGACAAAGAAATTAAAAAACAAGAACGTAAATATTACAAAGTTAATCCAGATTTTATTTTTTTTAATGAAATTAAAGCCTTAATTGTTAAGTCGCAAATGCTTTATGAAAAAGATTTTACCGACAGTTTAAAAAAAGTTGGTGATATTAAATTGTTAGTTTTGACTGGTATTTTTGTTAACAGTTTTGACTCACCTGTGGATTTATTATTAGTAGGTGACTGTAATAAAAAGAAGCTCTTAAAGGTAATCGATGATCTAGAAGGAGAGTTAGTTAAGGAAATTAATTATGCTGTTATGACCGAAGATGAGTTTACTTATCGTCGTGAAATTACTGACATGTTTTTGTATAATATTTTGGAGGGAGAAAAATTAGTAGTTATCGATTTAAATAATGTGGTTAGTTAAAACAGCCTGGTCCAGAGGCTGTTTTAACTAAAAAGGGTGTATATTTGACAATTTTTGTTTATTATGCTATTATTTGAGAACTAGGTAACTATAGTCATTTTTGGCTAATAATAAATTAATTAAGCTTGCGTTTTAGCCGGCAACTTTGTTTTATGAATGCAGAAACTATTCTGAAGCAAATTACATCTGACCAGCAACAGGAGGGGTTGTCCGGTTTTAGTATTGCTCAAGCAATTGATAATTTGCTTGTTATTTTGAATAAGCGTGAACAAGAGGTGGTTAAAAGCCGTTTCGGTTTGGGCGGTTCTAATAAATCAACGCTGGAAGCTATTGGTAAAAAGCACCAACTAACTCGTGAACGCGTTCGTCAAATTGAAACTTCTTCGGTGGCTAAATTAAAAAAAGCCAAAGAATCTGAAGTTACTTTAAATCTATTGCGGCAATTATTAGTTGGTTTAGCCGAGGAACACTCTGGTGTTATGGATAAGCAGTATTTTTTTGATTTATTATTTCAATTATCAACCGATACTTCTAATTTATCAAAGGAGGCTCATGGTCGCTATGCTGATTTTGCCTTAACTAAACTTTTGGACGACAGCTTCGCAGCTATTAAAAATAATCAGTATTTTTCTAATTCCATTCGTCTGTTGTCTTGTGATTTAGCTAAAATGGAAAGTGTCGCTGAAGAATTGGTTGCACATATTAAAAGTTTACGCAAATTATTATTAACCGAAGAAATTTTGGACTTGATTATTGATTTAGAATCTTATAAAAACAATACTGAATTTTTGTCACCTACCTCTAAGATTGATTTTAAAGAGTTGTTAGCCAGGGTTGTGCCAGATTATTCTGATAAGATTTATGCTAACCGCCATCTTTACAATTTATTGCAGACTCTTGATGAATTAGAGCAAAATCGTTTTTTTGCTTGGGGTCACAAAAAGTGGCGTGAAGTTAGCCCTAAAACCATTAATGATAAGATTTATTTAGTTTTGAAAAATGAAGGTAAACCTATGTATTATGGTGATATTGCCAAAAAAATTGCCGAAATGGGTTTTGACGCTAAAGATGTTAATGTGGCCACTACGCATAATGAATTAATTTTAGATGATAAATATGTTTTGGTGGGTCGTGGTTTATACGGTTTAAAAGAATGGGGTTATCAGAGTGGCACGGTTACTGAGGTCATCTCTGCTATTTTAACTGAGCTCGGACCACTAACTAAAGAAGAAATTGTAGAAAAAGTTTCCAAACAGCGTTTGGTTAAACAAACCACAGTTAACTTAGCTTTAATGAACAAATTGCGTTTCCGTAAAAATGATGGCCGTTATGAATTAGTCAAATAATTTATATTATTCACTCTTGAAATAGGAGACAAGGTTATTACAACAACAGACACTTCGGTGCCTGTTTTTTGGTATTGCTATTTGTCATCTGTGTTTATAAATGTTATTATGAAAATAATAATCAACCGACAATACTTCTGTTTTGTTTAAATTTAAATCCATTTTTATTCAATCAATAAATTTAAAATTAAAACCAAAGATGCATAAAGCCTTCACACTCATTTTAGTTGTTCTGGAAGGTGCGTTGGCACAAATAACTGTGGCACAAATTGTGTAACAAGGGATTGTGGACCAGGAAATGTTTGTTATAATTCAAACTGTTGTACTCCCTTAGTGCTTACAGCTGATCAAAAAAAGAGTATATGTGGTAATAAGTGTTGGATTACAATCCCAGTTTCGAATAATTGTGGAGGATCTATTACTGTTGCGTGCGATTCTTGCCCACCTAATTCTGGTTATAATTGCTGTAACACTAATACCCATATATGTAGTAGTTATATTGATTATATCATGCCGGTAAGTATAAGGAGAGGTCGGTTGATAGATCGTTCGTGGTATTCTGTTTTTTACGCCGATAATTGTTCTGCTACCACCCCAAATTCTTTTCAGATGTGTGGTACACAGTACTATGACAGAAACCGAGCACAGTTTGTGACTGGTAACTTAGTAAATTTGACAAAAGGCAGTCTTGTAGAAGACTGCCCAAATACAACTGATGATGTCTTTTCTTATACATACGGTTGCAGAGCAAGTAGGTGTCAATAAATTAATTAGTTTTGTAAACAAAAAAAATATCTCAATGTTTTAACAAACTTCAAAAGTGGGTATAGCCCCCACTTTTTAAGTTTATTAAACTGTTTTTATTTTATTGTGTAGTGTGTTATAATTTAAAATATGGAGTTTAATCTTTACATTGAGGAGTTTGCCAAATTATTATATTTACCTTTTGGGCAAGTGGTTTATCGCTTGGTTTTTTGGTATTTTGGTTGGTTGCCAATCGCCATGGTTTTTCTGTATGGTATATCTTTGATTTGGTTAGATTATATTGCTGATAAATGGTATGCTACACAAAAATTTGTTTTTTTAGCCATTGATGTCCCTAAAAATAACGAACAATCGCCAAAAGCTGTGGAGAACTTGTTTACCTATTTAATGGGGACTCAAGGTGCGATTAACTTGGTTGAAAAATGGTGGGAAGGTAAGTTTCAATTAGGTTTTTCTTTTGAAATTGTTGGTATTGATGGTTATATTCAGTTTTTAATTCGCACGCCTTTAATGTTCCGACCGATTGTGGAGACGGCAGTTTATTCCCAATATCCTGATGCCGAGATTAGCGAAGTAGCGGATTATACTACTGGAGCTCCAGAAGTATATCCTGATAGCGAATATGATTTATGGGGAGCTGAATATGTTTTTACTGGTCCAGAAGCTTTGCCGATTAAGTTGTATAACCAGTTTGAGCACAAGTTTGGCAAGCCAGATGTCAAAGATTTTAAGGACACTTTAGCTACCTTGATGGATTTATTATCCAGCTTTAAACCTGGCGAACAGCTCTGGTTTCAGCTATTAATATCTCCAGCTAGCAATGATTGGACTAAGCGTTCTGATAAATATATTGAAAAATTATTAGGCCCTAAGCCGGAGGGTATTTTAACCATGCCTCCCTCACATCGCAAATGTTTGGAAGCTGCCTCGGAAAAGAAAAATAAGGTTGGTTTTACCAGTAAGATTCGAACTATTTATTTTGCTCGCAAAGATGTTATGGATAAAGCTAAGGCGGTTAATGGCTTTAATGGTTACATGCGACAGTATAGCGAACAGAATCTTAATGGTTTTATTCCTTATAAATTTACAGTTACTTCGACCGCTTATTTTCAAGCACAAAAAAGGCTTAATAAACGCAAAAGTAATATTATGCGGGCCTATAAGGGGCGTAGTTTTGGTGTTGGATCCAATCCTTATGTGATGAACATTGAGGAACTAGCCACTATTTGGCACTTTCCGATTGATATGGTGGTTAAGGCTCCTCTTTTACAGCGTGCCGCTTCTAAACGAATTGAAGGACCAATGCTGTTACCAACCGAAGATACTGCTGCCAGTAAAGCCGTGGAGCCTATTTTTGATGCCGATTATCAAGTTAAAGAAAAAGTTAATTTTAATCAAGTTAAAGAGGATAAGTCTGAAGATTTTGTTGGCTTTTTGGAACGAGAAATTGCTAAAGATGAATATCAGGCAGAATCAGAAAAGGATTCTCCACCAAATAATCTACCTTTCGTGTAGTTTGCCCCCCCCCATTCATAAGTGCTATAATAATTTTATATGTTTCAAATATCTCACAAAGCTCTCTACTCATATCAAAATAATTTCCAAGATTAATTCTGAATCAAGTGTATACTCGTGTATATACTTCCAAATCAGAACAAATGTTTACTTATAAATCAGTTCAAACAGCTCTGAAAAGCAATATTAAACCGGGTAAAGCGGAGATTCTCTCCCGCTTTTTAAATATAAAAAAGACCACTTTCGCTTTTTGCCTGCCCCACGGGGTACTCCTTTTGCGGGGTTCACACCTTTCGCTTTTTGTTCTATGGTGCTATAATGCATTTGTTGACCTATAATTAACTCAAAAATATGGACGAGATTAATAAAATTGCCGTATTTAAAGGGAAAGAGATTAGAAAAGTTATCCATAATAAGGAGTGGTGGTTTTCAGTTGTGGATGTTGTCGCGGTGCTTACTGATAGTTCTAAGCCTAGGGATTATTGGTATGCTATGAAAACTCGGGTAAAAAATGAATCTGAAATTGAGTTGTCGACACTTTGTAGACAACTGAAACTAGAAGCGATTGATGGTAAAAAATATGAGACAGATTGTGCTGATGTGGAGGGCATATTTCGTATTATTCAATCTATTCCCTCGCCTAAGGCTGAGCCATTTAAACGTTGGTTAGCTAGGGTTGGTTATGAACGCATTCAAGAAATTGAAGACCCGGAGTTGGCCACCAAAAGAACCAGGGCGCTGTATAAGCTTAAGGGTTATTCAGACGCTTGGATTGAAAAGCGGATGCGTGGTATTGCTGTTCGTGAAGAACTAACAGATGAGTGGAGTAAGCGAGGTGTTAAAAAGAATTTGGAATTTGCTATTTTAACAGCTGAGATTTCTAAAGCTACTTTTGGCTTGACGCCTAGTCAGTATAAAAAACATAAAAATTTAAAAAAAGAAAACTTGCGAGATCACATGGATGATTTGGAATTAATTTTTTTCTATGTTAGGCGAAGCGTCCACAACTAAGATTGCTAGAGACCGAAATACTAAAGTCTTCGTAGAAAATAAAATCGCCGCCAAGAAAGGCGGAAAGATTGCTGGCGATGCCAGAAAAAATCTAGAGCTTGAATCTGGTGGTAAAGTTGCTAGTAAAGAAAATTATTTAACCACTCCTGAAAAACAAAAAAGGCTAAAATAAATTTTTTATGCTTACTCATAAATCAGTCCAAACAGCTTTAAAAAGTAATATTAAACCAGGTAAGGCGGAGATTTTCTCCCGCTTTTTTAAGACTGGTCCTGGGCAATACGGAGCGGGAGATAAGTTTTTAGGTGTTATGGTGCCCGAGCAACGGCAAATCGCTAAACAATTTATTGATTTACCGCTGGTAGAAATAGAAAAACTTTTAAACAGCACTTGGCACGAAGAACGCTTAACCGCTGTCTTAATTTTAGTTTATCAATACCAACAAGCCGATGAAAAAAAGCAAAAGCGAATTTTTAATTTTTATTTAGCGCACACGAGCCGTATCAATAACTGGGATTTAGTTGATGTTTCAGCGGATAAAATTATTGGCGCTTATTTATTTACTCACCCCGATCAGAAATTATTGGATAAATTAGTAATCTCTAGCAATCTTTGGGAACGGCGCATCGCTGTTTTAGCCAGCTTTTATTTTATTAAAAATCAGCAGTTTGACTTAACGCTTCAATTGGCTAAAAAGTTATTAACAGATCAGCATGATTTAATGCATAAAGCTGTCGGCTGGATGCTCCGGGAAATCGGCAAAAGAGACGAGGCTGTTTTGATTAAATTTTTAGAAGCTAATTTAAAAAAAATGCCTAGAACTATGCTCCGTTATTCCTTAGAAAGACTAGGGGAAGCCGATCGTCGTCGCTTTATGGCTAAATAAATCAACTTGTGCTAAAATTAGTTTAGTTTATTATTTAAATTAAAAATATGGGTTACACAGTAAATCTGGAAGCTAAGACTTTAGCTAATGAGTATTTTCGTGAAGTATTGTTTACCGCCAAGCACTGCCAGTTAGTAGTGATGTCTATTGCGGTCGGGGAAGACATTGGTGAAGAGATTCATCAGTTAGATCAATTTATCAGAGTGGAGGCGGGTGAAGGTAAGGCTGTTTTAGATGGTGAGGAAACTGCTATTTCTGATGGTTGGGCAGTAGTTGTTCCAGCCGGCGCTAAACATAATATTATCAATACCGGGGCTACTCCATTAAAACTTTATACCATTTATACTCCTCCAGAACATAAAGACGGCACTATTCACATTACTAAGGCCGAAGCTTTGGCTGACGAACACGATCATTTTGAAGCATAAATTTGTGTATGTTGGATGTCGTTATTGTAGCTATTGGTAAAATCAAATCTCCTGGGATAGGTAAATCTTCTGATGAGTATGTTAAGCGTTTGTTGCCTTTTGCTCGTTTAAAATTGATAGAATTAAAACCTTTGTCATTTACTGAATCAACTGCCAAAAAAGCTCAAAGTCAAGAATCTGCCCATCTTATGGAAGCTTTAGGTAAGTTTGAAAGTTCGGTTGTTTGGTTGTTAACTGAACATGGTAAAGAATTTGATTCTTTTGGATTTGCTGACTTTTTACAAACGAAAAAAGGCCCGATGGTTTTTGCTGTGGCTGGAGCCCTAGGTTGGTCAGAGGGGATTTTACAGCGTTATAAAAATCACTTAGCTTTATCTAAATTAACCATGCCTCATGAGTTGGCTAGGCTTATACTTTTAGAACAGTTATATCGTGCCACCTCTATTAATAATGGGAAAACTTATCATTACTAATTATGAGATTTGTTAAAATATTATTCTTTACGGTTCTCTTTGCTCTAGCCTCTTATCGGGTTGTTATTTTTATTTACCAAAATCAAACAGAGTCAAAAGTGTCTGCCCCCAGAGTTGATATTTCTTCCCTATCTAAAACATTAACCGGCCAAGATATCCCCGCGGCCACCGAATCACAACTAGTGTCTTCGTCGGTCGATACGGTTGTCGATAATGCTAGTAAGGTTGATATTAAAAAGCCAACCGAAGAAGTTATTCCTGCGACTAGTACCAAAAAACAAATTTTTCAGTGGAGTTATGCTGGTCAGAAATACAGCTTGCAGTTAGTTTTATCTGAAGAAATGTATGGAATCTATCGCACTAGCCCCAAGTCTTATTCGTATCAAGGTGAATTGAAGGCTGATTGGCACGAAGACTACTACGCTATGTTTTTAAAGTCAAAGACTGGTGATACCATGATCACAGACTTAGTGGATGGTCTAAAAAATATAGCCACTGCTAACAAAATGTCCAGTGATCAACTATTAGAATTAACTATCTCTTTCATTCAGGCTCTGCCTTATGATTTTAGTAAAAATATTAAATTCGACACTCCTAATTACCCCTATGAAACTATTTATAAAAAACTGGGAGTTTGCACTGATAAAGTTTTATTATCTGTAGCTTTATTTCGCAAGTTGGGTTATGGAGCTATTATGTTTGATTTGCCTAGCGTTAATCATGCTGCTGTTGGTGTGCAGTGTCCTCAGGAGTACGCCGTCTTTGGTTCTAATTATTGTTATGTAGAAACAACTAATTTCTTCCCGATCAGTGTTGTTCCTCAAGATTTTAAGAGTACGGGTATTGTGGACAAGTCTTTTGATAGTTATAAAGGCCAATTTGATAATGTTTTTAGCGTTACTCATTTAGGTCAGGTGGAGGTTTATCAACAAACTACCGGCCTTGAATATCGAGGAGTGGCTAATATTCACGCTAAGGTTGACAAGTTAAAAAGCTTAGAATCTTCCATAGCCAGCGATTTTGTTTTGACTGCTAGTCTAGAAAAAAATACTCAAGAAGCAAAAAAACAAGTTGTTGCTTTAGAACAACAATTAAATGCTCTAAAAACAGCTGGAAGTATTGATGAGTATAATAATTTAGTACCAACCTACAACATTAAGGCTAAGGAATATAATGAAGCGTTGGGTAATTTTAATAATCGAGTCGGTATTTATAATAATAATGTCAAGTTATACAATGTCTTAGCCTCTGATTTTTACAGCAAATAAGTTATTTTTTATTTTTAAATATCTTTTTTAGTACAACTAATCCCGCTAAAGCCGCTGCACCACCTATGATTTTTTTATTAATTTGCTTCTTTTTGGCCGCTGGCTGACGATCGTAAGAGGCTTTTATTTTTTTAGCAGTATCTACTACATTTTTAACAATCTCATCGCTTTGGCAACAGTTTTTTGAACCACAACAAGAACCTTGCTTGTCAGATTTTTTCATATGTTTTATAGTTTAAATAATACTTTATAATTATAGCACTCGCTTGAAGGCTCGTAAAGATTGTTATTGGCTGTTAGGCGAAACAGATTGTTATGTCAAAGGTTTATTTAGTTCGTCACGGGGAGTGCACTGATAATAAGCAACACATTTTAAATGGACACCGAGAAAGTTTTTTAACCGCCTTAGGTCGAAAGCAAATAAAAGAGACTGGACAAAAATTAGCTGACAAAAAGATTACAGCTATTTTTTCTTCGCCTTTAGCCAGAACCTTAGAGTCGGCTAAAATTATCGCTAGTTTAAATGACATTGAGGTTGTCCAAATTGTGCCAAGTTTAATAGAACGAGATTTTGGATTTTTAACTGGTCACCCTACTTTAGATATTAAACGCTTGGCTAAGAAGGTAGAAATTATTAATGGTATTGAATATTTTTTTTCAGGTGAAGGGGTAGAGAGTTTTCCTAAGGTTTATAAGCGAGCTCAATCTTTTTGGAAAAAATTAGTCACTTATAATATTAAAGGTAATGTTGTTGTGGTGACTCACGGTGATATTGGTATGATGCTTAAAGCATCTGCCGAAGGTTGGGATTGGCAAACTGGATTACATAAGGCTTTTTGGAAAAACGGAGAAATCTTGGAAGTAAAACTAAAGACTAAAAAATAATTTTTACTTCTGGCACTTTATAAACTTTTAACTTTACAAACTTTAAAAACTTATAGTATGAAAATTAGATCCATTGAATCTTTAGAAATTTTAGACAGTCGTGGTAATCCAACTTTAGAAACCACAGTGGCCCTAGAGGATGGTTCGCGTGGGAGTGCGGCTGTGCCTTCTGGTGCCTCTACAGGTTCTTATGAAGCTCATGAGTTGCGTGATAATGGGAAACGTTTTGGTGGTGCTGGAGTGCTTAAGGCTGTGGCCAATGTGGAGAAAATATCCGCTTCTTTAGTTGGCGTTGAAGCGGCTGATCAAAAAACTCTTGATGACTTATTAATTAGTTTAGATGGCACAGAAAATAAAAGTAATTTGGGGGCTAATGCTATGTTATCTATTTCTATGGCTACGGCGGTAGCAGAGGCGGTGTCTGAAAAAAAACCTCTTTATGAATATTTAACTAAGTTTAATCCAGATTTTAGAGGGCGTTATCAAATGCCAATCCCGATGATGAATGTTATGAATGGTGGTAAGCATGCTAATTGGGCGACTGACATTCAAGAATATATGATTTTCCCGGTTGGCCTGGCAAATGTCACCGAAGCTATTCGGGCCTGCGCTGAAGTGTATCAAAATTTGAAACAGGTCTTAAAAGCTAAAGGCTATGGCACAACTGTTGGTGATGAAGGTGGTTTTGCGCCGGCCGTTAAAAGTAATAATGAACCTTTTGAATTAATGTCTGAAGCTATTGCTAAAGCTGGTTATGTTTTAGGCAAGGACTTTTATTTCGGCATTGATGCGGCTGCCACCGAGTTTTATCAAAAAGGTGTTTATACTTTAAAGAAGGAAAATCGTTCTCTATCTTCAGCTGAATTAGCCGATTTTTATGTTGAGCTAATGACTAAGTATCCAATTATTAGTATGGAGGATATTTTTGCTGAAGATGATTGGGCTGGTTTTAAGGCTTTTTATGATCGTTATCCTGATTTACAATTAGTTGGCGATGATTTGTATGTTACCAACTCTAAGCGTCTAGCTCAAGGCATTGAGCAAGCCACTACTAATTCTATTTTGATTAAACTAAACCAAATTGGCACTTTGAGTGAGACAGTGGAAACTATTTTACAGGCCAGGGGAGCTGGGATGTCTAGTATTGTTAGTCATCGTAGTGGCGAAACTGAGGACACTTTCATTGCTGATTTAGTGGTAGCGATGGGGGCGGGTCAAATTAAAACTGGTGCGCCAGCTCGCAGTGAGCGCACCGCTAAATATAATCGTTTAATGAAAATTGCTTTGCAACTTGGTATTTCTGCCGATTATGCTACTTGGCCGTTTGCTGCAGTAAAATAAATAATGTGTTTTGATAACCTATTAAATTGCCAGATTTAGTGCCTGCCTTGGGAGGGCTGGTTTGAAAAATATATATAAAAAAATACAGGCTCTGAGTGAGTCTGTATTTTTTTATCCTGCTTATCTAGAAAAACTATTGTTATCATAGCTTCCTCCGCCTTGACCATCTTGTCTTGGGGCGAAAGTTTTCTTTTCTAAAGGCTTAGCTTCAGAAATATTCAAAGCGCGTCCTTCCATTTCCTTGCCATTCAGCTCGGAAATAGCAGTTTGAGCGTTTTCATCACTCATTTCCACGAAACCAAAACCTTTGGAACGGCCAGAAAACTTGTCTTTAATAACGACCGCTGAAGTTACTTCACCGATTTGGGAGAAATACTCAGCTAAACCACCATCGTTGGTGTTGTAGGAAAGATTGCCTACGTACAGTTTAGTCATGATTGTACCTTAATAATTAAACTAGCAGACGAAGCTCCATTTAATTGACAGGCGCAAAAGACCTATGTAGTTAACGAGACATTCCTGCTTACGCCAGAATTGTGATATAAAAATATAAAAAAGTCAATACAGGCCTTTTTAAAGACTTTTTTTAAAAAATATTTATGCTATAATTAAGACATGCTGAAACAATTTTATAAACAATTCAAAAAACCGTTTAAAAGCTTATTGGCCTTTACTATGCTGGAAGTTTTAGTGGCTTTGTCTATTTTTATCATCATTATTGGGGCGGTAGCCGTTCCTCATGTTGATAAAATGTTTTTAAAAGTTAAAAGCACGCAGAGAGTTCATGATATTAAAACTATTCAAACGGCGCTTAATTTTTACAAACAGGAAAATGGATTTTATCCAAATCAGGTTGTTTTTGGGGAGCCTTTAGTAGGCGTTAATGGTAAAACTTATTTAACTAAAGTGCCTGTTAGTTTTCAAGATGCTGTTTGTGCTACACCTTTCGTATACGCTATCACCAGCAATGGAATTTCTTATAATTTAGATTTTTGTGTTTCGGCTAAGCTGGACAAGGTTGATGTCGGGTTGTGTGTAGCTGTCCCGGGTAATTTATGCTGTCGCAGAGTTTGTGATGCGACTAAAGTTTGTGGCGATGATGGTTGTGGAAAAAGTTGTGGTACCTGTGATAACGGGCTCACTTGTTCTAATAACGCCTGCGTTAGCTGTATTGGTAGTTGTGATGGTAGAGAATGCGGTTCAGACGGCTGTACTGGGTCATGTGGTTCTCCTTGTTCAGATAGCAAGATTTGTGCCGCCGGCAAGTGCAAGTCGTATAATACTGATACAGTATCACGCGTTGTTGTTGATAACAATTTTTCTGTTCGTTCAGTTAAAATGAGCCAAGATGGTTCAATTATCTATGCTGTTCCTCATTTAGCAAAGACTATTATGAAATCTGAAGATGCTGGATCAACATGGACTTTGGTAACGTCTTCCTTATTCATTAGCAATTTTCCTTTTAATAGTTTGGAAACGAACGGTAACGGTCAAAAAATAGCGCTAGTTGATAGTCAAAAATATTTCTTTTTATCCCTTGATGGTGGAATTAGTTGGGCTAGAAAAGACTTTTTTAAGAATGGTGGTTATTATTGCTATAATCTCAAGGCCGATTACGATTTTAATTATTTAGGTTGTAACAGCACGGGTAATTATCTTGCTCAATCAGTTAATACTGGTAGTAATTGGACTTTTAGTGGGGAGTCGATACAAGCTTTTGATGTTTAGGGTTTTAGTAATAAAGTTGTTGCTAACTACGCTTTTTGTAATGGAGTACCAACTTGCAATCTTGGCTATTTTGTAAATAATTATTATTCTACTGATTTAGGATCAACTTTTACCGCTAGTTCCTCAAGTAATAAACTTGAATCTTCTGGTAATTTTAATCCATGGGTTTTTACTTCGGGGTTAGATCGGCCGGTTATTAACAATATTTCTATTTCTAATGATGGCCAGAATGTTTTAGAAGATGTTTTTGATTACAGTGGTGTATTTAAGGCGTTATATGTCAGTACTGATGGAGCGGTTTCCTATAACCAAATCACAACTCCTACTAATGAGAAATTTTCAAAATCAATTTTAACTCCAGATGGTAATAAAATTATCAGCGCTGATTATGACACACTAAAGCTTTATCAATCTGATATTCAAGGTTTATCTTGGAGTCCCTATAACACATACTCTACATCATTTTCGGATTTTGTTACTAATAGTGACGCTTCAAATTTATTGCTGTATAATGGAAAATACGGCGAAGCTTTGCTATCAACTGATAGTGGCAACAATTTTAATGATTTAAAACTGGATATGCCAAGAGATTGGATGGGTTGTGGTGTTAGTTATGATGGTAAATATATGATAATAGGTGAGTCTGGCGGCTGGCACTATTCTACAGACGGCGGTCACAGCTTTAAGTTACTTGATTATAAAACAGGGCTTAGTTTAGGTACTGCTTACGAAACTAACCCAAGTTTAACTATAACTGACAATGGAAAGTTATTTACTCCAAGTAAATTTGTCGATTTACAAACCAACACATCTTCCAATATCACTGGTGTTTCCGGCGCTGTTTCTCGTAGTGGGCAAATTATTTATCTTGCCACTAGCTTATCGAATCAACCTCTTAAAAAATCAGTTGACACCGGATTAAATTGGTCTGATACAGCTAGTATATCTGGAGCTGTTAGCTCAGGTTCCTTAATAGGCGCTTCTTCTGATGGTTCAAAAATTTTATTATGTGGTTAACGGAACCAAGCCTCAATTATCAACCGACTATGGCTCCAGTTGGAGGTCTTTAACTTCCTCTGCTAATTCGTGCAGCAGTGGCTTAAGACTGTATATTAGTGATGATGGCTTAATTTTGGCTAGTAGCGCAGGGTTTATTTCAAGAGATGGCGGTACGACTTGGTCTAAAGCTAGTGTTACGAGAATTAATTCAATGAGTCGAGATGGTTCAGTTGTTATCGGTTCAGATTTTAACGGTAATGTCTACATTATTACTTATGATGGCTCAACAGCCGCAAAGCAGTTAATATTTACTAACCCTGAATTAGTTTATACAGCAAACAGTAATTTGGTTAATTGTGCTGTTATAAGCGGTGATGGCTCCAAGCTATTAATAGCTGCTCCGGGAGGTTATGTTTATACGGCCACTCCAAATTAATCATGTTTTAAAACAGACTCACTAAAATTAGCAAGTCTGTTTTTGTCAATTTATTAAATAAGTTTTACGGTTTTCCACCAATTTTCAATGTATTCCACGCGACGATTTTGATATTTTAAGTAATAGGCGTGTTCCCAAACATCAATAGTTAAAAGTGGTTCGTGGCCTAAAGTTAAAGGTGAATCTTGATTGCTAGTGCTGTATATTTTTAATGCGCCGGAGGCTTCTCGAACTAGCCAGGTCCAACCAGAACCAAAGTGTTTTAAAGCTGTTTCGCTAAATTGTTTTTTCAGCTCTTCTACCGAGCCAAAAATAGCTATAATTTCTTCTGTCAACTTAGCGTTTGGTTGATTGTTAGGATCCATTATCGACCAAAAAAAGTTGTGATTAATCACTCCGCCTCCGTGGTTTCTAATCGCGGTTTTAGTGGTTTCATCTATTCCCAGGGTGTTTAAATTACTAATTAAGTCTTCTGGGGTTCTATTTTGCAATTCTGGATTATTTTCTAAGGCTTTATTAAAATTATTAACATAAGCCTGATGGTGTTTGCTGTGGTGGATTTCCATAGTAGCGGCGTCAATAAAAGGCTCTAACATTGAATAATCATAACTCAAGGGTTGTAGTGTGTACATATATGTAAGTTAAAGGTTTATAAAGTTTATAAAGTTTGTAAAGTTCTTAAAGTTAAAAGTTGGACTGGAATTAATTAATAAAACACACACTAAACTTTATGAACTTTTAACTTTATAAACTAGTTTATCTTAGCACGGCTACGATAAATTGTCTATTGGTTTTATTATAGTTTAATGATATAATTTAGGCCAGCAATAATTATTATTTTATGTGGACAAAAAAATTGGTTAAAAAAACTTCAGCCTTGATTTTAATCGTGGTTATTGGTTCAGTCTTAATCTACGCGTTATATCCTTATGTTAACGCTTTTTTGGCTGCTTTTATTTTGTTTGTTTTATTTAAACCACTATTTAATGTCTTTGTTAAATGGCGTTTTAATCATTCTTTTTCCGCTTTGCTAGTGATTGTTATTTCTATTTTTGCCGTTCTCTTACCATTATCACTTTTGGTTTCTATTATTGCTAAAGAATTACAAGTCTTGTTTCCACAATTTTTAACTTTGTTAAGGTCTAGTCCGTGGTTAAATAGTTATTGGGATAACTGGTTTAATGGTTTAAGTATTGGTGGGCAGTTAGCCGAATTTGGTAATACGGCTCGATCTCTCTTAGGGTCTTTTGCCTCGGCTATTTCCGGACAAGTTGTTAACTATGTAATTATGTACTTTTTGTTGTTCTTTTTGTTAACGGCCGATGACGATAAGTTAAAAGAAAAGATTTATAGCTTGGTGCCTTTTTCAGAAACAAATGCCGCACGTCTAGCTTCAGAATTTCGTAATATTACCTATGGGACTTTATTGACATCGGGCCTAATTGCTTTGTTACAAGGTTCACTTATGACTATAGGTTTTTTGATGTTTAATTTACCTGGGGCCTTTTTGTGGGGTTTGGTCGCCACCTTGTCCTCCTTCGTTCCTTTGGTTGGCGTGTCCTTCGTGTGGATTTTAACCAGCGTTTATTTGCTATTATCAGGTAATTGGCTGGCTGGCCTGGGCTTTATCGCTTGGGGTACTTTTATTAGTACAATTGATAATTTTGTCAGACCACTGATTCAAAAAAAGGTAGCACAAATTCATCCTTTTGTTTCATTGTTAGGGATTTTTGCGGGCTTGTCTTTATTTGGAATTATTGGTATTGTGCTCGGGCCGCTGTTGTTGTCTTATTTTTTACTAACACTCGGTATGTTTAAACAAGAATACATTAAAGATTAATTTTTTATGCGTAAATTGGTGTTTGATATTGAAACCCGCAACACCTTCGAAGAAGTTGGTGGCCGTGATCCATTACTTTTAGACATTTCAATTGTGGTTGTTTACGATTATCAAGATGATAAGTATTATAGTTATACTCAAGAAGAATTGTCTAAATTATGGCCATTACTGGAGCAAATAGATTTGTTGATTGGTTTTAACTCTGATTATTTTGACATACCTTTGCTTAACAAGTATTATCCGGGTGATTTGACTAAAATTGCTAGTTTAGATATCTTAGCAGAGATTAGAAAATCTTTAGGTAAGCGGGTTTCTCTAGATATGATTGCTGCTGGAACTTTAAATCGTGGTAAAATCAGCCATGGTTTAGAGGCGGTGGAGTGGTGGAAGCAGGGTAGAATTGAGGATATTCGTAAATATTGCGAAGAAGATGTCCATATTACTAAAGATGTTTATGACTATGCGCGGGCCAATAATCATTTAAAATACAAAATAGTCAATGAAATTAGGGAATTTTATTTGGACGCTACAAAGTGGGAAGAGTCAGTAAAAACCGGTGGTTTAAACTTTACTTTACCGTTCTAGTCTGCCTCTTGTCAAAGCCTTTATTAGTTGGTAAATTATTAGCTTATTGTTTATTGTTTCATTTTTAAGTAAACAGGTTTTTAGTATTTATGAAGAAAAACTTAATTTTGTTTGTTAACGACCTCCAAAAAGAATCGGCCGCGGCCATTGGGCGTTTTAATAAATCTTTTGGTACCGACTGGCGTCCTGTTGTTATTCGTGATTCCGCTTCCCGTGCCCCTAGATCGAGATGTGATTTGGTCATTAGTTGTGATTATCGAAAGCCAGAAAAAATTATTGCCTGTTTAAAAAATTATCAAGATCGTTTATTAGGCGTTGTTTGTCGGAGTGAAAAACATATCGCTAATTTTGCTCAATTAGTGCCTTTTTTGCCATACCTAAAAACTCCCAGTAAAGAGTCATTGCTGTGGTCTACGGATAAAGTAGAAATGCGTCGTCGTCTTAAAGCTTATGACCCAAGTATCACCCCAAAGTTTATGGCCGTCAACAATGCTAAAAAAGCCACGATTCAAGAAATAATGACTAAATTAAGTTTTCCTGTGGTAGTTAAGCCGGCCAATCTTTCTATGAGTCTTTTGGTTAATTTATGTCACGATGAAATAGAACTAACTAATGTTTTGCGTAAAACTTTTAAAAACATTGTTAGTGTCTATCAAGAAAATGGCCGTAGCGAAGCTCCGCGAGTATTAGTTGAACAATTTATGACTGGGGAAATGTATTCGGTTGATGTTTATGTTAATGCACATGGACGAATTGAGTATTGCCCATTTGTAGAAGTAAAAACTGGTCGTTCCATTGGTTTTGATGACTTTTTTGGCTATCAACAATTAACTCCAGCGCCTTTAAATAAGATTTTAGAAGCTACAGCTAAAAAAGTTACCGAAGCTGGTATTAAGGCTCTTGGTCTTCGTAGTGTTACTGCTCATGTGGAATTAATGCATTATCATGGACGTTTTAAAATTATCGAAATTGGACCTCGTTTAGGAGGTTTTAGAACTAAGTTATACGAACTATCTTATGGCATTGACCATGCTTTAAACGATATTTTAACTAGAGTGTCCCGCCCTGTTATTTTGCCTAAAAAAATACAGGGTTATGCTGTAGTGTTTAAAATTTTTGCTAAACGTGAAGGGCGTTTAAAATCTATTAACGGACTAAACAAAGTTAAACAATTAGATTCTTTTGTTTCGGCACAAATTAAATTAACTTCCGGGGAGTACTGTCGCTTTGCTAAAAATGGCGGGAAGAGTGTGATAAATCTCATCATGTTTAATCGTCACAAAACTGCTTTATTAGCTGATATTGAAGCTATGGAAAAGTGTTTAGTTATTAAACTTTCTTAGTATGAAAGCGCTAGTAAAAGATGTGGTTTTGTTTGTTAATACAGCCTCAGCTGAATCTTTGTCATCTTTACAAAAATACGCCAAACAACTTGGTTACCCGATTTTTCCAGCAATTATTTTTGATCAAGACTTTAAAACTGTCATAGATCCCGCTATAAAAATTAAATTACCTTGTCGTTATAATCGCCCTGCTAGTATTATAAAGACTTTAAAGCCTTATCAAGCTCGTTTTTTAGCTGTAGTTTGTGGTAAAGAAAAAAGCATGGTTGATTTTGCTTGTTTAGTACCTCATTTGCCGGCTTTAAAAACACCGAGTGAGGAGGCTTTGTTTTGTTCTACTAATAAAATAGCTATGCGTCAAAAGTTAGAGTCTTATGACGCTAATATTACACCTAAGTTTATGGACGTCAGGGATGCTAAAAAAGCCACAATACAAGAAATAATAACCAAGCTAAACTTTCCTATTGTGGTAAAGCCAGCCAATCTCTCTATGAGTCTCTTGGTTAGTTTTGTGTCTAATGAAACCGAACTAAACACCGTCTTGCGTCAAACTTTTAAAAATATCGCTGGTATTTATCAGGAGAATTATCGTCGTGAAGCCCCCAGTGTTTTAGTGGAACAGTTTATGGCCGGCGAGATGTATTCGATTGATGTTTATATTGATATGTGTGGAAGAATTAAATATTGCCCCTTTGTAGAAGTAAAGACTGGGCGTTCTGTTGGTTTTGATGATTTTTTTGGCTACTGTTTAATTACTCCTGCGTTATCAAATAAGGCTTTAGCAACTGCAGCGCGTGCGGTAGCAGCTCAAGGTATTAAAGCTCTAGGTTTATTTAACACCACAGCGCATATTGAACTAATGTCCACGGCAAACGGTTTTAAAATTATAGAGGTGGGAGCACGGGTTGGTGGTTATCGTCACAAAATGTATCAATTATCTTTTGGTGTTGATCACGCCCTCAATGATATTCTGGTGCGTATTCCGCGCCCCCTTAGTTTGCCAGATAAGATTAAAGGTTATACGGCTGTTTTAGATTTATACGCCAAGCAAGAAGGGATTTTAAAAAGTATTGTAGGTTTAAATAAAATAAAAAAATTAAAGTCGTTTGTTTCAATTAAGATTAAAAAATCAACTGGTGATTATTGTGCTTTTGCTAAACATGGCGGCAAAAGTGTTATAAACATCTTCTTGTTTAATAAAAATAAATCTACACTCTTAGCTGACGTTGCTAGTTTAGAGAGTTTGGTAGCTATTAAAATTATTTAATATGGACAAATCAGAAAAAGATTTAGTGCTGTTTGTTAATACGGCCCCAGCTGACGCTATACGCGCTTTACAGGATTATTCCAAGCGCTTAAAGCAATCTTTTAAATCGGCTGTTATTTTTAATTCACAATTAAAAAAACCACACATTGATAAAGATGTTGATTTTGTTATTGCTTGTCGTTATAGCAGTTCAGCTAACATTATTAAAACCCTTAAGCCTTACCAATCTCGCTTAGCGGCTATTGTTTGTCGTGGCGAAAAGCATATAGCGGATTTAGCTCGTTTAGTGCCATTTACACCATATTTAAAAACACCTTCCAGCGATTCTTTAATGTGGTCCACTGATAAAATTGCTATGCGTCGTTGTCTGTCAGCTTACAATCCTAGTATTAGTCCTCGTTTTATGGTTATTAAAACTTGTTCCGCTGAAGGTTTACGAAGAGTGGATCATGAAATAGGCTTCCCGTTGGTAGTTAAGCCAGCTAATTTAGCTTCCAGTTTTTTAGTGACTATTTGTTTTCATACCGAAGAACTAGAACAGGTTTTAAAAAAAACTTTTAAGAAAATTAAAAAGATTTATAAAGATAACAGTCGTGTGGAAGAGCCCAAGGTTTTAATAGAGCAATTTATGGATGGTGAGATGTATTCTATTGATGCTTATGTTGATTCTTGTGGCAAGATTGATTGTTGTCCACCAGTTTTAGTTAAAACTGGGCGTTCCATAGGGTTTGACGATTTTTTTAACTATAGTCGGATTACTCCAACTAATTTAAGTAAGGCGATGGTAGCTAATGCGGAAGCTGTCACCTGTCAGGCGGTTCGTGCTTTAAGCTTACGCAGTACCAGTGCTCATGTGGAGCTTATGTATGTGGATGGTAAATTTAAAGTAATTGAACTTGGCCCTCGTTTAGGAGGTTTTCGTCATAAAATGTATAAATTATCTTTTGGTATTGATCATGCTTTGAACGATATTTTAATCAGAATGGGTCAGCGACCCATTATGTCTAAAAAAACTTTAGGCTACACAGCTGTTCTTAGGTTTTATCCTTTTAAAGAGGGGGTAATTAAGAAGATTAGTGGTGTAAAACATGTCAAAGCTTTAAAATCATTGGTTACTTTAACGCAAAATAAAAAAATTGGAGATCGTTGTCAATTTGCTAAAAATGGTGGACGCTCGGTTTTTGATGTTATTTTATTTAATCCTAAGCGTTCTGAGCTTCTAGCTGATATTCGTCGTTTGGAAAAGAATTTAATAATTTTAACCTAAATTATATATTTGCCTTAGGTATTCCAGTTATAAATACTAAATATTTGATTATTTTTGCTTAGTTTGTTAGAATATAATCACTATGAAAAAAATATTAATAGCTGAGGATGAAAGTGCTTTGTCACGCGCTTTAGAGTTAAAGCTACAAAATTTAGGTTTTGATGTAAAGATTGCTACTGACGGTGAAGAGGCTTTAGCTTTCTTACAGACTGAAGTTTTTGATTTAGTTTTATTAGATTTAATGATGCCGAAGCGTGATGGTTTTGGGGTAATGTCGGAGCGCACAAGCTGGAAATCACAACCAGTGGTCTTTATAAACTCTAATTTAAGCCAGAAGGCAGATGTGGATAAAGCTAAGGCTATGGGTGCTGATGACTTTCTTGTAAAGTCAGACATTTC
>PFAM01000016.1:0-7729 GCA_002778705.1 Candidatus Falkowbacteria bacterium CG10_big_fil_rev_8_21_14_0_10_37_14 | reverse complement strand
TCCTTAAAAGGTATCGTAGAAAAAATTAATAGTACTCTAAAAAAATAACTTTAATTTCAAAAATCCTATATAAATAAAGCGATTTGAGTTTATCTCTAATCGCTTTATTATTTTCTGACGCTGTTGTAAAAATTAGAACAGTGGGTTTTATAAATAAAAAAAGACTTGGTTTACTTTTTAAAATATGTTATAATGATATGGATAACTCTCTCAAGCAAGAGCTATCCTGTTGTATGGTTGTATAAATGTATAGATAAATTATTTGCTATCGGCAATTTTAGCCGACAACAATTTTACTAAATATATGAAGTATTTTGCTTACCAGGCAGTGGTTAAAATGTTTACATTTTTTTTGTTAATAATGACCACGATGTTTGTAGCCCCGACGGTTTTAGCAGTAAGTTGTGCGGGGTTTAATTTCCCAACCGGTCCTGGTAAGTGTAGTTCTGATAGTAGTGAAAACGGTACCACGCAATTTAATAATAACGATAAACAATACCATTGGTCTTGTAGTAATTTTAATCAAACCGTTGACTGTTATTCTAACACCTGCGGTGACGGTATAGCTAATAATGGCGAGGTGTGTGATGGCACTGATTTAAAAAGTAATACTTGTGTAGGCCTGGGCTTTTCTGGAGGTACTTTAAAATGTTCTTCTGTTTGTGGTTTTGATATTACCAGTTGTACCGCCTCAGTTTGTGGTAATAACAAGCGAGAAACTTCAGAGGATTGTGATGGAACTGACTTGGGCGGAAAAACCTGTGCGGACCTAGGTTTTAAGGAGGGCACTTTATCTTGTTCCGACTGTTCTTTTAACACCAGTGCTTGTACTAATGCTGACACTTGTCGTAATAAATTATTAGATGCTGGTGAGAACTGTGATATAATTAATGGTACCGCTGTTTATAAAGATAGCAAAAATAATTGTCAAGCTTGGGGTTATAACGCAGGCACACTAAGATGCGAATCTAACTGTTCTATTGCTGGTTGTTATCAAATGCGTGAATATTGTGGAAACGGTGTAAAAGGACCATTTGAGGAGTGTGATAGTTTAGATTTTGATGGTAAAACCTGTGCTGATTTTGGAGATTTTAACAGTGGAACCTTGCTTTGTGGCACTCCTCTGCCGTTTCCTGATCAAGCCTGCAAGGTTTCAACAGTTAACTGTGTTAAAACAGAGGAGTGCCAAGCTATTTCCAGTGCTCCGGCGATAAACGAATTTGTGATTACTGGTAAGGAGTGCGGACTTGCTAATAATAGTTTTTTTGATCTAGAGACTGGTCCGGTTGCCGGTTTTTGTTCACCTTTTGATCAGGAACCTGATGAGCATCTACTTAGCTATAAGATTAAAATAGGATTTCATTCTTTAGATAGAACTTCTAGTAATCAACCAACTGGCTGGACTTGGAAATGCGGTTTAGCTACTTGCAGAGCCTATCCAAAAGCTAGGTGTAATATGTCCTGGTCTGTTAATAGTGTTTGTGACGCTGATGCCAGTTCTCAGGCTTTATCTAAAACAGCGGGCGAATCAGTTTTTAAATCAAAGAGCTTTAAGGATTTTGATACAACAGGTTTTTGTACGGTTGGTAGATATACACCTGTTTTTAAAGATTCAATAACTGGAGAAATCTTAGGACAATATTTACAACAAGGAAGTACACCGAATACTAATAATTGTTTAAAAAATAAAACCGACGGTAAAGTCTGGGATAAAAGATATAATCTAGTTTGGGTTTGTGTTAATCAGCCCGTAGCCGATAAATTACCTTTGAGTAATGTGGTTTGTAGTGCTGGTTTTGGTGATGAGGGTAGATGTAGTAATGTTAATGGCAAGGACTTTAGCTTGGGATTGTGGGGAGAAGAAAAAAGAGATTTGTGTGCTAATAATGATTTTTGGAAACAGCGTGATAAAACTGACGCTGAGCTTTGTGGTGCCAGAAATATAGCTATTAATAAACGCTTTGTTCGAGAAGCAAGTGATCCTAAATATCCTCTTATTAATCTACAGTGGTTTTTTAGGTGGGATTGTCAAAGCAAAAACGAAGTAGCCGCTAAAGATGGTAAACTTGTTACTCGCTATGGATCAGAAGCTGCTTGTGCAACAAAATTTAATGGTTGGTGCCAAACTAATGATTCTGATGGTTTGTGCGGTAATGATATCAATGGCCTTTTCCCAAGCATAACGGATCCTAAATTACCAGGCACTTCTAAGGATCCTTATGGACTTTGTTTGATAGGATCCTTGGTCGGTTCAGTTACTTATAACACGGAAACCGATACTTGGAATTGGAAATGTTCACCATATTATCCAAATGGCACACCAAGAAACGGAGCTAAAAATCCAGCCAGTTGTTCGGTTAAGGCTAAAGCAGCTTGTGGACCAGCTGACAGCAAGGGGTTTACCTCCGAAGCCGAGCTTAGGGTGGCTAATGATGTAAACCTGTGTTCTGTTGGTAAGGCTTTTAACGGCGTTAAGAAAAATGGCAATCTCTGGTATTGGCAGTGCCAACAAACCAAGGATTCTAATTTGATGGCCGGTTGTCAAGCTTTTCAAGGTTGCGGAGACGCTAATCAAAAAACACTAAGCAGTGAGTATTTTAATAGTAGTTCCCAAGCCTCAGGCTTTTTATGTGCCAAAGATATTTCAGTTTCTGGTTCAATAGAGATAACAGAAAATTCTGATGGTAGTGGTTGGAACTGGCAATGTGATTCTGGGAAATACAAATGCCAGGCCGCTAAACTAGCTTGTGGTTCTGCTATTAAAGAAACTGTTAGTGATTATATATTTTTAAATCATCGTATTAGAATTAATAATTTTCTATGTAACGGTCAATTTGCTCCAGATTTTCAAACCACGGTTACAGATCAATATGGTGTATTAAACTGGTCTTGCTATGAAAGTAAAATTAATCAGTCTGCTGTGGCTCAAATTGATTGTTCTGTGGGAAAATATGCTTGCCCTATAATTAATGAAAGAATTGCCCCCATTGATTTACAAGATAAATATAATGCCAAGCAATATTCTGAGTTTTGTACTTACGGAGCTGAGCCAGTAGGGCTTTTTTCCTGGACTAAGGATACTGGTATGACAACTGCTTACTATGACTCTGATGCTTATTGGGCTAAATGGCGTTGTCAAGATTCTAAAGGGAATTATGTGACAGAGACTTGTCACTGGGTTTATAAATCTAAGGTTTATAAGTGTGGCAATCTTAATGGCACCGAAGTTAATAATAAAGAAACTGCTCAAACAATAGTTAATGCTTATTTTCAGCAGCCTAGAAATGGTACGCTGTGTACTGAATTAGCCACTGTTGATAACTTAAGCTACTCTGATCATGAGGTTACTTGGCAGTGCGTAGCTCCAGAAGATCATAATAAGATACTAGCGGCTGGCTGTTCTATGTCTTGGGAATAATTTTCAATAAATAACTTATTAGCAACTAGTAATTAACAACGCATATGACTTTTAAGAAAAGTACTTTTCTACTATTTACAGCCTTCTTAGTAGCTATGTCTATTTTGCTAACCACTCGTGAGGCTTTCGCGGTAGTTAGCTGCGACACGCCTCAGAAACCTGCGGTTTGGATTGAGAAAAATTTTGGTGTGATTCAGCTGTCATGGGCAGCGGTTCCAGGTGCTATTAAATACCACATTAAAGTGCCTAGTGCCACTCCACCTATAGATGTTGTTATTGAAGGTAGTATTAATTGGTATCAGTTTGTCAACAAAGATTTAGCGGTTGGCAGATATTCTTGGGAAGTCTCAGCAGAATGTTGTTTAACTGATGGTCGTTGTGATGCTTGTAGTTTTACTAAAACTGCTGGTCAAACTCTTTGTGAGACTATGCAACTAAACTATCCTAACCCTTGCTTTTGTGCTAAGAATGACTCTTTAAAACAGCCTTGGACTGATGGTCCACCGCCTATTGAAAATGAAAAAAAAGTCTTCCATTATAATAACCTTTCTGGCCCGTTAATTTCTAATCAATTTATTTCTGGTCAAACGATTGGTTGTGGCTGGACTTGCTATGGTGCGTCTACTGGAGGATCAACCGAAAAGTCTTGCGGTGTTTCATATAAAATTGGTTGTATGACCAATAGTATGACAGAGGGAGGTGCTCACTTAGCCTTAGTTGCTAGCACTGACACGCTTACATCGAATCTCTGCTATTTAGACGATACTACCGGTATTGTACCTAATATTGGAGATCTATATGCTAAGCCTAGTGCTCCAATTACTCTTAGATCTGATCAAAATAAATGGGATTGGACTTGCGTCAGTGAGTCTTGTGTGGCTTGTCGTCGGGCAGAGTGTGGTTCGGCTTATAACCATGTGTATTTACCATCCGATTTACCAAAAACAACGGAACTTTGTAACGCTAAGGCAGATAATTGGAAAACTGCTAACGAAACCAATTATAATACCGATGATAACGGCAGAATCACCTGGGATTGTGTTGGTGAGAGTGCTTGTAATCGTAACGGGGTTGTTAACAAAAACTTTGTACCGGTCAATAATAAACAAGGCGATCCTGTTTTTAGTCAAGTATCTAAATGTTCAGCTAAGTTGGCTGTCTGTGGCACTGGAGTTGGTAAATCAATAACTCCCGCCACGCTAGAAGCCAAGAGAGGTGATTCATCCTTTTGGTGCGGTCCAGAGGGTAAGCCTGTTATGAGGGGCAATAGTATTAATTTTAAGTTTACAAGTCTAAGTATATTATTTGGCAGTAAAGCCAATTTAGTTAATTGGCAATGTGAATTTTCTGGTAGTCAAGACCAAACAATTGTAATTGGTTGTGATGCTAATCTGGTTTCTTGTAATGAAAATATTAGTGACAAAAATTTATGGAAAGGTTATTTTGACAATTATTTAGAAGGCTCTAAGGACTCTAACGGTGATATTGTCGCTAAGAATTTTTGTCATAGTGGTCAATTTGATTATAGTAATATGGCAGGTGTCACTCTAGACCCTACTACTGGTCCTGTGTATGTTCAAGACAAGAATTTTTGGAAATGGTCTTGTAAAGATGAATTTGGTGGTTTAGAAACCTGTGTAACTAACGAAACTAAGTGTGGCCCTGCTAATACTAAGTCCTTTATTAATCGCCAGAGTTTAGAAAGTGCTGGCCCTTTATGTATTAACAGTCGAAATAATCCATCAATCATTATCGATTTTAATCCTCTAGTGACTCTGCCTAATCCTGGGTCTTGGTTTTGGTCTTGGTCTTGTGAAGATGATATTGGTTGGAAATTGCCAACTTGCTACGCTAATACGGTATATTGTACCGACCCTCCAAATAACGGCAATTATGATAGCTGGGCAGAATTTGAAATTGCCGGAGCCGATTGTGGCGCCGTTGCTGCTAATGCTACCAGCGCTCAATGTAAGAATGTTTGTTCCAATAAAGATGCTAGTTTTAAAGTAACCAGAAACGACAAAATATTTGAATGGTTCTGTAACACAGACCCCGAGGTTAGATGTCAAGCTAAGCGTTCTGATTGTACAGAGCCTTCTAATGGCGGAGCTTTTGCTGATTGGTCTGATTTCACAGGCAATATTGTTAAGGGTGGCGGGGGAGCTGTTTGTGAAGGTTTGGCCACCGACACTAAACGTCTTTGCTATAATATTTGTACCGACATCGATAGAAAAGTAGAAGTTACTATCACTGGTAATAATTTTACCTGGACCTGTGGTGAGAAAAAATGTTCTTCCGGTAAATTAGGTTGTGGTGATGCGGCTAATTCTCCTTGGACTAATGCAGCTTGGTTGACTAAGTCGGCCAGTGACTTATGTTTAGGCGGTGGCACGCCTGTGTTCTACAATAAATACAATAGCCAAGGTTTTACTCCTTACGGTTTAAATGAAAAACTCAGTCTTAGTAATACTTGTACCCTTGAAGAAATATTTACCGGTAAAAAGTTCTGTGACTACGGTCACAACAAAGAAGGTTCTTGGCTGTGGCAATGTAAATATGGCAATAAATTGTACCCAGTAGACTTCGGTTATGATGAAAGAGAGAATGCTAAGATTTATGGCAACGGGGACACTAATAATGACGGCCAATCTGAATATTATTGCTATGCTTATGAAAGAGGTGAATGCCAAGCTCTTAATCCTAATCAAACCTACACTCTAAGTTTTTTGAAAGAAGCTATGAGTGACTATGATCCTCATAAGAGAGGTCATACAGAATTGTGTAAGCATGGCATTGTTGTAAAGTTTAACGGTCTAATAGAAGGTATCCGATATATTGACGGTCTTGGTTGGGACAGTAACACAAGTAAGGCGTATTATTGGTGTGAAGGTGGCATGAGTAATAGTCTAAATGGTGATAATCTCTGCGTGGTTCCTTTTAAAGGTTGTCAAACTCCACCACATAACCAAACCTTTGCCTCAGCCGTTTTTAACAAGGACTATGCGTATAATCCTTTAAATCAAACTTGGAGAATAAACTGTGCTGATGGTAGTACTTCTACAGCTACTCTCAATAGCGATACTCCTGCTAAATGGGTTTGGACCTGTGGTGGTGAGCAGTGTTGGGCTAATCAAACAGCCTGTGCTGAACCGCCGCACATGACCACTGCCACAACACCGCAATTCGAAGCCAAGTATAAGGACGCCAACGGTTGGATTGCTGACAAACTTTGTCGTTTTGGTAAGTCATTAGCAACGGCTCCATACTATGACGCCTCTACTAAGCAGTGGAAGTGGAAATGCAACGATGAAAAAGATCTTTGCTATCTTAATCGTGAATGTGCTCCTACAGTTAGTATTAAGCCAACGGATGAGACTATTTGTTCTGATCAAACTTTAACATTTACCGCTATTCCTGAAGATTGTGAAAATCCTAAGTATCAGTGGCTTGATATGCAGGGAGAGGCTATTAAAGATAAAAAAGGTAATCCTGAAACGAAGCGCATTTTGTCTTGGGATAATTCCTGGCGTCAAGCTCTAAGTAGTTTGCAAGTTCAAGTAAAAGTTACCTGTGATTGTGGTGAGACTGATCCAAAACCTTCCTCGGTAATTAAGGTTGATATAAAAGAAATTACTGCTGAGGTGGTGATTGCTGAAAATAGTCAAAATAGTGTGTGTCAGAGGTCTGGTGTCGCTGAATATACTATTGAGAGTAATTGTCAGGAAAAAACCAATATTAATTGGAAAGTTTTAAATGATAAATCTGAAAAGCAAAAACTAGATACAAATTGCAGTGCTGGAGATACTTGTAAAATTGATACCGCAAAAACCAATTTGCAATTTGGTGAGTATAAAGTATTTGTTACATTTGACTGTAATGATCGTTGTACTAGCCCCAAAGAAGGCATTGAGGCTGTTAGTTCCAATTTGACTGTTAATAAAACAAAAACAGCCCCAGCTGTAGATGTCACTAAACCCGCAACTTCCGTTTGTGCTGGTACTTTCCCCAATTTCTCTGCTGCCGTTACTAATTGTAATCAAGTTGAGTCAGTAATTTGGAAAGTTAAAAGATCATCAGGAGAAACCGACATAATAGAAACCGACACTGAATTGCCTTACGATTTTAATGCTTGGAAGGCTAAAATAGATGAAGAAGTTTCTGTTACCGTTACTTGCAATGCGGAAAAAGATTGTTTTGATTCTAATATTACTACGGTTACATTTGATAATGTGTTAGTCAAAGAGAAATATACTCTAAGCGATGTTATGGTTGAGCCTACCTCCGCCACGATTTGTGAAAGCGGTAGTCAAA
>PFAM01000022.1 GCA_002778705.1 Candidatus Falkowbacteria bacterium CG10_big_fil_rev_8_21_14_0_10_37_14 | reverse complement strand
TTTGACTAGCCGGTAGGCGACGTCAAAAACTTAGCGACGGGAGCCGAATTTTATGTAGCATCCACAAAAATAACTCATTTGAGTTATTTTTGTGGATGCTAAACAAGCCAACTGCTTGGCTTGTGTCAGGATTCGAAAGTCGGAGCGAAAAATAAAACCCTCACATTTCGTGAAGGTTTTTTTGTTAGTATCTGTAAACAATTTACTCGCCAATTAAAGATTTTAGTCCAGAGAGTTTATATTTTATGATATCCCATTGAGGATTAGGCTCTTGCAAAAAATGTTCAATATCTTTTAGTTCGTCCTTAACGGCTATCACAAAGTTAATTTGATTTGATTGATTTTCCATAGCACCTACTCTTTTTTAAGTTTATAAAACTTAAGTATTAGGTTTTTTTGTAACCGTCGGTAGTTTTCTAATAAGTCTTCAGCAGCTTGGTTTATTTCTAAATATTTACTCAATGAGGCTAAGATATTTTTTAAACTATTTATAGTTTTTTTATTACTAACATCTAAAGCCATATTTAAATTTTGCCAACTTTCATTTAAAGATTGCTTTAACGCAAACTGATCAACACTCCATCCTGTAAATTTTTTCAATAAGATTTTTTCTTCAAGATGTTTTCTTACGGCTATCCAAAGCCCATGTTCTTTACTAAGTAAGGATTCTATTAGATCAAGATTTTTAGTAAGGGTAATTAAGTCAGTAGTTTTAAAAGTAACCTGTGCTTTATCAGCAGCACTCAATTGTTTTGATTTATTTAAATCCGTTAGTAGTAGTGAGGCATCATCTAATAAATCTTTTAATAGCTTAGTAATGTTTTGACAGTATAAATTAGATTCTTGAAGTAAATCTTCACCTTGTTGTAAGAGCGATTCTTTTCTTAGTCTTTCTAAGACTTTTTCAGCTTGTTCTAATTCTCTTTCATAGTTTTTTTGCAAGCGCTCAGTTTGGTCATAAGTATCCCAAAAATCTCTTAACACTTTCCAGTGCTCTTCATCAATAAGTTTAAAATTGCCCCAGTACACTCTATGTACATCTTCTAGCGTCATACCATCAACGCCGGGAGTTTTAATTAAGTCTTGAGCTTTTGGTAAAAAAACTTTAAAGTTTTCCAAAGTTCTTTTTTGTAACAGTAATCTCTTATTATTTAAATCATTCCTTGTGTATCGGCGTATTTTATGTTCTTTTTTGATAAGAGTTAAGGTTTTTAGAGCTAATTTAGACGTAAACCAAAAAAAGATAATAGCGGTTAAAAAGTCTAAGATAATGTTCAATGTCCACGGGTCGGTACTAGTTATTATAAAGTTAACAAAACTCACAATAAAGCCTAAAGAAAGTGCAGCTATAGCAAAGAAAAATACCATAATAGCATAGACTTTTATAAGTCCTCTGCCGTCAATGTTTATTTTCAACATTATAAATTCTCCTATAAATTATTTTAAATTTTAAAAAACTAAACTAATTTAACTTTTACATAAAAAGCTTATTTTGTCAATACAATTTATGGGTCTAGTTTTAGAGCGGCATCATAAATTGCTATTTTTTGTTAATAAAAAACAACACCAATTTTACTAAGGTGTTGTTTTTTAATTTTTTATTCTGTAATTTGGGTTTCTTCAGGCTTAACCTGAGTAATTACCTTCAACTCAGAGTTCTTTAGAGCGTCTTTTAAGGTCTTTCCGGTCTTAAACTTAGCTACTACTACTTCTGGGATTTGAATCCTTTGAGTAGGGTTTTGAGGGTTAATACCGCCTCTGGCATGACGCTTTTTAGCTTCAAAAGAACCAAAGCCAACGATATTAACTTTTCGCGCAGCTTTCAATTCTTCAATAATAGTCTCAACTAAAGCGTCAATTAACGCTTCGACTTGTTTTTTGTTGCTACCCGGCACACGCTCGGTTAGCTTTTCGATTAAACCAGCTTTGTTCATATGATAGTTAGCTTAACTTATTGGAAGAGATTAATAGTCCGACAATTGCCAAACCGATAAAAATAGTGGCTAAAACAATAGTAGCTCTAAACAGAAATACTTCAGCACCACGCTTAGCTCTAAAAACATCGCTACCTCCACCAAACACACCACCGGTGCCAGAGCCTCTGTTTTGCATCAAAATAGTAGCCATTAACAGGACGGAAACCACTATTTGACCAATTTGGATGATTTGCATGTTCATAAGCTTTATTTAGTTCGAACCTGTTCAATGATATTGATTAGGGCGCGTTTGTTATTAACAGCAAAGTCGGCTAAGATTTTACGATCTAATTCCACTTTAGCAGTTTTTAACAGGCCCATTAATTTAGAATAAGACAAACCTTGTTCTTTAGCAAAGGCACTAATCTTAATCTGCCATAAACCTCTACGATCACGTTTTTTCAAGCGACGATCACGATAAGCATGGGCGCCAGCCTTAGTGGCAGCAACCTTAGCTAATTTAATACGATTTTTACGACCCCATTTGAAGCCCTTGGTTTTAGCAAGCAACTTGCGGCGTTTTTTCAGGTGGGTTGTACCGCGTTTAACTCTTGGCATAGTGTTTAATTACAGGAAAGATTAGTTATAAGGCATCAAGGTCGACAATGTCTTGTGGTCACTGGAGTGAGCCTGAGTGTCGCGACGTTTGTTGCGTTTGGTATTACCCGTTTCACGGGCATTAAAATGGTCTTGACCAGCCTTCCGTCGCATCAATTTATTAGTCTTAGTCTTGGTAAATCGTTTAACGGTAGCTTTGTGAGTCTTAATTTTGGGCATATGTCTTTAATAAAAAATAGTCAATTACTCGCTGTTTTTATTTGAATGTTAGCTTTTTTTGTTAACCAATAACATATTAAAGCTGGTCTCTTGTTTTGTCAACCCCTCTTCTACAATCACACTTAGTTCCGAATCAGCCTGTAATTGTTTAACAAACTTGTTAATGTTAGCAGCGGCTACTTCTGGATGTTGGCGTTCTCGACCTCTTAGGCGAATTTCAATTTTGACTTTATCGCCTTTAAGTAAAAAGTTTTTTGCCTTATTATAGCGAACTTGTAAGTCATGTTCACCAATACGAACGGATAAGCGAATTCCTTTGGTATCGGTTTTTTTAGACTTCACTTTTTGTTTTTGTAATTTTTTATCACGTTCATACTTAAACTGACCATAGTCCATTATTTTACAAATAGGGGAATCGCCTTTGGGATTAACCTCTACTAAGTCTAATTCGGCTGTTTGGGCCATAGTAATAGCCTGTTCTGTTGGCACAATGCCATGATTCACCCCATTTTCGTCAACTAAAATAACTGACATCGCTTTAATCCGTTCATTCGCACGAAAAGTTTTCTCTGGTTGCGGCTTAGGCCGTCTATAACTTCGTCTCATAATTTTAGGTTGCTTTGATTTTTTTTCGGTAAGCTCGCCAGTCTTGAATAATTACGTTAGCGGTGGTAGCTACAGGAATAGCTATAAGAGCTCCTAGAACTCCACCCAATTTAAAACCAATCATTAATACCGAAATACTTATTATAGGGTTAATGCCTACTGCTTTACGCATCACCATTGGTACCAAAATGCTATTTTCAATCTGTTGAATTAGTAAATAGGCAATAGCCACAAAAACAGCTAAAATAGGTGATTGTATAAAAGCTAAGAAAATTCCAGGCACGGAAGCAGCTATGGGACCTAAGTAAGGGATAGCTTCGGTGATACCGGCAATAATAGCTAGAACTAAGGCATATTTAACTCCTAAAATAGACAAGCTGATGTAGGTAAAGATAAATATTACCAAGCACAGAAATAATTGACCGGAGAGCCAATAACCAATTTTCTTTTGTATATTAGCAAAAAGAATTATCAAATGCTTGTGCTTTTTTACAGGACTAATTGCCAAAATTAAATTATTAACAGACTCTTTTTCGGTAACAATATAAAAGGTGATTACTAAAATGAGCAGAAAAGCACTTAGACCGTTGAAAATATTAGATAAAGCTTGTAACAAACCTCCGCTAACTAGTTGTAAATTACTTCCTAAACTTTGTAAAATATTCTCTATGTTAGTTGTACTAGGAAAACCACCTGTCAAACTGTCTATAGAATTAGTCCATTTTCTAGTTTTATTCAGGTATGTCGGCCAATTATTAGCCATTTCTGCAGTTTGGGTTGCTATTGGTGGTATTATTAAATAAATCGTGCCAACTAAGAGACTTAAGCCTACTAAGTAAATAATAAGAACACTTAAGATTCTAGGTATTTTTTTAGTTTCCAGCCAATCTACCCAAGGATTGATAGCACTAGCAAATACTACTGAGGCGAAGAGTAAAATCAGGACATCGGTAATCAAATACAGTAAATATAAGGCTACAGCCAAGGCTACGATTTTAATAATCGTTCCAATAGAAATACTTAAAGATAAGTTGTTATTTGAGTTTGCCATAATTAGTTCATTATACAGCAAAATCCAACATGGGGCAACTTTTTTTAACAGACCTTAATTGCTAATAACGGCTTTTTCTTCAAAATCTTCTTTTGCTTCGGTTTTTTCGGTTTTTTTCACAGTAGCTCCTTTAATGGTTAAACCTAAGCGATGTTCGTTTGGTTCGATAGACATTACAGTAAATTCATGAGTTTCGCCAATTTTGTAACAATCATCAATTTTTTGTCCAGCTGCCAAACTAATTTGACTAACATGGGCTAAACCGTGAATGTCTTGATCTAATTCTACGAACAAACCAAAAGGGTTAATTTTGATAATTTGACCTTTGTAATTTTCACCAAGTTTATATTTTTCTTGAATATTTTGCCAAGGATCATTAATTAATTTCTTAGCAGATAAGAAAATCTTAGAACCATTAATAGAAATGATTTCCGCTTTGATACGGTCACCAACCTTGTAGATATCGGATGGATCATCTATTCTTTGCCAAGCTAATTCAGAAATATGAATTAAACCTTCTAAATTATCAGCAAAAGACACGAAAACGCCAAAATTAGTTACGGCAGTGATATCGCCTTCTACGGCATCACCAACCTTATATTTAGAAATAACATCCTTTTGTTTCTCTTGCCAGGCATTCTTTTCACTGACTACTAATTTTTCGTCTTTACGATCTAAAGTAATTACTTGAACATCTAGTTCTTTGCCAACAATTGATTTTAATTTTTCTAAAATCTTATTTTTATCACCACCGGCGACGCGCGGGTAATTTTCTGGAGATAATTGAGATACTGGCAAAAATCCGGAAATTTGATGATAGCTTACTAGTAAACCACCACGGTTAGCCTCTTTAACACGAACTTTAATGTTAATTTTTTGTTCGTAACTTTCGGTCAAAGTTAACCAGGTCTTCTCTTGCCCGGCATGACGGAAAGACAGTTCTAATTCACCATTTTCATTTTCAACCTCAACGACAGTAGCTTCAAGGGTGTCGCCAGGCTGCAATTTAGCATAATCGGCTGATTCATAATACAGCTCGCGACCGCGAACTACACCAGTCATCACACCGTTAATGTCTAATTTTACTTCGGATTTTGAGGCAGAAATAACAATGCCTGTTACTGTATCGCCTTCTTGAGGGATAGAGACTATACTCTCATCAATCAAAGAAGCTAAGTCTTTGTTTGCCATACATTTGATGTCTATTAGCTAAGTTTAGCTAATAAAAAAAGATGGACTTAACCCAAGGCTTAAACAAGCCACTGAGTCCTCGGCCACCTTACCCTGAGCTAAGTCGAACGGGCGTAAATCCGAAGTGTTGATAAAAAAGGTGAGTCTTCAATTTGTTGCTAGCTTAAACCATTTTTTAGAAAAAAGCAAGGGTTTACAGCTTACCTTGACTTTTTAACTATTATGTGTTATATTACAAGTGTGTAGTAAAATACTATATAAACAGTAAAGCATTTGTTTTTTTACAATTTAAAAGAGGATTGGCACTATGGATAATCTCGGTGTAGATGTAGAAGCGACCAAACTGACTGGTCTATTTATAGAATTATCTCAAAAATACCACGACGGCACTATTAGTTTGACTGAGCTTGAAAATTTTATTGAAATGTCAGAATTTGACCGTCAAAAAGTTTTTGGTTCGATTGATGATGTTTCAGACAAGTTTGTTTTATTAGAAGATTTTCTAATAACAACGCCGCTTAATTATGACCACAAAAGTCAATTGAAAACTTTTTCTATAAATCATAAAAAAGATTTTTATTTTTATGATAACAGAATAAACCAGGAGTTTAATAGAGTTACTCGGCTTCTTCCCGGTAAAACTTATCAGGTTATTCTGTGGTTCATTGACACTGACAAAATAGTAACTTTACGCGAGTGCCTAAAATTATTAGCGGCCAATAATTGTTTATTGACCGGAGCTCCAAGTCTTTCAGTTATTTGTGAACAGCAAGGAGAAAAGTTTCCAATTGGGAAATATACTCTGGCTTTTGACAAAAAAAATAGTTTATCAAAAAATCAAGGAGAAAAGTTTTCGATCGGGAAATATAAGACAGCTCTTGATAAAAAAAACAAATTATCAAAGTATTATGTGTCTTATATAGGGCGGTCCACGCCGAAGGATTATTATTTTGGTTTACGCTATAGAAATCTATTTGATGACTCTCATTGTATTATTGGTGTTCGTGATTATGACCCAGCGGCATTAAATCCCTTTACTTGATACTTTCTTCGTTCTTTTCTATAATCCCTTAAACTCTTTGAGTTTTTGGGATTTTTTTGTAGTAACAAAAAAATGTTTGCTTTGTCTTAATTTTTGGAGTAATATTATTTTATATTTAAACTTTTAAGGTAATTTATGACAAAAATTGCAGTGTTAGGTGCTGGCGCTTGGGGGACAGCTCTAGCTAAGTCGGCTTGTGAATCGGCTGACAATCAAGTAATTTTATGGTTTTATGATCAAAAAGTTTTAGAAGTAACTGCTAAAAATCATAAAAATCCTTTTTTAGCTAAAATTAAATTACCGAAGCGTTTATTTTTTACAGCCAGTTTAAAAACAGCCCTAAGTGGAGCTAATATCGTTTTAATGGCTACTCCGGCTCAGGCTACCCCAGGACTGCTTAAAAAAATCAAAAAATATTGGCGACCAGAAATGATTATGGTTAATTGTGCCAAAGGTATTGATATTAAAAGCGGTCGCCTCATTTCAGAAAGCGTTGCTCTTCTTTTACCAACAGCTTTAAAAAACTACACAGTTCTTTCTGGTCCAAGTTTTGCTGAAGAATTGGCTCTAGGGCACGAAACAGCTGTGGTGATAGCCAGTAAGTCTTTACTGACGGCCAAAAAGGTTCAGGTGGTTTTAGCTGTTAATGGTCTTCGGCCTTACACAGCTCAAGATTTTTTAGGTACGGAAGTCGCTGGAGCTTATAAAAATGTTATTGCTATTGCGGCCGGTATTTTAGATGGTTTAGGTAAAGGTGAAAACCTACAAGCCGCTCTTTTAGCTCGAGGCTTAAGAGAGATGCGTCGTTTTGGCTTAGCCTTAGGAGCTAAATCAGAAACTTTTAATGGTTTAGCTGGTATCGGAGATTTAGCTTTAACAGCTCGTAGTCGTCAAAGCCGTAATTATAGTTTTGGACGGACTGTCGGTGGCGGTGGTGATCGAGGTGCTCGTTTAGGAAAAGGTAGCCCGGTAGTTGAGGGTTATTATACTGTACGTTCTTTGCGTCGGCGTGCTCGTCAAATGAAATTACAATTAACTATCGTTGAGGCGGTTTATAATATTTTATATCTTCATCATGATGCGGAAAAAATTATTGAGAAATTAATGCGCCGACAATTAACTCCAGAGAAGTACCTATAGTAAATAGCCAACCCCAAAATGACCAATTTTCAATCAGCATCATATGACTAAAACTAAAAAATAAAGTACGGATATTTAAGTTTATTAGCTAGCTAACTTTTTAATTCTCGCTAAAGCCTTATCTTTATAAAGCTGATTGCGTTTACGCATTTGGTCAAAAACTACAAAATTAGTAGTGCGGATTCCGCAAAAACGCATAATCATATTTTGCCAAATCATTCTAAAAGGTACAGCAATTAGAAAATATAGCCATAGCGGACCATCACAGGTAATAAAAAATTTAGCAGTTTTACCTTTTAACAAACCAACTGGCCTATGTTTGCTGTATTTATAAGCAAAGCCAGCGGAAAAATTATTGTCAGTAAAGTTTTTTAAAATCGCCGGTGCTTCTACCCACCACAAAGGAAAAAAGAAAGCGAGTTCATCGGCCTTGCTAATTTCTGCTTGGTAGTGAGTTTTTAATTCATCGGGAGTTATGTCTTTGACGTGCTCGAAAGTTAAAAAATCTTGCCGAGGTTCTTTATAAAGATCTAAAGTTACCACGCTGTGTCCGGCGGTTTTAGAAGCTTCACTATAAAGCTCGGAAGCTTTACGAGCAAAGCCAAACTTCGACGGATGCGCTAAAATGATTAGTTTGTTCATAGATTTTGTTTGATTTTTAGTATAACGCACTTTTTTAAAAACTCCAACGGGCATTGTTACCCTTTATTTAGTGTGTTATAGTAGAATATATAAATAATTTCAAATTTTTAATGCTTAATTTTAAAATAATTTATAATCATTTAATTTCTCAAACAGAAGCATTTTTGTTATCTGGTATTTTGTTTAAAAAATTAAGGTCGTATTTAAAAATTACTCGCCCGAATGACCACTATCGTTCAGTCGGGCGGGAAAATTACAAAATTAAAAATTTTCAGCACTTAGCCTTTACATTAATCGAAGTGGCTATTGCCATTTTTATTATCGGTATTTTAACTAGCTTTGTTGTTATTGCTGTTAAGGATTCTAGAAACAAAGCACTTGATGCTAGTAAAATTAATAGTATCAAAAACATTCAAACCGCTTTAGATTTTTATCTGGCACGCGAGAATGTTTATCCTGATTCTTTGCCTTATGGTGAACCTTTAGTGGGCCCGAGCGGTCAAACTTATGATGAAAAATTACCAGACCAACTTCAGGGGAAATTAAGTGGTTCCAATTGCTCTAGTAATAATGTTTTTAATTATGTTCCCAGTGGTGATCGCAAATCTTACAATTTAATCTACTGTTTAAATAATACCATGGCCACTTGTTCCTCTGGTCTTAGTGTGGCTAGCCCTAACTCAGTTTGTCAATGCCAACCTAGTTGCGAAGGTTTAGTTGGCTGGTGGTTATTAGATGGGGTTAACGGCGCTAAAGATATGAGTGGCAATGGTAATAACGCTACTGTTAATAGTGCCATAGTTCCAGGCACTGGCCGTTATGGTGAAGCTAACGGAGCGTTTTATTATAGTGGTTCTCAAGGCTTTGGTTGGCCAGTTTATATTTCGGTATCGCCCAGTTTAAAAACGTCTAAAGCTTTTACGGTATCCGCTTGGTATAAAAATTCTGGTGGTGCAAGTTATCAGCCTGTTATTTATGGTCAGCAATTTTATATTTTACCACGTTTGGCAACTTCTGTTTCTTGGGCAGTGTGGGGTACTACTGGTTGTACTACTTATTTTGGTAGTTCTTATGGTTGTGCTGGAGGTGGGCTATGCCCAAATGTTTGGACTCATTATGTCTTAACTTATAATTCTGAACTAGCTACCGATAGTGCTGTTGGATATACTAATGGCGTGAAAGTTACCAGTGCTAATTGTGTTGGTGCTCCATCACAAAATAACGGCAGTATTGTTATTGGTAATGCTGAAAGTGGTAGCGTTTTTGTTGGTTCTATTGCTGATGTCCGTATTTATAATCGCGCTCTATCAGCCACAGAAGTTAGCGAGTTATATAATACTACCAAGCCTTAATTTTTCAATTTTAAAAATATGTTTAAAAAAAATTGGCGGTTAGGGTTTTCTATTATAGAAATTTTATTAGTAATTATGATCATTGGTATTTTAACAGCCATGGTTTCTAACACTCTTAGAAAATCTAGAATGGAGGCAAGAGATGTTGTCCGTATGGCTAATATCAAACAAATCCAAGATGCCTTAGAAATGTTTAGTGCCAAAGAAAATCGTTATCCGACAGCGGCTGAATTTGTTATTGGCTCTCCCTTACTGGGACCAACCGGGCGAACGTATATTAAGCACATCCCCACCAATGCCAAGCCTTGGAAAGAAGGGGCTTGCGCTACTCTTGGTAGCGAATATTATTATAGTAACCCTAGTAGCGATACTTATAATTTAAGCTACTGCATTGCTCGTGATATTGGTGATTTATCTGGCGGCGGGTATATGGCTACGCCTAAACAAATTGATGTTCCTTACACTTTTGCGGCCACTGGGGGAACTATTACTTATGCTAATGGTTATAAAATTCATACCTTTACCACTAATGGAACTTTTGAGGCTTTAGGCAATGCTAATGTAGAGGTTTTAGTGGTGGCTGGTGGCGGTGGAGGTGGAGGTAATTGTATAACTTGTGGTGGCGCTGGTGCTGGTGGCGCTGGTGGATTAATTTATAACGCTTCTTATGCTGTAACTCCGCAAAATTATGCGGTTGTTGTTGGTGCTGGTGGTTCTGGTGGACCAGCTAAGACTAACTATGGATTAGGAACTAATGGTGGTAATTCAACATTTGACACTTTGGTTGCGGTAGGAGGAGGTTTTGGACGAGGGCAAAGTGGTGTGGCTGGTAATAGTGGAGGATCGGGTGGTGGTGGCGGTGGTGGTGGAAATCCGCCACCAGGTGCTGGTGGTGCAGGGACAGCTACCCAAGGTTATGCTGGTGGAGCTGGAATCACTTCTCCTTATGGCGGTGGTGGTGGCGGTGGTGCTGGTGCTGCTGGTAGTTCGGGTGCTATTAAGGCCGGTGGTATTGGTGTGGTCTCAGCTATTACTGGTGCTGATGTTTATTATGCCGGCGGCGGCGGTGGTGGTGCATATACCACTAACGCACCTGGTTCCGGTGGTTTAGGTGGTGGCGGTAACGGTGCTAATACCAACATTAATAACGGTAATGGTTTTGCAGGGACCGCTAACACTGGTGGAGGTGGTGGCGGAGCTAATGGTAATCCAAAAGGTGGTGCTGGTGGCTCCGGTGGTTCAGGTATTGTAATTATTAGATACCCTTTTCCATGATCATTTTTTTAATAAAAAAATGACTCCGAAAAAAATCGGAGTTATTTTTTATTTAGTTGCTCGATTATCTACTTCATAATTTGTGTTTTGTGTTTCAAAAAAATTGACCAACTCTAAAGTGTCAGTGGCGGTCGCCATCCATTTTGCCGGGTTAGTTACGTTGTATTCCGGCTCCATGCCCAATTCTTCTAGTCGCCTATCTGCTACATACTGTACGTATTGGTTAACATAATTAGCGTTGAGCCCGAGAATACCTTTAGGAAACATGTCCTCGTTATAATTTTTTTCCAGTTCCACTCCTTTGATTATCAGTTGGCGAATTTCTGCACTAAACTCTGTCGTTACCAGTTCCGAATTTTCTTCTAAAATAGTTAAAATTAAATTGATACCAAACTTTAAATGCAAACTTTCGTCACGGACTATCCAATCAATAATTGATCCTAAGTTTTTTAATTTTTTACGTTGCCTGAAAGATAGTGCCACCATAAAACCAGAATAAAACCAAATACCTTCCATAACAATATTATAAGACACTAAATTCTTTACAAATTGTTTTTTTCCAGCAAGGGTTTCAATGTCTAAAGAACTATCAGTAGTACGTGCGAGATAGTCGGTCACAAAATCTTCCTTAGCTTTCATACTGGGCTTATTTAAGTGCCAGCTAAAAATAGCCTCACGATCAATCGGCAGTGTCTCTAAAACATATTCAAAGGCCATACAGTGGTTAGCTTCTTCCCACATCTGTTTAGCTAAATACAAATGAGCTTCCGGCGCTTTTAGGTTTGGATAAACGCCTAGCGCTAAAGAACGATTAACAATTAATTCCGTGGGATTAAAAAAGCTCATTAGAAAGGTGATAGCGTGTCGTTCATCATCGGTCATCGTTTTCCAGTCGTCTAAATCTTCGCTTAAAGAAACTTCGTGCGGGAACCATGTGTTGGCCACCGCTTGATTGTATAAATCATAAGCCCATTGATATTTAATTGGGCGAAGATTCATATCTTGGTTAAGGGGTTTTCCTAGGATCATATAGATATAATAAAATTACAAAATTAAAAATTGATTATTGCGTAATTATTGGCAACTCTCGCACTGTAGTTTCTCCATCGGGTCTAATGGGCAAGCCGTTTTTTCTATTACTGGCGTTTCTGCTACTGCACCAAAACCTCTCTTGCCAACACCCACCGATTTATTAACTTTGGCGGTAGATTGTTCAGCACTGTGTCTAGGTTTCATATGTAAATAATAAGTCGTTTTTAATCCTTGTTTCCAGGCTTGCCTATAAATCTCAGCCACTTCATCGCTATCACGAGTTTCTAAATACATGTTGCGACTAATAGCTTGATCTACCCATTTTTGGGCGCGTGCCGCCACACCGATAAAAGCTAGAGGGCTAATAGAAAAACTATCTTTATAGATTTTTTTCAAGTGCTCGGGTATCTCTTCAATGTTTTCTAGGTTTCCATATTCGGTTAACAAGCGGTCTCGAATTTTTTCCCAAAGATTTAATTTTTTCAAAGCGGTTACTAGATTAAAGTTTAGTTCCATGTATTTTCCACCTAAAGTGTTTCTGGAAAAGATTTGTGCAAAGCGTGGGTCTATTCCTGGGCTAGTGCCGGCCACCAAACCAATGTTAGCGGTTGGTGCCACGGCCAGTAGTGTAGAATTACGGATGCCTTTTTTAACCTTATCTTTTAAAGTCTTCCAATCTATTTTAGCTTCACGATTCACATCTATTTTTTGACCACGGGCCGTATCGGACAGACTTAAGGTGTTTAAAGGCACTAAGCCCTGGCTCCATAATGAACCGACAAAGTTTTTGTAACTGCCTTTTTCTTGAGCTAGTTCGGCTGATTCGTTGATGGCGTGATAGGCTAAAAATTCAAAAACCTCATCACTAAAATCTAAAGCCTGGGGAGAATCATAAGCAATCTCGAGTCGTTCCAAGCTATCAGCCAAACCCATTAATCCTAAACCTAAGGCCCGATTAGCTAAATCAAAATTGGTAGCTTCTGGCACTGGTGGCTGATTAATATCTACTAAGTTATCTAGTTGACGCACAGCGAGTTGAATAGAGTTTTTAAATTTTACCCAATTTATTTTGTTATCTTTGTCTAAATGTTTAGCCAGGTTGATGGATAGCAAATTACAAACCGACACATTGTCTTTGTTTTGTGGCAAGGTAATTTCTGTGCAGAGGTTTGAATTATGAATAGTTCCCGTATTATTATTGAGAGCTCGAGTGTTAATTGTGTCTTTCCAAGTTAACCAAGGGTGTCCGGTAGAAATTAAACTAATAATAATTTTTTTATAAAGCTCTTTAGCCGGCATTTTTTTAAAGACTTTTAGTTGTCCATTTTCAGCTTGCTTAATATATTCCTGATAGCGTTCGCTGAAGGCTTGGCCATATAATTCAATTAAATCTGCTGTGTCTTTTGGATCAAATAAATACCAAGACTTATCATTTTCTACCCGCTTCATAAATTCATCGGAAATATAAACAGCTGTGTTAGCAGTACGAGTTCTGCGATATTCATCTCCAGCATTTTGTTTCAGGTCTAAGAATTCTTCAAAATCTAAGTGCCAGTTTTCCATATAAAAAGCCAGTGCTCCCATTTTTTTTCCAGCTCGGCTGATAGCACGAATAGCTGAATCAATGATATGTAAAAAGGGTATTGGTCCAGAGGAGCTAGTGTGGTTGGTATTAATTGGCGAACCATTTGCTCTTAAGCGAGTGGCATTAAGGCCGATGCCACCAGTAGCTTTAGATAATTTCATTACATCGGAGACGGTTTTACCAATATGATCAATAGAGTCTTCCATGTCCATTAAGTAGCAGTTAGATAAACGGGGCATGCTAGTTCCAGCATTAATATTAGTAGAACCACCCGGAATATATTCTAGAGCACTCATTTTTTGATAAAAATTCTTAGCCCAAGTGTTTGGATCTTTTTCGTTAAAAGCCAGACCCATAGCTACCCGCATCCAAAAAAATTGTGGCGTTTCAGCTAGTCCACCTTTTGGTAGTTTGCTTAAATAACGGCGTTGCAAAGTAGATAAACCAGTGTAAGTAAAAATATCATCACTCTCTAAGAGCAGACTATCGGCCAACTCTTTTAAGTTAAAAACCCCTAGTCTTTTGTCTAACCAGTCTTTTTCAATACCTTTTTCAATGTAAGCCACAAAAGCAGAAGCGTGCTTGGTTTTTAACTCATCTTCAGTATCGAAGTCACCTAGAACTTCTTTATAAATTAATTTCATTAGTAGACGAACGGCAATTTTATCAAAATCTGGATCGTCTTTAATGTTTTGCACAGCGCTAGCTACCACCGCTAAATCCAATTCAGCCGTAGTTATTCCGTCATATAAAGTTAAAGTGGTTTCTGTGGCTATTTGAGCTACTTTACTCTCTGCCTCGGGCAAGTCTCTAACCGCTCTAGCGATCGCTTGGTTAATTTTTTCAGCATTAAAGGGCTCTAAAGTCCCATCACGTTTTTTGATGCGAATATTCATAAAAATTGACAAAAATAAAAAATTATACTACTATATATAGTAGTGTTTATAACTTCACTATACTACATGTAGTGTTTTTGAGCAACGGCCACATTTCCTATATTTTTTGTAGGATTACCCATTTTTATCCCCAATATCAGTTGGTCTTGTGGATAAAGCGGTGGATAAAAAAATACCCTTACTTCATCGGAAGCAAGGGTATTTTTTAGAAGACTTTAAATTTTACCAACCAGGTCTAAACCTGGCTTAAGTGTGTTTGAACCAGGTTTCCATGAGGCAGGGCAGACTTCGCCACCGTGCTCCTCAACAAACTTAGCTGCTTGCAGTTTTCTTAAGAGCTCCTCAGCACTTCGACCAATAGAATTATTGTGGATTTCCATGGTCTTTAGTAAACCTTCTGGACTAAAAATAAATGTTCCGCGTAAAGCTAAACCTTCCTCTTTAATATAGACACCTAATTTTTTAGCTAGACGCCCAGTAGGATCAGCTAACATGGGAAATTGAATTTCTTTAATAACTGGCGAAGCATCATGCCAAGCTTTATGTACAAAGACTGTGTCGGTTGATACAGACAAAACTTCTCCGCCTGCCGCTTGAATTTCGGCATATTTTTTAGCTACATCAGCTAGCTCGGTCGGACACACAAAAGTAAAGTCAGCTGGATAAAACATTAGAATTAACCATTGTCCTCGATAGTCAGTTAATTTAATATCCTTAACTTGATCTTGATGATAAGCTTGCAAGCTTACATCAGGGATTTGTTCATTGATTTTTATCATATATTTATTTATTATTTTTTTAAACAGTTGTCTCTATAATATTTAGAAGTAAAGATTATAAATAACATTTCTAGTTGGTTTAAAATAGCTTTAATTAATACTTGCTCGTCTTTTAGTTCAGTTTTAGGCATGGCTACAAAAATCTTAATTGCTAAGTTGTTTTGTTCTGAAGTTAAAATTTGGTAGTCTGGGAACTTGCTGTTTACCAGATGTTTGTTGTCGATTGTCGGACGCATTAAGACTTGGCTGTTGCGAGTTTCTGTGTGTTCACGCAGAGTACGAAGCTTGTCCAAATCTAAAATACGCACAACTACCCAATCTGCTTTAGCAATCGTTAATATTCGTTCGGTAAAGTATTTTAAAATACTTCTAAACTCTTCTTTACTAGTCGGATAATCTTTTAAAGAAGAGAGCGTTGATTTAATAGTTTCTAATTGTACATTAACCGATCCGATATGTTTCACGGCCTCAGATAAACTAGCCTCTAATTGCCCTTTGTTGTCTTGTAATTTTTTAATTTTTTTTAATTGACCTAAATTGCGTTGATAAAATTTGGCTGCCAACCAGATACAAGCGGCTAAGGCGGCGATAATAATCTCTTGAGCCACTTCTTTAGCGATGGTGAAATTAGAGATGTCTTGATCTTGACTAATTAACTGTGGAATAGAAATAGCCATAATCAGTAAAATAATACTGACTCCGCCATAAACAAAACGTAGTAATAAATTTTTGTTTATTTTTTTCATAAGTTTATAATTTTATACTACACTATAAACGGCTTGATTTCAATGGTCTGCTTTATCCACAAAAAAACACGCTAATGCGTGTTTTTGTGCGGATAAGAGGACTCGAACCTCCACGGTGTCGCCACCGCATGCACCTGAAGCATGTGCGTCTACCAATTCCGCCATATCCGCTTCTGCTTAGTTAAGGCTTGTAAAGTTTACAGAGTCTTTTAGCCTTTTTATATTTTAACATTTAACAGTAAATGTCAACATTTTTATTTTTTTGTAATAGTGTTATAATAAAACAATAATAAGTTTTACATTTATGAATTTTGAAAAACCTCAAATCAAAACAATAGCAAAAGAGACTGAAGAGCCAGTTTCTACTGAAAAATCGTCTGAAAACATAGAAACCTTAGCACCTTCAGAAGTTTCGGCTCGTTTAATAAGCGTAGCACGTGTCTATGGGCCTAATTTTTGGAATGAACTTAATAACCTTAATAAAGATTTAGAAAATCAGTTCACGAAGGACTATTTATTGAAAAACTCTGTTTATCATGCCTTTATTGGTTCTACTCCTTGGCCAGGTTTAGAATTAGTGGAAGACGATAAAGTTAAACAAGCAGTGCTTGAAAAAATAGCAAACTTAGAAGAACAGGTCAAAAACATTGATAAAAAAGTATAAAGATTTTTATTTTAAGTCTTAAAATAGTTCGATATTTTTTGTTTCGCCACTTATTTACAGACGCTTGGCAAGAATTTTAATTAATGCTATAATAAAAAAATTAAAGATTTAATAATATTGGTAAATAAATAATAGGAGGGCTCTTAGTCCACCATAAAAATTTATGGGTAAAAAAAATCATTTTAAAAAGATTAATACGGTCATTGCCTGCCTGTTTGTGGCAGTCGTGGCGACAGCCTGTGCTCTGTGGTTTTATATTCTTCAAGAGAGTGATCGTTTTATTGCTGATAAGGTTATTGTAGAAGGTCCACGCCCTACGGAGGCTGTCACAATTAGGCGTGATGCTAGAAATAAAGAGTATTTGTCCGATGTTAACGGTCTAACTCTATATTATTATGCTAAGGACACTATCGGTGAGACTAAATGTGATGAGGCGTGCTTAGCTAAATGGCCAGCTTTAAAAATCAGCGGACAGCGAGTTTTATCTAAGGATGATTTACCAGGGGCTTTAAGTTTTATCGTTTGGAGTGATAATAGTCGTCAGGTTACTTATAAAGGTTTACCACTTTATTATTTTATGGGTGATGTTGAACCAGGTGATATGAATGGCGATAAAGTTGGTGGTGTTTGGAGTGTTGTTCGTCCGTAATCTCGACATTTACCTCTGTGAACACGGGAGTCTCTTCAATTAGTAAACACTTGGATATCATTTTTTTAAACCATTATTAAGTATTGCACGAAATAAAAATACAGCTCAATATGAGCTGTATTTTTTTATTTTTCCTATTTCATCATTGAGCTAAAGCGTGCAAACTCAAAAAATAAACCAGAGAAGATTATTATCATTATTGCAGGTGCGATTAGTGATATATAGTTTAGTTTATTAGGTTTAAACAGTTTTAAGAGTAAAGCGTTAGATACCACGGAAATAGAGGACATGGCCATAGCTAAACCGGCCAACTCTGGTTTTAAAATCAAACCAAAGGCCATAAAGACTCTAGCCGCTATTGGGATTCCGATAATATTATAAAACAAAGCAAAAAACATGTTCTGTTTTATTTTGCCCATAGTCTCTTTAGATAATTGGAAAGCAGTTACTACATCATTAAGATCGTCCTTCATAATTATAATACCCCCAGCCTCCATTGCTACATCGGTTCCGGATCCCATAGCAATACCTAATTCAGCTTGTGCTAAGGCAGGTGCGTCATTAATACCATCGCCCACCATCGCTACTTTTTTGCCGGCCGCCTGCAGTTTTTTAACTTCATTAGCTTTATCTTCTGGCAGTACCTCTGCTAAAATATTTGTAATACCAACTTGCCCAGCGATTGCTTTAGCTGTGCGTTCATTGTCTCCAGTCAGCATGTAAACCTCAATGTTAACTTTTTGTAATTTAGCTACAGCTTCAGCTGAAGTTTCTTTAACGGTATCAGCTACGGCTATAGCTCCCACAACATTTTCTGTTGTGGCTAAAAGCATGGCGGTTTTACCTTGTTTCTCAAGTTTTTCTAGTTTACGATTAGCTTTGTCTAAGGTGTGGCCAAGTATGTTAGTCATCAAACGGCGATTACCTAGAAAATATTTTGTGCCATTAATTTCACCTTCTACACCATGTCCTGGTAAAGCTTTAAAGTTTAAGACTTCACTTAGGTCTAGAGCTTCTTCTTTAGCATAATTAACAATAGCTTCAGCCAAAGGATGTTCAGAAAGTTTTTCCAAACCAGCTGCGATACCAATGACTTCATCTTCGTCCAGCTGTCCAAAACTTAATACATCAGTTACTTCTGGTTTGCCTTTTGTTAGAGTACCAGTTTTATCAAAAATAACAGTTGTAATTTTACAAGCCGCCTCTAGTGGTTCACCACCTTTAATTAAAATGCCATATTCGGCGCCTTTACCGGTGCCAACCATTAAAGAAGTTGGTGTGGCCAGACCAAGTGCGCAAGGGCAGGCGATGACAATAACAGCAGTAAAAGTCATTACAGCAAAGGATAATCCAGCACCTAAGAAAAAATACCAAATAACAAAAGTCAATAAGGCAATGCCAATGACCATTGGCACAAACACGGCAGAAATTTTGTCGGCAAAACCTTGAATTGGTGCTTTAGAGCCTTGAGCATCTTCAATTAGACGAATTATTTGTGCTAAAGCAGTTTCACTACCCACACGAGTAGCTTCAAATTCAAAACTACCAACTTTATTAACGGTGCCACCAATAACCAAACTGCCGACGCTTTTTTCTACTGGCAAAGATTCACCTGTTAACATTGATTCATCTACAGCTGAAGAACCGCTGGTGATTTTTCCATCCACTGGGACTTTTTCTCCAGGCCTAACTACAATAATATCCCCGTGAACAACTTCTTCGATGGGAATATCTGTAGTTGTCATATTTCTAATAACACGAGCTGTTTTGGCGTTGAGCCCCATTAATTTTTTAATAGCTTCAGAGGTTTTACCTTTGGTACGAATTTCTAGCCACTTACCTAAAACTACAAAAGTAATTAGAAAGGCGGCTGTTTCAAAATATAAATCAGGGATTTTACCGCCTACGCCAATAATTGATCCTGTGGCTATAGCGTAGGTGGCAAAATTAAAAACGCTATACAAAAAGGCGGTGGAAGTACCAATAGCAATTAAGGAGTCCATGTTAAAAGTTTTCATCTTTAGTGATGACCAAAAACCTTTATAAAATCCGGCGCCCACAATAAATTGTACCGGCAGAGTTAAGATTAATGAGATAATGCCGAAGTAAGGTGGCAAGCTAACTCCGCCTGGTAACCAGCCAAAGAAATCCAGCATCATGAAATAAAACATTGGAAAACTTAATGCTAAACTGAACCAAAATTTTCTTTGGTAGTTTTTGATCTCAGTTTCACGTTTACGAGTATCGTATTCAGTATCTTTAGCATCGACTAGCTCTGCTCCATACCCTGCGTCTTTAATGATTTTAATTAGGTCGGTAGTATCCAGAGTTGTTTCATCAAATACAATTAAAGCTTTTTCAGCAGCCAGATTGACGTTAGCTTGTTTCACACCAGGAACTTTTTTAACAGCTTTTTCAATTAAGCCAGCACAAGAAGTGCAGTGCATACCACTGATAGATAAACTTACGCGTCCTTTTTCTCCAGCCGCTACAGTAGTTGATGCTTGTGTGGCAATCAATGGAACAGTTGTGGTTGTTTGATATTCTGGTTTTTCTTGATCATTAACCAAATCAAATAATTTAGACAAGTTACCGGCACTAGCCAGTTTATCCACAAAACCTTTAAGCTCTTGGCTTTTTTGAGGCAAAAATATTTCTGCTATTTTTTGATTTTTAATTTTCCCTTCAAAAACAGATTTACCATCAAGAGCTTCATGTATTTGACCGTCAGCTTCAATTTTTGTTTTTAATTTTATTTTAAAACGCTGGTTGGATTTTGTAGAGCTGTGCTTAATCATTATTTCATTTTTTTGCTCTGGTTCATTAGCGGTTTTTAAATCAACAGTCGCTTCATAACCAGCGTCTTTAACAGCTTTTAAAATTTGCTTTTCGTTAACGAGAGACTCATCAATTTTTAGACTGGCTTTACCGGTTGCTGCGTTAACAGTGATGTCGCTAACACCGGCTAAATCCGTCAGTCCCATATTGATAAGTTTTTCACAAGAAGCACAGTGCATGCCTGTGATAGTTAAATTAATAGTTTTCATATTTTTAGATATTACTAATCGAGTAATCAGTATCTTGAAGCATTTTTTTTGCTTCATCGATAGAAACATCACGATTAGCAATTATTTCCGTTTGCCCACTAACTAGATTAATCTTTACAGTCTCCACGCCAGCTATTTTTTTTAATTTCATGGTTGATAGCTGCACACAAGCTGGACAATGTAGGCCCTGCAATTTTATTTTAAGAGTTTTCATCAGAAATGTTTTTAATTATTCAACAGTGATTGAGCCAAAATGAATCATACCCATGCCACAGGTTATATCATAAACGCCTGGTGTGGTTGGAGTAAATTCCATTACGATTGGTACTCCGGCACGCAAAGGTGTAGTGTTATTGTAAAGACCATCAATAGTAATTTCGCTACCACAACCACCACCACTATCACGCACATCAATTTCCAAACGAGTTTTAGTGCCAGCTTTAACCGTAAAAGTCGAAGGCCGTAAATAATAATTTTTAGTGTAAGTTGTTTTTAGAGTTTGGAGAGGTTCTTTAGTAATTGGTTCTTTGGTCACTTCGGCTACTACCGGTGGAGTATTGGTATCTTGAGCTGGTCGATTGGTGCTGCCACCGCAACCGCAACCACCACCGCTAGCTCCACAACTAGCGCTATTGTTTGGTGTATTATTTGGCGTCACACCACACGAGGCTGTCCTGGAGTTATTTGGGGTTTGAGCTTCCCCGGCTTTAATGTCAGTTATGGATGAGGCCTTGTCATTGCCGGATTCAACAATATTGAATGATCCTGTGTACATGCCCATACTACAAGAAAATGGTACCAAACCACTTATGGTTGGTGTAAATTCAATCACATTTTTTCCAGCTTTTAAGTTTTTACGAATGCCTAGCTTAGGTGCTATTAGACTTGAAGCGCATGAATATGGATCTTGGGCATCTATAATCCATTTGACTGGTACGCCTTTAACGATAGTAAAATTATTAGGGGCATAGCCAGAGTTGCTTTCAGTCATATTGATCACTTGTACGCCATCAATTAATTTTACATTAGGATCACTAGAGACTGTTGTTTTAGAGGTTTTTACTTTTAATAAACCGGTGTTAATACCGCTTAAAGTTAATCCGTTATTAATATTAAAAAAAGCAAACATAAGCACTGCTACTCCAGCAACTTTAAAAAATTTTCTAGCCGCCGAACCTTTCAAAACAGATGTTAATCCGCCAACAGATAAAAGTCCTGGGGCGGTGCCCAGTGCAAATAACCCCATGATTATAGCACCACTAGTAAAACTGCCAGTAGATACAGCATAAATCTGCATCGCTTGAGTAAAGCCGCAAGGCAAGAAAAATGTTAATGCACCAATCGCCAGGGAATTAGTTGAACTATATTCCGCCTGATGTTTATTTAAACCTAAAGATTTAGATAAGTTTTTAGGTAGGGTGATTGTAAAATTACTTAAGCGTGGGAAAATATCTATTAATTGTAGGCCGACAAACAACATTATTGCTCCAGCAAACAGAGTTAATAGGCTATTTACTGAACTAGACATTTGAAAAACCGACCCTAAAGAGCCTAATATCCCTCCTAAAACAGCGTAACCGCCGATACGACCAACATTAAAATATATGTGAGGTGTAAATTTTTGGCTTGCGGTAGCTTCGGGATGTTTTTCTGCGTGTTTCGCTGATAATCCCAAGACTAAACCGCCAACTAGTGCCATACAAGATGAAACGCCTGCCACTAAACCAATTAGCACTACCATTCCATAACTAGTTTCACTGGTGTTTACCAGCGACCCGATATCAGATATTCCAAAAAATACCAAAACTTCATAACCAATTAAGGTGATTAAAATTGCCCAGAGCAGTTCTTCATAATCTTTCTTTTTTTTACTAAACCAATTAGCTTTTCCTTCGGTGCCGACTTCGTAACCATTATCAATTATTACTTTTTCTAATTCTGGAATTGATGGTTGGCTGCCGTTGTAATAAATTTCTGCGGTACCTCGACGATAGTTAATATCGCTTTTTTCTACATTTTTAATTCCAGAAAACTTTTCTTCCAAAAGTAGTTCACAAGATCGACAGTGCATACCCTTAATAGGTAGGCTTATTTTACAGGAGTTAGATTGAGACATATGTATGTTAGTTTGTTAAACCGGTTTTTCCGGCAGGATATTTAAAAAAACCAAACTAGTCAAACCAAGGCTTGACTTTAATATGCTCATTCTTGTTTAACGATGTCTTCTATCGAGTTGTCTAATGATTTTGGCGGGTCTTGAGCAAAAAATCCAAGAGTTGCTGAGCTATATAGTTTAGTAATATTAATTGGCCAAGAAGCTAAAGCGATTAAACTTTCAGACAGTGCATTTTCTATTCCAACCTTTTGAGTAGGCTCGGTTTTTTCATAACAGCAGGGCAATAGATGATTGTCATGGTCAGTTTCCATTGGTAGAGATTCGCTGGCGTTTATTAATGACTCCATTGTTTGATGATGGGTATTGAAGTTATCATTTTGCGTAAAGCTCTGCTCCTCAGAATGTTTGTTGTGGTTGTCAGCTAGAGCTGGCAGTGGTGTTGAACCGTGGCACAACAAAAATAATCCAACCACTATCTGAAATAGAGTAGCTGAGGTAATTACCTTTTTGTAATAACGAATAAAACGCATAAAGTGATTATTTGCTTTGGGTGTAAATATCGATTAATTCTCCGATGACTTTATCTCCTCGATCTTCTTTTAGGGCATGACGCACGCAACTTCTTAAATGTCTAGCTAAAATTAAATCCTGAGTTTTTTTTAAAGCGCTACGGACGGCGGAAGATTGCTGAAGCACATCAACACAATAACGGTCACTCTCTACCATGGAGATGACTTTCTTGATATGGCCTTCAATAATTTTTAGCCGTCTTAAGATATTAGCCTGCTCATTAAATGTTTGTTCCATGAAGTTAATTTAATTATCCTCTATCCCCCAGTAGGGGGTATAACATAATTATAATGTTTGCGAAAACTTCTGTCAAGAGTTGGAAAATATAGATAATTTTTTTAAGGCTACTTTATTAATACGATAAATAACAAAAATCCTTTCGATTGAAAGGATTTTTGTTTCAAAAATTACATTGGGGTGCCCAAAGGGAGTCGAACCCTTGATACTAGGACCACAACCCAGCGTTTTACCGCTAAACTATGGGCACCCCAATATAATTTTTTAGCGTTTTATTTATAACCCGAATTTTATAATTAGTCAATGTTTAACTCTATTGCCATCTGTTCTATCATTTTCTTAACCACGATCTGTTCCGAGGCGGTAAAATGGTTTAAAACAAATTTTGCCGGGCTAGTTTTAAATAGCCCTAAATAAGACTTATTTAATCCTTCGGTTTTAATACCTAGTCGATACCGACAAAAGTTTTGCCCTCCTAAAAAATTAATAATTGATTTAATGCCGTTGTGTCCGGCAGCCGAAGAATTACAAGATTTACGAACTTCTCCTAAAGGCAGGTCTAGTTCATCATGAATAACGATTAGGTCGTCGCCTATTGCTGTGCCATCCCCCAGTTTATAATATTTAGCAATCTTCGATACTGCTTCACCAGAATTATTCATGTATGTCAAAGGTTTAACTAAAATATAATCAGCTCCTTTAGCTACAATAGCTTGCCAATCTTTTTTCTCCGACCATTTTAATCTGGCACAAGTAGCTAAATAATCCACAGCTTGAAAGCCGATATTGTGGCGAGTGTTATTATATTTCGCTTCTGGATTTCCTAATCCGACTATCAACTTCATAAGATTAACTTTCAACTTTATAAACTTGTAACTTAATTGTCCGCTTTGCCATGGATAGTGTTAGCTTTTTCTACCCACATCTTGACTGGGGTGCCGACTAAGTCATAGCTATCGCGCAAGCGATTAGTTAAATAATGCAAATAGCTTTCATCTAAATATTCCTTGGCTCCAACTTTAACTGAAAACTCAGGGGGGTTGGTATCACTTTGACCAAAATGACGAATACGAGGATAGCGGGTGCCTTTACCTTTAGTTGGTGGGTGACCATTCACACAACGACAAATAAACTCTCTTAACTGTTCTTCGTTCAATTCTAAATGACGATTGTCAGTAATGTGACAAATTAATTCTAAAATCTTATTAACCTTTTCTTTGGTTTTAGCGCTGATAAATTGAATTGGCACAAATTGAGCAAAGGGAACTGTACGATAAATATCTTGAGAGTATTTAATAGTATCACGCTTTTCTACCAAATCCCATTTGTTGGCAATAATAATTAAACTCTTTCGGCGTTTTAAAATCTCTTCGACTAGTTTAGCGTCTTGTTTGCTTAAGCCAATCGAAACATCTAAAACAAGCAGAGCTATGTCGGCTCCTTGTAAAGCACGCAAACTAGCGTTAATACCTTGATTCTCTAATTTTTTATCTAAGTTTTCTTTAGTTTTAGATGGCCCACCTTTCAATCCTTTTTTGTGAATACCAGCCGTATCAATAATAGTGATATTACGATTTTTATAAACCAGTTCAGTGTTTTGTGGTTCACGTGTAGTGTGAGCAATTGGACTCACAATTACGCGTTCAAATCCAGATAGAGCATTTAGTAAAGATGATTTACCAACATTTGGTTTGCCTAGTAGGCAAACACGAATAGCTCTTCCACTTTCTTGTTCTTCAGTAAAGCCAGAGCTAGTGGATACTTCAATGTTGTCGTCAGCCATAAGCTCTTCTTTTGGTCGCCAATTTTTCAAACGCAAACAAATTTCGTCTAACAAATCTCCAGTACCGCTTCCTGTGGCAGCCGAAATAATTTGTGGATCACCAAGATTTAGGCGATAAAAATTACTGGCCTCGCTACGATCACGAACGCTATCAGCTTTATTGGCTACCAAAATTAAATTAGTTTTTTCTGGTAATAAACCTTTTAAAATCTTAGCCAACTTTTGATCGTCGGGAAGTAAGCCTTCTTTAACATCTACTACAAACAACACTACATCAGCCCGGGTAATAAACTCTCGAGCTTGTCTTTGGACAGATTCATCGATAGTCTTAGCCGTTAAATTGGTCTTGGTTAAAAAATCCAAGTCCAAAAAACCACCGGTATCAACTAGACGCATTTTTCGTTTACCCCATTCCACCTGGCCAATATTAGCATCACGAGTAGTGCCGGCTGTATTAGAAACTAGAGCTTGTTTTTTATCAGTTAAGGTGTTGAAGATAGTGGACTTGCCAACATTGGCACGTCCTACCAGAGCAATTAGTGGCAGAACGCCTTTTAATTTTTTAGCGAGCATATTATTGTTGCTTAGCATCTTGGCCCAGAATTAACACCAGGTCCGGTTGTTCTTTATTAACACTGTTTTCGATGGCAGTAGCTAAATCGACTTTTAACCAATCTGGTAAGTTGAAAGAAACATTAGCTCCTAAAGATTCTTTAATTGTTTTTAAGGCTTCGGTTTTTTGTCCAAAAGTTAAATCATAAATTACCGAGGTTTCAAAATCTTGGCGACTAGCATTAGCTAGTCCGGTAATAGTGAAACCCATTTTTTCCAAATCCACGGAAGTTTTAGAAGCCAAACCATTAATCCAAGTGCCGTTCATGATTTGTATTTTGGCGTTCTCGGCTTTGATTTTTGTTTTAGTAGCTTGTGGAGTTTCTACAAAGATATTTTTAAATAAGTATTGGATTTCATTAAAGTTACCGGTACGAGGTAGCAAGAGATAAGCACCGTCAGTACCTGTGGCATCAACCAATAAACCTTCTGGAGAATTGGACAACACTTTATTGTTTACTTTTTCTTTTGGGATATCTTTAACCAGTGACCACAACTGCATAATTTCTGGGGCTTTGATATTGGTGCTGATATTAGCACTGGCTTTAGTTGCGATATCGCTTAAGATTTTAGGATTAAATAGTAAGCTCTTATTTAACAGTTTTTCTTTAGCAGCTTGAATTACTTTTTGTTGACGGGCGGCACGAGCAAAGTCGGTTCCTTCTGGCCCATAAGCATGACGACTACGAGCATATTTCAAAGCTAATGTTCCGTCCATTTTTTGACAACCAGCTTCAAAGTGTAGGTGTTCAAAACGATCAACATAAACCGGGTTAGCTTCTTGCCCGTCAGCTGGATAAGTGTAGTCGTCAAAAGCTCTATCTACGCAAATATCTAAGCCTCCTAATTGATCAACTAAACCAACAAAGCCGTCAAAATCTACTTTAATATAATAATCAATCGGTTGACCCAAGATATTGCTAATCGCTTGGCTAGTAGCTAAACCGCCAGAACCAGTTTGACTTTTTTCAGCGTAAGAATTCACAGCGTTAATTTTACGCCAACCAATACTTTCTATCGGTGCTGATAAGTCACGAGGAATAGATAATAAAGAAACTTTTTTGGTAGCTATGTCTAAACTAACCACCATTAAAGTATCTGTCAATTCGGCTCCATCGTGTCCTTTGCCTCCCACACCCATTAAAATAATGTTAATACGGCCACGTTCTTCACCTCTCAAAGGGGTAAAGGCACCTTCGGCCATAGATTTGATTTGACCGATAATTGGAATACGATTAATCCAAGCTAAGCTGTCAGTAGCTTGATTATTAGCACGCCCATGAACATAAAAGGTAATAAATAACACAATTATAAAAATCATCCCAGAAGCACCAGCTTTAAGTAATCGATGACCCCAACTTTTGCCATTTTTTGGCGTTAATTGGTTGTTTTTATTTTCATGCGTCGGTTGTTCAGGTCTTTCCAGATTTTTTAATAATCTATCGTTATCGTACATAATATTAGTTAATTTACTTCCTTGAACACGGAAGTCTCTCCAAATAACAAAAAACATCAAACATAACAGGATCTGCTATTAAGCCATTACTGTGTATATATTAGTGCTTTTTTAGGAGACCTAGTCATTTGCACGAATAAATATACAAAAATTATAGTACAAATAATAAAAAATAGCAAGGCTGACGATTTTATATTAGTTGGGTTTGCTCTAAAATAGGCCAAAACTTGTTTAGTAAAAATTCTTTACAAAAAAAAGAAGTTAGGTTATAATAAACATTATAAAATAGCTTATTTGTCGCCAGATATAACGGAGTTTGTCTTTTGGCAGCAGCCTTTACTTTATTAGCCATTTTTGCAGGTTTAATAAGTCTTTGGTGGCACAGCATATAAAGATCTTTAGTTAAAAAACTAACTAAAATAAAGCTGTTTAACAAAAATAGCTAAAATTTTTGTGATAAACATTGGAAAAATCTCCTAGGTCTCTATTAGTAAAACAATAAATATAAGCCTTTTTACACAGTTGGCTTGACAAAATAGATAATTTATGATATAATTAATATAGTTATTTAACAATTTATTTTTAAAGGTTTGGTCATGAGAAATATATCCGTTCAATTTTGGGCCTATATTGGCATAGCTGTGCTTATCTTATCTTTGATTATTTTTGGTTTTATTGTAAACAACCTTTTTGGTGTTTTTTGTGAAGGTTTTATGTTCTTGTGTTTTTCTGGTTGTTTATATGAGCTTTCTAAAAATAAAAAGTTTATGGAAGAGGCCCAATCATGAGTTCGCCACAGATTGATATTTTTGATTCAAATAGCTCGGAAGGTATGGTTGCTTTTATTATTGCAACTTTATTCAGATGGATATTCCTTTTTCTTTTTACTGTTTTAGCGATAATGAGCCTTGGTCATCTTATGAATGGTGGACAATTTTTTAATGATGACTTCTTTAATCATTATCAAGGGTTAATATTTATTGCTAGTTTAGACATCTTTAGTCTTTTCGTTTGGATGGTCTATTATAAAAAAGCTAGTGAATTATTAAAAACTTCTTTCAAGCAAGAATCAGCTTCTAAAAAGCTGTAATCAATAGTTAAGGCTCATCTTATAATAAGATGAGTCTTTTTTCTTTTTTCTTTTTTTGTTATGCTATAGTCATGAATAATTTATTTTTATTTTTTCACAGTTTTAGCCCGAACAGTCTGCTTGTGAATTTTGGTTTTATAAAAATCTATTGGTATGGCTTGTTAATGGCTATTGCCATGTTGTCCGCCTGGTGGATTTTAATCTTAGTCGCCCGTCGTTTATCTTGGCCTAAAGAATGGCCAACAGATATCGCTTGGTGGGCAATTATCGGTGGACTTATCGGTGCACGGCTTTATTATGTAATTTTAGAGTGGCCTTATTATATAGCTACACCGCTAGACGCCTTAAAAGTTTGGCAAGGTGGTTTAGCTATTCACGGTGCTTGGCTTGGCGGAAGCTTGGCTTTATTTTTTTGGGCCAGAAAAAAAATTGCTTGGCCGGTTTTACTTGGAGCTTTAACTCCATCTTTGGCTTTGGGGCAAACTATTGGTCGTTGGGGCAATTATTTTAATCAAGAATTATTTGGTCAGCCGACTAATTTGCCTTGGGGGATTCCGATTGCTGAAAATTTGCGTCCTTTAGGGTTCTCGAATTTTAGTTATTTTCAGCCGATGTTTTTGTATGAATCTTTGCTTAATTTACTGGTATTTATCGGACTATGGTGGTGGTTTAGATCAGGTAAACCTGATGAAAGAAAAGTTCCTAAAATGCTAATGGTCTATCTCTTCGCCTATGGTTTGATTAGATTTACTATGGAGTTTTGGCGTTTAGATGAAGTCCCTGTAGTGCTTGGTTGGCGTTGGCCACAATTATTTAGCTTGGTTTTAATGGTGGCGATTATTGGTTGGTATTTATATCGTCGCCTTGCCAAAAAAGTTTAATGTGATAGGTTAGATATAAGACAATGCCAAATTTTTAATTTCCAATTTCTAAATAATTATTTAATTTTCTAAACAAAACATCGATGCCTATATTAGGTTTAGTGAATTAAAAAATTTATTGGTTTATTTAAAAATTAAAAATTACAAAATTAGAAATTTAAATTAACTCTATGTCCGGACATTCTAAATGGGCAACCACCAAACGAGCTAAGGCCGTAGTGGATGCTAAGCGTGGTGCCGCTTTTACTAAGGTGGCTAATAACATTGTGATAGCAGCTCGTAATGGTGGTGATCCTACAACTAATTTTCAATTAAGAATTGCGGTTGATAAAGCTCGTTCTGTTAACATGCCGAAAGAAAATATTGATCGTGCTATCAAACGAGGCACCGGTGAATTGGGCGGCACAGCTCCTGAGGAATTATTATATGAAGCGGTTGGTCCAGCTCAAAGTCAATTCATTGTGAAGTGTTTATCTGATAATCGTAATCGTACCGCTGCTGTTATTCGCCATATTTTTGATAAACATGGCGGCTCTATGGGTGCTGTACTGTGGAACTTTGCTCAGCTGGGTGTTATTACTATTACAGCTGAAAATCTCAAAGGCCAAGATTTTGAAACCTTAGAAATGGAATTAATTGATCAGGGGGTAGAAGATATCTTAATGGAGGACGAAGGTGTTACTCTATATACTCATGTTAGCGATTTACAAAAAATTAAACACTTTTTGGATAACAAAAAAATAGTTACCGACTCAGCCGAGATGGAATATGTGGCTAAAGAAAAAATCGCCGTGTCTGATAGTGATGATGAAAAAATTGAAAAAACTATTGACGAACTGGATAATTGTGAAGAGGTCGCGGATTATTATACTAATCTTAAGTAGTTCATAAAGTTCTTAAAGTTCATAAAGTTCCTAAAGTTGGGAGTGTGTTGCTTCGCAATTTTAGTTTTTATAATAGTTTTCATTATATTAACTTTATAAACTTTTAACTTTATAAACTTTATAAACTATTGTGGTCTTCTTAGGCATAGACCCGGGCATTGCCGACACCGGTTGGGGAATAATAGATGCTGAAGGCAGTCGCCTGAAGTGTTTAGCTTATGGCAGTATAAAAACTAAGGCGGGCGTACCAGTGCCGGAGCGTTTGGAAATTATTTTTAAAGAATTAAACACTTTAATTGAGCAATACAGGCCAGTGGCTGCCGGTATTGAAGAGCTTTTTTTTGCTAAAAACGCCAAGACGGCTTTAGTGGTGGGCCAGGCCAGGGGTGTGGCTCTGCTCGCTTTACATCAACAAAAATTACCGATTATGGAGTTTAAGCCAGTGCAAGTTAAGCAGGCCGTTACTTCTTATGGCGCCGCCGATAAAGCACAGGTGCAGCGGATGATTAAAATGATTTTGTGCTTGGATAAAATTCCTAAACCAGATGATGCCGCCGATGCTCTAGCTATCGCCATTTGCGCCGCCACTTCTTA
>PFAM01000019.1 GCA_002778705.1 Candidatus Falkowbacteria bacterium CG10_big_fil_rev_8_21_14_0_10_37_14 | reverse complement strand
GCTATATAGAAAACCAGGGGAAGGAAGAAACAGGGCAAGCGAAGCTTGTATTCTAGTGACCCCGAGACCGTAAGGTCGCGTGTGATTCAGCAGTTTCAGATGCCATGAAAGAGCCAAAATTTGCGGATCTTTCTAATAATTTTGCTGACCAAAAATCTGGCTTTTCTGCAAGACATAATGCTAAAAAACTACCCATAAAACTGTCTCCGCACCCAACCGAGCTTCGAAATTGACTATCTGGAACGCGAACTGATGGTATATGCCTCTTAATACCATCAAAGGTCATGATAGAGCCCTCTTCGGCCATGGTCTTAACTTGTAGGCGTGTATCAGCAAAAATTATTTGTAAGGCACTATGCTCTAGTACAGCAAATTCCTCAACATTACCAAAAACTGCAAGTGGTGGTTTTGAGAAAGTTGATGCTATTTGACGAATTCTAGTTTCATCTATGCCCTGAATTCCACTTAGATTAACAATCGTATGGGCCTGATTAGAGTTTACTACCCCTAAGGTTCTATTCGCCTCATCCATGATCTCAGGCTCCCGTATTGTATTTATATCTATCATAAAGTAGCTATTGCTATCCTGTATCGCCCTGTAATGTTTAGATCCGGCGGAAACGAAGGCAGCTGCACCAAGGAATAATTGCCAGATACGAGAACCATCAGTAGTCAAAAGGTCATATAGTTGAGCAGTTTCTTGTGACCTAATAATGTCAATATTTTGAATTCTTCTATCGAGTCTATTTATATAGCCATAACCAGCGGTGTCTTCGCCTACTCCTGCAAGTAGGCGGACTTGCTTTACGTCATCTGACAATGCAACATAGTTCGATAATATATTGGGTATCACCCCACCGTCTTTTGGACCTACGTCCCGAGCTATCCTGTGTAGTTCAACCTTCTCTCTAGAAGTAGGCGCCATAGCAACCTTGCCAATTCTATCAATAATCGGCAGACCCATTCCTAAAACACTAACCTCAGGGTGGCTCATAATCTGGATACCTCGCTAAGAAGTTTAGATAAATTCAAAGTTTTCCAATTTTCCAAATAACACACCTTACTGTTACCTGCCAGGGAAATATCTGGTAATCGAGAATATCCAACGATAATTATATTGTTCAAGTAACTAGCATATTTCTTTACTTTAGATAAATTATGAGAGGCGACTAAAATATCGTCAGGATGATCATCAATTAATAGGCATTTATTCGTAGTACCAACAAGATGGTTTTCGATGATCTTTATCAATTTATCTCTATGGTTAGTGACCATCACAACTTTTTCTGGATTTGGATAATGATGTTTCAATAACCATTTACGAGTAATTGACGTTGAACATTTCCGTGCAGTATAGTATCCTCCAAAGATAGTTTGTTTAGTTATGGACCAAGTGCCTTCAGTTGAATCTGGGATTGGAGTTAGGTGAAACGCCAATTCATCAGATGAATGTATTTCGTTTCTTATCTCTAGAAAGCCTTTCAATTTGCTATCTGCTAATTTTTTAATCTCTGGAACCTTTAAAGTTGAACTGTATAATTTCGACGCATTTGATATGTAGTCTGTAGTCAGTTTAAGATTTAGTTGATTGTTATAATATGCTAGATGATGAAAGAGATGTCCCCGCGCTATCGTACCGTCAATATCTACCACACATATTAAATTACAAGAGTCTTTACTAATCATGTATAATATCCCATATTAATTGTTATTAACTAATAGTAGATTTTAACACAATGATACAAGTAGTTGTTACAGATCAAATCTATGGATGCTTAAGTGAGTGGTCATCTGGAAGAGGGTTTGCATTACCTGGTAGGGGTCAGGTAGATGAAATAGTCAATAAATCGATCGCGAATATTAAAAAATATTTTGGCTCAAATACAAAAATAATTAAGTCTTATAGCACGAGAGAACTTATTCCGCTAATAAAAGGCGGTGTGGTCCCGATATTTATCTCATCAGAATTGTATAGAGAGTTGCGGGAAGAATTGATCAAGAAGCGATTGCAATATCATGACTTCACAGTGTCAAGAACAAGAGTCCCAGGATTGGATGGTGGATTTTGGAGAGGCCATGGAAAACTACTTGGCAGAAGGAGTAATATACAAGAACAGATCAGTAGGATAAAATTTTCGATTGGTAATGCGCCTTGCTTGATATTTGATGACTCATTGGGTACTGGCAAGACATTACTAGAAATTAAGAGTATTTTTAATGAAAATAACATACCAGTATGTGGATTCGTTGTTGCCAATAGTTTACGAGAAGAAGGGTTTCAACTAGGTGGTCAGCCAGTCTACTCAAAGTATCATGCTAAAAACCCAAGGACATTAGGTATTGAGATGAAAGACTTTTTTGATATTTATGGAAGCGGCGCTGGATTTCCCCATGGAGCGTACAGACAAATGTCGCAATTAGATCAGTATCGAAAAACAATATCAAGTCAGAAGGCACTAGGAGAAATCGAAAAGAGTAATTTAAAAGTTAAGAACAAAAAATTACTCAATCTGAGATTGAAAAATATTAAGTATTTTGGTGAGCTAGAAAACTATCAGTGGATTGAATTATTCGAATGCCTTGAGATGCCAGAAATAGATTTATCAGTTGCTAGTGAAGGTCGACTCTCATATTTGTACCCATTTTACAATACAAGTTACTGGGGATTAACAAGAGAAGAATGGGTCAGCTTTTCGTACCAACAGCACATACTCTCAATAGAGTTATATGAGCTCATCCAGAAAACATCACATAGATCAGTGCTCATAAAAGATGTACCAATTTATTGCGAATTATCAGAGAACCCAAACATAGGAGTAGTAGAATATCTAAATAAAATCGTCGAACTAATTAGGGAAAACGAGATATTAAAGCTATGAAAATATCCATATTAATACCAATGCATAACGAAGCACAAAAAATACGTAAAACCTTACAGTGTTTACTCTCTCAAGATTATCCTACTGAAGACGTTCAATATGTAATCATTGATGATAATAGTACAGATAATTCAGTAGATATTGTTAAATTACTAGGTATAAATCCCATATTATCTAATAAGCAGAGTTGGGCTAGTAACGCCCGCAATTTAGGGTTACTTCACTGTACTGGTGACGTCGTTCTATTTTTAGATGCACATCTATATCTGGAAGACAGAAATAGTTTCAAGATCATTAGGAAGACATTCCAAAATAATCCGACTATTGGGGGTATCTGCGGCAAGTACACTAGTGCAACAAATACAGATTGGAATCTGGTGAGAGATATTCGTAGGGATGCAATTTTTGAAAAGACAAGCATGAGACTAATTTCATTGAGGAAGTTTACAACCTTATCTATGGCAATATCTGCGATTAGAAGAGAATTATTGGATCAGGTCCACTTTCCGGATGGTTTTTACGACAGTTTTGGAGAAGATACGACATTCCAACTACAAGCTCACCACAAGAAATGGGATTTTTTGTTTACTCCAGAATTATTTGGTATTCATGATTCTCCACAAACTGCCTCAACAATACTAAAAAAGATAGTATACGAGCTTCGTGGTACCGCTAATGTGCTCTTATACTGTAAACGCGAAAAAATGGAAATACCATACCTTCATTTCTTTCTAAGTTATCCTTTGGGCAGAGTTTTATCTATCATAATCATGATAATCGATTTTAAAATAGGCCTAGGATTGTTTATCCTCTGTCAGGCATTGGAAATAACAAAAATACGCAAGATATTTGATACAAAATATCCATTACTAATGAGAATACGGGCTGCATGGTATTCGTGGTTGAAAGAGTTGATAGGAGGTATTTATGTGCCTTGGTATATAATAAAAAGATCTTATAATGATCCAGTCCTAATATGCTCTATATCCCAAGGATTATTGAAATGGGAAAAGGAAAAAATGTTTAGTTATTTATATAATTTTAGTAAAAAATGATAATGTTGTGATTAATAGGAGGCATATATGAAGATAGACTTTAATAACCCAGGTCACATCAAGGCTGTAATCTTAAGCGATTGTATATATTTAAGTGAAGAGGCAAGAAAAGAGGTTGGACTGAAGTATGCTGAAAACAGATATCCATATGGTCGAAGTAATAATGAGAGCTGGGATCTACGTTCGATCCCCTCAGAGCTACTACTACCCGAAGATATCGTTATCGGTGTTCACTTGAAAAATAAAAATGAAACACCCTGGTCTATTGAGGTTAGTAAGTCTGGCCAAGTAGAGTTACACTTTGAAGGCAAGTCTGTAACACCAATCTCATTTTCACCAAGACCAAATTTCTTCGATAAAAAATTGTCCAATGGAAAATTAGCCCAACAAGAAATCGTGTTATATGGTAAGTATTCATTGTCACTTTTTAACAGAGGGTGGTGTTATTTTTTTGGCACTAAGGAACAGTGTAAGTTTTGTTCACTAGGCACTACGAGGGATGACATAGGCGCAGACAATATCTTCAACATATTTCCCCCCATTGCTGAAGAGGCAGCAATTATGGCATTTAAAGAAGAGCCCAGAATAAAACATGTTGACTATTGTGCCGGAACACATCCAGATAACAATATCGGAATTAAACAACAAATGGATTTGATCAAAGTAGTCAGTAAAGTGGCTCCAAGAGGCATTACTCATCATTTATTAACCTTCCCTCCAGATGATTTAAATTTATTGGCTGAGTTGAAAGCGACTGGACTAAACAGTATCGCATTCAATTTAGAGGTGTTCGACGAAAATTTATTTAAAGAAATCTGTCCTGGAAAACAGTCTCACTATGGTTATGGGAAGTTCTTCAAGGCCTTTGATGAAGCAGTTAAGGTTTTTGGCAAAGGCAATGTGTATTGCGGATTCGTAGGTGGACTTGAACCAATCAAATCCTTGCGAAAAGGATTCGATGAGCTGTTGAAACGAGATGTTGTCCCATCAATAAATTGGTTTCATCCAGATCCTGAATCAGATTATAAGAACAAAGCTAGACCCAGCAAAGAGTATATATTCGAAGCGGCAAAAGCCATGTCAGATATTTATCTAGGTAATAATTTCCAGCCAATATTCCCTGGAGGAACAAGAAACTCCTTAGATACAGAAATCTGGAGAGAGTACTTCGTATAATATTAAAGTGCTATGAGCTATGAATACTTTGCCTAGCGCTCTACGGATTATGTGTTACGGAGACTCAAATACATGGGGGTATATACCAGTTAAGGGAACAAGATACCCCTTCGATAAGCGTTGGACAGGAATTTTTCAGAACATCATAGGAATCAAATACGAAGTTATCGAAGAAGGGCTAAACGGTAGAACAACTGACCTTGATGACCCTAGCCACGAAGGAATGAACGGCCTGAGCTGTTTGGCACCATGCCTCAAATCACATTTTCCAATTGATTATTTAATAATTATGTTGGGGTCAAATGACCTAAAAAACAGATTTTACAGGGATGCAAAATCCATAGCAATTGGCATTCGAAGGATAGTTCAAAAGGTAAGGGATCTTTGTATCGCTGAAGGACAGAGCTTACCAAAGATTATTCTTATAAATCCGCCTACCGTAGATGAGCAAATGTGCAACTTAGCTGAAACATTCAAGGGAGCTCTGAAAAAATCTAAAATGCTACCAGAACTATATGCGAACATTAGTGTCAAGGAAAAATGTATTTTAATAGACTTACAGAAATTCGTAAAAACAAGTAAACATGATGGTTTCCATTTAGATGAAAAAGGGCACGCTACAATAGGCAAAATGGTTTCGAGTGTAATACTAAATAATTAGCAAGTGTTTGGCTTATCTTGAGAGATTTCTACATTGGTATAAATATATCAAACTACATCATTGGACAGTAGCAACTCCTTTTACACTGTCCCATTTGTCCCATTTAACCTGGGGGGTGATACATCCTCATTATTAGTAGCTATTGGACGAAATGGTTCCAGACCTGGTGGGCTCACCCGACTTGTGCCATTTTGAGTAAATCGTCATTTTTGAGGACTTGTCCAGGCAAGAGTTGTCAAACTGCATACTAAAGTAAAATAGACTCATGTATAGAGTCAGGGTTGTCCAGGCAGGGAAAGTTGGGAGTAAGTCAGTTCAGGTAGTGGCTCGTGGTGGTCATCAGATCAAGGTGTTTAAACATATCGGAAGTAGTAAAAGAAAAGAAGGCATATTAGCACTCAAGCATGAAGCTCTAGCTTGGATAGTATCCCATGAAAATCAAACACCTCTATTTCCAGATGTACCAGAGCCACTACTTCCATTGCCTATTGATTTTAGCCGGCTGGTTAGTCTTGGAGTAAAGTCCAAATTGATTTATCGTTTATACAGACAAATTATTCTTGACTTTAACTTCTCTCCCAAGCTCAGTAGTCTAGTTGTTGACCTGGTTGTTGTTCGCCTCATTGAACCATCCTCTAAATCTCAAGCTATCAAACTCCTGAAAGATGATTATGGCGTAGTTCACGGCGAACGCACCATGAGGAGCCATTTAAACTCCTTGTCAGGTCAAAAGACAGCAATAGAGACAGCCGCAATTACCTATGCAAAATCAGGGTCAGATTTTGACTGTTCCATGGTCTTTTATGATGTCACCACCCTGTACTTTGAGACCTTTGAAAGTAATCAGGACGTTAAACAATGTGGCATGTCCAAGGAGCATAAAAACAATCAACCCCAAATAGTCATTGGTTTGATCGTGACACCAGATGGATTCCCTCTGGAATTCAAGATGTATCAAGGCAACAAGGCAGAGTGTAAAACCTTGTTACCGACCATAGAGTCTTTTTGTCAAAGACATCAAATAAAAAGCCTAACAGTGGTAGCCGATGCCGCCATGATTAGTCAGGATAACGTAGATCAACTTGTTTTTGCTGGTCATTCCTATATTGTGGGAGCAAGGCTTGCAAATTTGACCAAAACATTAATCGAAAAGGTTAGTCAGACTCTAAACCAAACTGATCAATCATCCACAAGGATTCGTACTAGCAAAGGTGACTTGATTTGTCAGTTCGATACAACAAAGACAAGTATGAGGCGGAGAAACAGCTAGAGCGAGCCAGAGCCAACTTAACCAAACCAAGTCAGAGTATTAAGCGACTTAAATACTTGAGTATTCCCACGTCAACCAAGCCAACTATTAACCAAAAGTTATTTGAGAAAACCAAGCTGCTTTGGGGAATCAAGGGATACTATACCAACCAAAAACAACTCACTGATCAAGAGGTAATCGAGAAATATCATAATCTATGGAAAATTGAGAAAAACTTTAGAATGGCTAAGACAGACTTACAAACAAGACCTATCTACCACTACAAAACAAAAACTATCATGGCACATCTGTTAATTTGCTTTATGGCACTCTGTGTTGGCAAGCACCTAGAGAAAACAACTAGTCTCTCACTCAAAAAACTTAACCACATCCTTAGACGAGTTGTTGAAGTTAAGATTCAGGACAGTTTAACCAACGAAATCCAGATCATACCGCAGAAGTTATCCACAATTGAGGTTGAAATTTTAGAAAAGTTGAAATTTGCATACTAGATGGCACAAGTCGGGATTTAACCTGGGGGGTGATACATCCTCATTATTAGTAGCTATTGGACGAAATGGTTCCAGACCTGGTGGGCTCACACCGCTAAGCGGTGTGAAAGTCCGCTTAGGTCTCACTCGCTAATTAGCTGACACTTGACAGTATTTTGTGGGTGGATTGTATAGTTCCATTCACCGTGGAATGGATGGCGGGTAATGTTGATATCTGCTAGTTGCCTGTCGGTTACTTTAATTTTGGTGGTTGTGTGGTTGGGCAATTTGACAGTATAAAATTAGTCGACTAGAATGATGAGTATGAAAGTACAAACTGGATATAAACTGTATAGTTTTAGGACTATCA